>DATBKW010000360.1:0-35412 GCA_036555665.1 Solirubrobacteraceae bacterium | reverse complement strand
CGCCGACAGGGACGCGTCATTGCAGACCACGCCGGCGCGAAGAAGCTCGTCGACCCCGTCCCGCGGCGTCCAGGTCGCCTGGACGGTCATCTCGTTGAGCGTCAGCGTGCCCGTCTTGTCCGAGGCCATGACCGTCGTGCTGCCCAGCGTCTCGACCGCCGGAAGGTGGCGGATGATCGCGCGGCGGCGCGCCATGCGCTGGACGCCGATCGCGAGAGCGATCGTCACGACCGCGGGAAGTCCTTCAGGGACGGCGGCCACCGCGAGGCTGATCCCTGCGAGCGCGGCGTCGGCGAGCGAGAACCCGCGCACTGCCGCGACGAGCGCGAGCACGAAAGCGGCGATACCGATGAGCACCGTGACGGCACGGCCCACCCGGTCAAGCTCGCGGGTCAGCGGCGTCGTCAGCTCGTCCACGTCCTGAAGCAGGGTCGAGATGCGCCCGAGCTCCGTCCGCGGGCCGGTGGCGACGGCAACCCCTTGGCCCGAGCCGGCGGCGATCGTCGTGCCCGCGTAGAGCACGCTGCGGCGCTCGGCGAGCGGTGCAAGCTCGGACACCGGCGCCGGGCTCTTGGCGACCGGCACGGACTCACCGGTCAGTGCCGCCTCCTGCGTGAGCAGGGCGTCCCCGTGCACCAGGCGGATGTCCGCCGGCACCCGATCCCCCGATGCGAACGCGACGAGATCACCGGGCACGACCTCATCAGCGGGCACCCGAAGCCAACTTCCGTCGCGCCGCACGGTGGCCGGCTCGGCCACGAGCTCAGCCAGCGCGGCAATTGCACGCCCGGCGCGGAACTCCTGCACGAAGCCGATCAGCGCGTTGAGGATCACGACGGCGAGCACGACCAGCCCGTCCTCGAGCTCGCCGAGCGCGATGGCGATGCCGGCGGAGGCCAGCAGCGCGTACATCAGCGGGGCCGCGACTTGGCGCACGAGCAGCCGCCACCACGGCGGCCCGGCGACGCGCGGAAGCACGTTGGGTCCGTAGACCGACAGGCGCTCGGCGGCCTCCGCGGCGCTCAGTCCGTCGTCACCGGCACCCAGGCGCCCGCGGACCACATCGGGTGATTGAGCGTGCCAATCCACGTGAGACGCGACGAGCTCAGGAAGAAGATCGGGCGGCCCGCCATGGCCGCCCGATCGATCCTCGTGACGCGACTCCTAGCGCGTCAGCTCGGGCCTTCCGCCATAGGCGGCGAGGCCGTAGATGACAAGCACGTCGATCGCGACGAGCGTCAGCGACCAGAACGGATAGGCCGGAATCGACATCAGGGCCACGACGATGGCGAGGCCCGCGACGAATATTCCGAACCAGCGCCCGAACGCGCCACCGCGCCAAATCGACAGCGCGGCCAGCGCCTCCAAGGCGCCGAAGCCGATCGCAACCCATCCCCAGGTGTTGAGGTCGCTGAGGATGTAGGACGCGTTCCCGACGAAGAAGTGCGAGTTCGAGACCGCGGCAATGCCCCAAATGACGTTGAGCGTTGCCGAGACCATGAACATGATCCCCGCGAAGAGGATCCAGCCCCCGCCCTCATACGAGGGTGCGGTGCGCTCCGCAATCGGGATCGTCTCGGTGCGCGTCCCGTCGGTCATCGTGGCCATGCGTTCTCCTTCCTGCTCGATGAGACGTCAAAGCCAGGTGGTCGTCCACCCTTCACGTCGACCGTATGCAGAGCGGGGAGTGGCCTCATCCGCGCCAACGCGCAGACTTCGCGCAGCAAACTACGGACGCTGCCGGTGTGTTCGGCGGGCCGGCCCTTGGCCTGCTCAATCACCGGGGCGAACGGCGACGTGGCTGGCCCACTCGCGGCGCCGGGCGCCGACTCCCGGGGGAAGCTCACCCTCAGCCGCCTCGAGCGTCGCAAGCCAAGACAGAGCTGTGGCGTAGTCGCCTTCTGCGGCCGCCCCCTCCGCCCAGCTGAGCGTCTGTCGAACGGCGCGGCGGTGGCGCTCGGGGGTCGAGCCGAAGCGGGGGCGTCTCGCGCCGATCTCCTCGCCGACTTCGGCGGTCAAGGGCGCCCCACACCGTGGGCACGAGGGCCCGGATGCCGACAGAAGATGTTCGGGCAGCGTTTCGCCGCTGTAGCGCAGACCACAGCGGGTGCACGTGAGCGCCGTCACGAAGGTCCTCCTCGTCTCATATCGTGACCGGAGCCAGCTGGACCGGTCGTCGTGCGCGCGGACGAGGCGACGCTATCGACGTCGCACGGCTGCGCGAAGAGGATTGTCCAAAACGAACGGGCCGGGCCCGTACAGGCCGACCGTAGTCCCTGGCGGCGAGACGGCGGCCGAGCACGGATGACAGGCACTCAGTTCGCGGGATCATCGGTGTATCGCCTGCCTCGCGGGTGATTTCAGCCACGAGCCACGTCCAGGAGACGTCATGGCACGCCGCGACTACGTGCGGTTGTTGGATGTCGAGCCGAGGCTCGGTGCAGGCCTTTCGGCGTCCGGCCGTCCTGAGGCCCGGCGCCTGGTTGTGGCGCCGGTGATGACACTTGCGGACGGCCAGTGGGACGCCGCCGAGCTCACGCGCATCCTCGGAGATTGCGCCCCGTTCGGATGCATGGTGGCCGGGGGGCTGATCGCTCACGAGCTCGAGCTTGCCGGACGGGCAGCGACGTACCTGCTGGGGCGGGGCGACATCGTGGCACCCGGCGTGACGACGGGCGGGGACCTTCCGCTGCATCGCCTCTTCTGCGTCGCAGATCCCGTTCGGCTCGCCCTGTTGGACAAGACGTTTCTCGCGGTCACGCAACGCTGGCCGTCGATCGCAGGTGCGCTGCTCCTCCAGGTTGTCCGGCAGTCCGAACGCGTCGCCGTGCACCAGCTCATCAGCCAATTCCCGCGTGCCGACGACCGCATCCTGGCGCTGCTCTGGCACCTCGCCGACCGCTGGGGGCGGCCCGAGCCCGCGGGCATCGTCGTGCCGCTCGCGATGGGGCACGAGGCGATCGCACGGCTGGTGGGCGGCCGCCGTCCGACGGTGTCCTCCGCGCTCGGGCGCCTAGCCGATCGCAACGTCGTCTCCCGTCTGGCCAACGGCACCTGGTTGCTCGAACCCGAATCGCGTTCTCTGTTAGATGGATCCGGACCACTCGGCCCGGCTCCAGACGTCCGTTTGCTGGGCCCGCAGGACTGTGATGAGGACCCGGCCGATCCTGTGGAACCCGGTGAGCTCGGCGCATGCTTTGCGCTCTCGGGGTAGCGCGCCACGGGCCGAGGCCCGCTGCGGCGACGCGGTCAACGGCCGACCGCGGGATACGGCGCGCGGCGCGGGGGACGCTCGATCCGTACGCGGGCGCCGACGGCGATCGCGCCGGTTGGCGCGACGATCACGGGATTGAGGTCCAGTTCGGCGATCTCGGGATGGTTGGCGGCCAGCCAGCCGATGCGCACGACCACGTCCTCCAGGGCCGCGACATCGGCATGTGGCGCGCCGCGGAAGCCTTCGAGCAGCGGAAAGGTGCGAAGGGCGCGGATCATGTCGGTCGCCTCGACGGGCGCCACGGGCGCCAGGCGGACCTGCACGTCGCCCAGCAGCTCGACCGTGGTGCCGCCGGCGCCGCAGGCCACGACGGGTCCGAACTGGGGGTCCGAGACGACGCCTACGAGCATCTCCACTCCCGGCGGGGCCATGGCCTGAACGACGAAGCCGTCGACGGCGTGGCCGTCCGCCTCCAGCGATGAGCGCAGCTCGCGCGCGGCGCGCGCGACTGCGCTGGCGCCGCGCAGACCCAAGCGCACAGCGCCGAGGTCCCGCTTGTGCAGGAGGTCCGGACCGACCGCCTTGAGCGCGACCCCGTCTCCTGCGGTCGCCGCCCAGCGCCCGGCGGCATGCGGAGAGCCGGCCAGGTGAGCGGGCGCGGTCGGCACGCCGTAGGCTCGGAGCAGCCGCATCGCTCCCTCGAAGCCAAGCCAGCCTCCGCCGGCGCCCAGCGCCTCCGCGATGAGCACCGCCGCTGCGTCGGAATCGATGCCCCCAGGCGGGTCGACGTCGGGCGCGCGGCGGCGCCGATTCCTGGCGTGGCGTGCCGCGTGCCCGAGCGCGCGTGCGGCTTCCTCCGGCGTGGCGTAGATCGGGACGTCGTGCTCGATCGCGCTGGTGGCGCGCGCCGGCTGCGCGGTTATCAGGGCCGCCAGGACCGGAAGGTTGGTTCGGCGAGCGGCGGCACGGATGGCGCGCACCACCCTGTCCGCGCCTCGCCCAGGGAGCACCTGGAGGAAGATCGCGATGATCGCGTCCACACCCGGGTCGGCCGCGACCGTCTCGATCGTCCGGCGGAAGTCTGCGCTCGTGGCGGCGGCGAGCATGTCGATGGGGTTCGTCAACGCCGCTGCGGGCGGCAGGTGCTTCGTCAGCGCCCGGCTGGTGTCCTCTGCGAGCGGCTCGACCCGCAGCCCGGCCGCCGCGCAGGCATCGACGCAGGAAATGGCCGGTCCGCCGGCGTTGGTGACGATCGCCACGCGGTCGCCTCGCGGCAGCGGCTGGTGCGCGAGCAGCTCGGCGACGTCGAGCTGCTCGTCGAGTGTCTGTACGCGGATCACGCCCGCGTGGTCAAAGAGCGCGTCGACCGCCGCCTCCGAGGCCTGCAGCAGAGCGCCGGTGTGCGACATCGCGGCGCGCCGGCCGGCAGCGCTGCGCCCGCTCTTGACGACGATCACAGGCTTGGAGGCGGTCAGCCTCCGGCAGACCTGGCCGAAGCGGTGCGGGTTCCCGAGCGATTCGAGGTACAGGAGCACGGCGTCGGTGCCGGGATCCTGCTCCCAGAAACGCAGGAAATCGTTGCCCGACAGGTCGGCTTTGTTGCCCATCGACACGAATGACGACAGCCCGAGGCCCCGGCGCTCGGCATGGTGAAGCGCGGCGATGCCGTACGCGCCGCTCTGAGAGCCGTACGCGATGCGGCCCCGCGGCGGGCGACCCGGCGCGAACGTGGCGTCCATCCGCACGGCAGGAGCCGTGTTGAGCACGCCGAGGCAGTTGGGGCCGACAAGCCTCATGCCCGTCTCCCGGCAGATGCCCAGCAGCTCCGCCTGCCGCGCGTGGCCCTCGGGGCCGTCCTCGCTGAAGCCGGCCGAGAGCACGACGAGCGCGCGCACGCCTTTGCGCTCGCAGGCCCGCGCGGCCTCCGCGACAAGCGGCGCGGCGAGGGCGACGACGGCCAGATCCACGGGTTCAGGGACGTCTTCGAGGGATGCGTAGGCCCGCCGGCCGGCGATGGTCTTCGCGTGCGGGTTGATCGGATAGATCGGTCCGGCGAACCCGCCGGCCACGAGATTGCGCACGACCGTCCCGCCGACGCTCACCCGCCGCCGCGAAGCGCCGATGACCGCGATCGACGCGGGCTCGAGGACGTGGCGCACAGCGGCCACGGCGCCGATCCGGTCGCGCTCCTCGAAGTGGTCGATCGCCTCCTGCCCCAGCTGGGACGGCAGCTCGATCTCGAGGACGCCCGGCTCGGAGCGCACCTCGATGGGGAAGCCCGAGTCGCGGAACACCTTGAGCATCCGGTGGTTGCTGGGATGCACCCACGCCACGAAGGTCACGATGCCGCTCGCCTCGGCGAGCGCAGCGAGGTGTGCCAGCAGCAGGGTGGCCACGCCCTTGCCCTGCCAGGCGTCGGCTACCGCGAAGGCGAGCTCGGCCCGATCGCGCGTCTCCGGGATGAAGCTCGCGTGCGCGACGACCGTCTCCTCGGGGCCGGCGACCGCCACCAGGCCGGTGCCGTGCTCGACGAGCGCGCGCGCCGCGCGGTCGTCCCGCGGGCCGGACCCGAGGAATCGAAACCACCTCGCGTCCGGCGACAAGCCGCGAAGGAACGTGGCAACGCCCTCCACGTCCCCGGGGCCGGTGGGGCGTACGTGGACGGTGGAGCCGTCACGCAGGACGACGTCGCTGGCTTCGACGGTCGCGGCTGACGCGGTGGCCCGCGGCGGTTCGGAGACCGTGGAGAGCATCTCGTGGACCCGAGCCTATCGTCCGAATCGGGTCCCGGCGCATCCGTGAAGAGCCGCATCTCATCGGCGGAGCCTCACGATGGACGGACACGGTTGTCCCTCCTACGCTGACCTCGACGACCAAGGAGGCCGCATGAACGAGCGGTTCACTCGCGCGCTGCCGCCGCTCGTCGCGCTGTCGATCCTCGCCGGTGCGGTTGCGCACCTGGCGGGCGCGCCGGTGGCGGGCGACGTGGTGTGGGCGGTGGCGCTGGTCGTCGTGCTCGTGCCGCTTACCGTCGGCGTCGCCCGCTCCCTGCGCGCCGGCGACGTCGGCGTGGACGCGATCGCCCTGCTGGCGATCGCCGCGGCGCTGGCGCTGGGCCAGTTCCTGGCCGGAGCGGTCGTTGCGCTCATGCTCAGCGGCGGCAACGCGCTCGAAGCGGCGGCTGCCCGGCGCGCTCGCCGCGAGCTGACGGGGCTTCTCGAACGGGCGCCGCGCATCGCGCACCGGCGGAGCGCCTCCGGCGTGGAGGAGGTCGCGGTAGGGGCGCTGCTGCCCGGCGACCTGGTGCTCGTACGCGCCGGCGAGGTCGTACCGGTCGACGGGGTCGTCGCCGAAGGGCAGGCCGTCCTCGACGAGTCCGCGCTGACCGGCGAGCCGCTGCCCGTCCGGCGCGCGGTCGGCGCGGCCGTGCGCAGCGGCACCGCGAACGCCGGCGAGGCGTTCGACCTGCGCGCGACGCGCCCGGCGTCCGAGAGCGCCTATGCGGCGATCGTGCGACTCGTGCGCGACGCCGAGGCACAGCGCGCGCCGTTCGTGCGGATGGCCGACCGCTACGCCGCGTTCCTGCTGCCGGTGACCGTCGTGGTCGCGGGCCTCGCATGGGCGTTGACCGGAGATCCCGTCCGGGCACTGGCGGTGCTCGTCGTCGCCACGCCCTGCCCACTGATCCTCGCCGCCCCGATCGCCCTCGTGTGCGGCGTGTCGCGCGCGGCGCGGGCGGGCGTCGTGGTCAAGGGCCCGGGCGCGATCGAGCAGCTCGGCCGCGCGCGCAGCGTGCTGCTCGACAAGACCGGCACGCTCACGCTGGGCGCTCCCGCGGTCGAGCGGATCATCACCCTCGACGGCACCGATGCCGACGAGCTGCTGCGCCTCGCGGCGTCCGTCGATCAGCTCTCGGCGCACGTGGTGGCCGAGGCGCTCGTGCATGACGCCGAGGGCCGGGGACTTGCGCTCTCCGAGGCCCGTGCCGTGCACGAGCAGCCCGGCGACGGCATCGAAGGAACGGTCGACGGGCGGCACGTGACGGTCGGCTCGGCTGCGTTCCTGCGCGCGCACGGCATCGCTGCGCCGTCCAACCATGCGGCCGGCCGTGCGGTCGTGCACGTCGGCATCGACGGCGCCCACGCGGGCACCGTCGTCCTGGCGGATCGGCCCCGTCCCGATGCCGCCGCGGCCGTCGCTGCCATCCGGGCTGCCGGCGCGCGGCGCGTCGCGATGGTCACCGGGGACGACCGCGAGACCGCCGAAGCGGTGGCCGCAGGCGTGGGCGTGGACGAGGTCTTTGCCGACCAGGGGCCGGGCGACAAGCTCGCCGTGTTGCAGAAGGTCCGAGCCGATCCCTCTTCGCGGCCGGTCGTGATGGTCGGCGACGGCGTCAACGACGCCCCCGCCCTCGCCGCTGCCGATGTCGGCGTCGCGATGGCCGCCGTGGGCGCGACCGTCTCCACCGAAGCCGCCAGCGTCGTGATCACCGTCGATCGGATCGATCGCGTGGCCACGGCGCTGCAGGTCGGCCGCCGCTCGCTGGCCATCGCCCGCCAGAGCATCCTGGTGGGCATGGGGCTGAGTTTCGGCGCGATGGCCGCCGCGGCGCTCGGCTACCTTCCGCCGGTCGCGGGCGCGCTCCTGCAGGAAGGCATCGACATCGCCGTCATCCTCAACGCCCTGCGTGCACTGCAGGGTTGATCCTGCTCCGCGGTTTGCCGACAGTAGTTCTCCGTACGACAAACGTGGCGGTGGGCCGATGAGGAGCCTGCCGCCACGCGTGAACGTGCAGAGCCGTGCAGCGCCCGTTCTCGCGCCTGGCGATCGTCAACCGCGGCGAGCCCGCGATGCGCCTTATCCACGCCGTGCGTGAGCTCAACGCGCAGCGCGCCGATCCGATCCGGCTGATCGCCCTCCACACGGAGTCCGAGCGCGACGCGATGTTCGTCCGCCACGCCGACGAAGCGGTCGCGCTCGACGGCGGCTACCTCGACCACGACGCGCTGGAGCGCGCCCTGCGCGCGGCGCGTGCCGATGCGGTCTGGGTCGGATGGGGCTTCGTCGCCGAAGACGCCGAGTTCGCCGAACGGTGCGAGCGGCTCGGCATCGTCTTCGTCGGGCCCGACGCGGCGATCATCCGGTCGGTTTCAGACAAGATCGCCGCCAAGCGGCTTGCCGAAGAAGCCGGCGTGCCGGTGCTGCTCGAGGAGCTCGTGGCGCCGGCGCGGCACATCGAGGTGCAGGTCATCGCCGACGGCTACGGCGGCGCATGGGCGGTCGGCCTGCGCGACTGCTCCTACCAGCGACGTAACCAGAAGGTCATCGCGGAGTCGTCGAGCCCGGCGCTCGCGCCCGAGCAGGAGCGCGAGGTCCTGGACGCGGCGCGGCGCCTGGCGGTGCGCGCCGGCTACCGCAACGTGGGCACGGTCGAGTTTCTCTACGAGCCGGCGACCCACGCGTTCTCGTTCATGGGAATCGCCGCGTCGATGCAGGCCGAGCACCCGGTCACAGAGGCGGTCACCGGCCTGGACCTCGTCAAGCTTCAGCTCCACGTCGCGGCCGGCGGGCCATTGGAAGGCGAGCCGCCGAAGCCGACGGGCCACGCCGTCGAGGCGCGTCTGAACGCCGAGGACCCGGCGCTGGGCTTTTTACCCGCGCCCGGCCGGGTCGCGCTGCTGCGCCTGCCCACCGGTCCCGGCGTGCGCGTCGACACGGGCGTCGCCGAAGGCGACGTCATCCCCGCCGAGTTCGACACGACGATCGCCAAGGTCATCGCCTCGGGACGCGACCGTGACGAGGCCCTCGCGCGCCTGCGCCGCGCGCTGACCGAGACGATGGTGGTCATCGACGGCGGCACGACGAACCAGGGCTTCCTGCTCGAGTTGCTCGACCGTCCCGAGGTCCGCTCGGGCGACGTCGACACGACATGGCTCGACCGCCTGCAAGTCAGCGGCGAGATCGTCCCGGTGCGCCACGCAGACATCGCGCTGCTGCAGGCCGCGATCGCCGTGGCGGACGGCGCGACGGCCGCCGAGCGTGCGCGCTTCTACGCGTTCGCACGCCGTGGGCGCCCGCATGCCGGCCCGGATCTCGCGCACACGGTCGAGCTTCGCCACCGCGGGCAGACGTACCGCCTCGTCGTCTCGCAGGTCGCGCCGGACCGTCATCGCGTGAAGGTCGACGGCGCGACCATCGAGGTCATGGTCAAGCGGCTCGGACATCACGAGCACCGCCTCCAGATAGCCGGTCGCTCGTACCGGACGCTCACGTCGATCCAGGACGCAGATGTGCTCGTCGAGGTCGACGGCGTCCCGCACCGGATGGCTCGCGACGACGGGGGTCTCGTGCGCAATCTGGCTCCTGCGGTCGTCGTGTCGATCCCGGTCGCGGTCGGCGATCAGGTCGACGAGGGCACCGTGGTGGCGGTGGTCGAGACGATGAAGATGGAGACCTCGCTGACGGCACCGTTCCGTGGGCGCGTGCGCGACGTGCTCGTCGGGACAAACGTTCACGTGGCGGCGCAGGCGCCGCTGGTGGCGCTCGAGCCGCTCGACGGCGGGCCACCGGCGGCCGCCGGCGAGCGCATCGCGTTCGCGTCGACCCCGCCCGAGCCCGCCGTCCGCGAGCAGCTCGCGCGCCTCGAGTGGCTCGTGCTCGGCTACGACGTCGACGCACGCGACGTCGAACGTGTCGTCGGCAACCCGGAGGACGACCCCGTGCTTCTCGCCGGCGAGCATCGGCTCCTGCGCATGTTCGCCGACGTCCGGGCGCTGTCCCGGCCGCGTCACGACGAGGCCGACCCCGCGACGCAGTGGCTGCGCAGCCCGCAGGAGCACCTCAACGCCTGGCTGGGCTCGCTCGACCCCGAGACGGCCGGGCTGCCCGAGTCGTTCCTGGCGCTCCTGCGCACCGCGCTCGCTCACTACGGGATCACCGACCTCGACCGCACCCCGGCACTGGAGGAGGCGTGCTATCGCCTCTACCTCGCGCAGGAGCGCGCGGCGACGGCGCGCGCCTCGATCGTGGCCATCCTCGAGCGCCGCCTCGACCGTGTCGACGCGCTCACCGCAGCGTCGCAGACAGATTTCCGCGAGGCCCTCGACCACCTCGTTGTCGCGGCGGAGGGACGCGATCCGGTGGTGGCCGATCTCGCGCGCGAGGTCCGCTACCGCGCCTTCGACCAGCCGGTCATCGCAGCCGCGAGCGATCGCGTCTACCTCGAGATGCAGGCCGAGGTCGCGGCGCTGGCCGAGGACCCCGAGCGCCTCGACCGCGACGAGCGCATCGCGGCGCTCGTGGCATGCCCGCGGCCGCTCGCGTCGCTGCTCACCGCGCGCATGCGCGGCGCCGCGCCGCCGCTGCGACGCGTGCTCGTCGAGGCCCTGGCGCGCCGCTACTACCGCGTGCGCTCGCTCGAGGGCTTCGAGCCCGTGCGCGCCGGGGGGCAGGAGCTGCTGATGGCCCGCTACCCGTTCGAGGGGCGGCGACGCCACCTCGCTGCTGCCTACATCGAGGTCGACCACGTCCGCACCCTCGCGCATGCCTTCGCCAGACATGCCGCGACACTCCCGCGCGACGACCTCGCCGTGCTCGACCTCTACGCAGAGTGCCCCGGAGAAACGCCATCGCACGACGAGCTCGCCGCCACGCTGCGTGCGGCGCTCGCGGGCATCGACGCGCCCGAGGCGCTGCACCGGATCGTGGTCGCGGTCGCCCGGCCCACGCGCGGCCTCGGCATGTCGGCGATCGACACGTTCACCTTTCGCCGCACACCCTCGGGACTGGCCGAAGACGAGCTCCTGCGAGGCCTGCACCCGATGATGGCGCACCGGCTGCAGCTGTGGCGGCTGCAGAACTTCGACCTCGAGCGGCTGCCCTCGCCGGAGGACGTCTACGCGTTCCATGGCGTCGCCCACGCCAATGCGAAGGACGAGCGCCTGTTCGCGCTCGCCGAGGTGCGCGACCTCACGCCGGTGCGTGACCACGGGGGGGCGGTGGCCGCGCTGCCCGAGCTCGAAGGCATCCTCGGCGAGGTCCTCGAGACGATCCGCGGCTTCCAGGCTCGCCGGCCGCCGAGCCGGCGGCTGCTGTGGAACCGCATCCAGCTGTACGTCTGGCCGGTCATCGAGCTCTCTCCCGAGGAGATCAGCGCGGTGATGGCGCGCCTGGCTCCGAGCACGCTCGGCCTCGGCATCGAGCACGTTCTCGTCCGCGGTCGAATGCGCGCCGACGACGGCACGGTGCACGACCGCGTGCTGCGCTTCTTCACGCTCGTGGGCGAGGGCGTCGTCGTCGAGGTGGGCGAGCCCTCGATCGAGCCGCTCCAGCCCCTCGACGAGGGCGCGCGCCGGATCGTGGCTGCGCGCCGCCGCGGCATGTTGCACCCCGCCGAGATCGTGCGCCTGCTGGCACCGGTGCGCGCGACGCCGGACCATCCCGCCGGGGAGTTCGTCGAGCACGACCTCGACGACGACGGCGTGCTCGTGCCCGTCCATCGCCCGCCCGCGACCAACCAGGCGGGCATCGTCGTCGGCACGGTCCGCAACGTCACCGAGCGCTACCCCGCGGGCATGCTGCGCGTGATCCTCCTGGGTGATCCGACGCGCGCACTCGGCTCGCTGGCCGAGCCCGAGTGCCGGCGGATCATCGCCGCGATCGATCGCGCCGAGGAGCTCGGCGTGCCGCTGGAATGGTTCGCGTTGTCGGCCGGCGCCAAGATCGCGATGGACAGCGGCACCGAGAACATGGACTGGATCGCGACGGTGCTGCGGCGGATCGTGCACTTCACCCAGGCGGGCGGCGAGATCAACGTCATCGTCGCCGGGATCAACGTCGGCGCGCAGCCCTATTGGAATGCCGAGGCGACGATGCTGATGCAAACGCGCGGGATCCTCGTCATGACGCCCGAGAGCGCGATGGTCCTCACCGGCAAGCAGGCGCTGGACTACTCCGGCGGCGTCTCGGCCGAGGACAACTTCGGCATCGGCGGCTACGAGCGGATCATGGGCCCCAACGGCCAGGCCCAGTACTGGGCGCCCGATCTGGCGGGCGCCTGCAAGGTGCTGCTGGCCTACTACGAGCACAGCTACGTCGCGCCGGGCGAACGCTTCCCGCGCCGCGCCGCGACCAGCGATCCGGCCGAGCGCGACGTCGGCCAGGCCGCCCATCGCGCGCCGGGCTCTGACCTGCAGCGCGTCGGCGACATCTTCTCCGACGAGATGAACCCCGAGCGCAAGAAGCCGTTCGACATCCGCTCGGTCATCCGCGCGGTGATCGACGCCGACCACCTGCCGCTCGAGCGCTGGGCCGGCATGCACGAGGCCGAGGCCGCGGTCGTCATGGATGCCCACCTCGGCGGCTGGCCGGTGTCGGTCATCGGCATCGAGTCGCGCCCGCTGCCCCGCCACGGGCCGATCCCCGCCGACGGGCCCCAGCAATGGACCTCGGGCACGGTTTTCCCGCGGGCGGCCAAGAAGATCGCGCGCGCGATCAATGCGGTGGGCGGGCGGCGCCCGCTGCTCGTGCTCGCCAACCTCGCGGGCTTCGACGCCTCGCCCGAGTCGATGCGCCGCTGGCAGCTCGAGTTCGGCGCGGAGGTCGGCCGAGCGGTCGTCAACTTCGACGGGCCGCTCGTCTTCTGCGTCGTCTCGCGCTACCACGGCGGGGCGTACGTCGTCTTCTCGCAGAAGCTCAACCCCGGGCTCGAGGCCGTCGCGGTGCAGGGCGCGCACGCATCGGTGATCGGCGGCGCCCCGGCCGCTGCGGTCGTCTTCGCCCGCGACGTCGAGCAGGCGGCGAGCGACGACGAGCGCATCGTGGCGCTCGATGAGCGCATCGCGGGCGCCGAGGGCGCCGAGCGCCAGCGCCTGCGCGCTCGCCGAGACGCCCTGTGGAGCCGCATCCTGGCCGAGAAGCGCGGCGAGTTCGCCGCGCGCTTCGACGCCGTGCACACCGTCGAGCGGGCGGTGCGGATGGGCTCGGTGAGCCGCATCGTGCCCCCGGGGGCGCTGCGCCCCTTCCTGATCGACGCCGTCGAGCGGGGCATGCGCCGCTACGAGCGCGAGCTCTGAGCGCCTGCGCTCAGCACAACGCGCCGGCGAGCGCGCGCTCCAGCGTGCGGACGTACTCGGCGTCGCTCCAGCCGCGATGCTCGACGAGCCGCAGATACACGGACTCGCTGGCCAGCAGCGCGTACATGATGTCCGCTGCGCGCTCGGCGGACATCCCTCGCCTGAGCGCCCCGGCGCGCTTCATCGCCCTGGCGACCTCGAGCATGTCCGCGCGTGTCGCGGCGTGGCCGCGCTCCCGCGCCTCGTTGAGGTGCGGATCCTCCGGCCCGACCGATTCGCCGACCGCGAGCAGACGGGCGGTGCGCCCTAAGAGCTCCGCCGACGCCTCGGCGAGGAGCCTCGGCATCCGCTCCGGTGGCGCTTGGAGGAGCGCCTGCCACCGTTCGCGCGCAAGCAGCGGCCGGGAGTCGTCGTCGCCGCGCACGGCGACGCGGATGCACTCCGCAAGCAGCGCCGCCTTGGTCGGGAAGACCAGGAAGACCGTTCGCTCGGCGACTCCCGCTTCCACGGCGACCGCCTTCATGCTCGTCGCGGTGTAACCGTCGCGGACGAAGAGCGCGGCTGCCGCCGCGCGGATCCTGCGGCGGGTCTCCTGCGCCGCTGCCGCCCGGGCCACCGACCGGTAGCTGCGCTTGACGCGTGGGTCGGACATTGACTACAGTATTACTGAATCGAAAAGATCAGAAGGGGGACACACCATGCTCGCTCGCGTTGCAACGTTTGACGCGTTGCCCGACGGCCTCGACGACGGCGCCGTGGACCTGCTGAGGCGGACGATCAAGGGAGTGCCCGGGTACGTCGCCGGCTTCCACCTCCGCGACCCGCGAACGAACAAGGCGTTGTCGGTCACGATCTACGAAGACGCCGACGCGGTCGAGCGGGTGCGCGAGGCGCTGAGCCGGCGCCCGGACGACAGCAAGGTCGGCATCGAACCAGACCAGGTCGAGTTCTTCGAGGCGTTCGCGTTCTGAGCTGGATGTCTGCCGAATCAACCATCTAGTGGGTCTTCTCGTGACGTTGAAACGTTGCGAGAGGGCCCACTAGGCCCCGCCGAGCACGTGGCGCTCGAGCCACGCGTTGCAAAACGCACCGCGCGGATCGAGCCCGTCGACCAGCGCGCGGAAGTCGGACAGCCGTGGATAGAGCGGGGCGATCGCCTCCGCCTCGGCCAGAAACAGCTTGCCCCAGTGCGGGCGCGCGCCGAACGGGGCGAGCGCGGCCTCGACCTCGGCGAGCGCGCGCCGCACGGCGGCGGGGTCGCGCTCCCAGGTGAAGTGGACGGCGACGCTGTCGCGCTCGTACTGCGGGCTCATCCACAGCCGGTCGGCGGCGATCGCGCGCAGCTCGGTCACCTGCAACACGGGGCGGATCGTGCCGGCCAGGGCGCGCAGCGCCTCGATGGCCGCCCCCGCGTGCTCGCGCGGCAGGTGGTACTCGGACTGGATCTCCTCGCCGGCGCTCGGCGTGAAGCCCACGCGGAAGTGCGGTAGGCGGTCCGACCACGGGCCCGGCACCCCGAGCTGCGGCGTGCAGTTGACGGGATCCAGACCGAGGATCGGATGGCGGTCGACCGTGGCGGCGACGGCGCCGAAGAGCTCGTCGGCGATCTCCTCGGGCGCGTCGCCCACCCGGCTCTTGACCCACACCTGGTCGACGGATTCGCCCCAGCGCGTGAACACGCTGACGCTGTAGCCGGCGGACATGATCGCGTCAAAGTGCTCGAGGAGCGCAGGCCATCCGAGGCTCTCGAAGACGCGCTGACGCACCTCGTAGACGGGCTCGACCTCGAGCGTGACCCGGGTGACCGCGCCCAGCGCCCCGAGGCCGACGACCAGCCCCTCGAAGCCCGGGTCGCCACGGTGCATCGCGACGCTCTCACCGCTCGACGTGACGATCTCGACGCCGGCCACGGCCGTGGCGAGGTTGCCGTTGGCGACGCCCGACCCGTGCGTCGCGGTGGCGATCGCTCCGCCGACCGAGATGTGCGGCAGCGAGGCCAGGTTGCGCAGCGCGAGCCCTTCTGCGTTCAACGCCTCGGCGAGCTCGCCGTAGCGAATCGCCGCGCTCGCCGAGACCGTGCCGGCCGCCCGGTCGACAACCACGTCGGCGGGCAGGTCGTCGAGGCTGACGAGCTCGGCCGAGTCGGCGATGCCGGTGAACGAGTGCCGTGACCCGAGCACTCGTATTCGCCGCGCGCCGGCTACGACCGCTTGCACCTCCTCGACACTCGACGGGCGATACAGCCGCTCGGCGGCGTAGGTGTGCGTGCCCGCCCAGTTGGATTCCGCCACGCGCCGTAGGCTACGGAGCCACGGACGCGAACAGGCCACGCCGCAGCGCGTAGCGCACGAGCTCGGCGCGCGTCGTCAGCCCGAGCTTGCGGTGGATCCGCGCCCGGTGGGTCTCGATGGTTCGGCGCGACAGGTGCAGCTTGTCGCCGATCTCGGCGCTCGTGTGGCCCAGCGCGATCAGCCGCAGGACCTCGACCTCGCGCGGGGTCAGCGCGTCCTCGCGCCGGGCCGTGCGCATGGCCGCCATCAGCGCGCTCACGCGGCAGCTGACAAACGGCTGTCCGCGGACGGCGCTACGCACGGCCTCGGGCAGATCGGTGTCGGCCTTGTCCTTGAGCACGTAGCCGATCGCGCCGGCGTCGAGGGCCTGCTGCGCGAAGGCGGGATCGTCCTCCAGCGAGAGGACGACGATCTCGGTGCCAGGTGCCTGGGCGCGCAGGCGCCGGATCGCTTCGATGCTCCCCCCGTCCGGCATGCTCAGGTCGAGGACGAGCACGTGCGGGCTGTGGCCGTGCACGTGGCGGATCGCGCCGGTGATGTCGTTCGCCTCCGCGACGACCTCCAGCCCGTCCTCGCCTTCGAGCAGCAGCCGCAGGGTGCGCCGGATCAGGCTGTGATCGTCGCCGACGACGACGCGGACGGCGGGCGTCGCGCCGGCGCTGGTCATCGATGGGGCGGCGGCGAGTCGCATGGTCACGACGCTCGTTCGGCGGCGCCGGCTGCCGCGGTCAGATAGGGCGAGAGGTATTCGGCGGCGACCTTCGACGCCGGCCACAGCGGCCCGGCGTCGGTGGCTGTGGCCGCGTCGCGTTGGAGCGCGTGTGCGCCGCGCGGGTCGAGCAGGAGCCCCCGCAGCTCAGGGCGGAACGGCTCGGGCACGATGTCGGCACCAAGGTGGGCGGCGATCGCGGCTGCGGCCGCATCGGCCTGCTGGGCTGCCACACCGCCCTGCTTGATCGGGAACGACGTGCCGTCGCCGGCCGCCCACACCGCGGGCGCCCCCGGCACAGCGCAGTGGCGGTCGATGGGGATGAAGCCGTCGGAGTCGTGCGGGAGGCCGTCGATCCACGGGCCGTCCAGCCGCGGCAGGGCCACGACGCGCTCGACCGCGATCGGCTCGGCGCCGGCGACGCGGAGCCCGCGCGCGCCGAGGCTCAACGGAACCGCCTCCGTGAACAGCCCGATGCCGCGCTCGGCCAGCAGCTCGCGCATGCGCACGGCGAGGCGGACGCCGAAGACGTCCAGCGGGTTGCGCTCGGGCGTGACGACCACCAGGCGGGCATCGGTCACGCCGGCCATGCGCAGGTGCTCGTTCGTCATGAGCGCAAGCTCGTAGAGCGGCAACGCCCACGTGATGCCCGGCGGGACCGCGAAGGCCACCGCGCGGACCCGGCGGGCGACCAGATCGTCGAGCAGCTCACGCAGCGCGCCCACGTCGCGCGTCCCGGCGAACGTCAGCGCTCCGGGCACGGCCATGTCGGCGCGCGCGCCGACGGCGACCAGCAGCGCGTCGTAGGCGATGTCGTCGCCGTGCACGGTTCGCACGTGGCGCGCGGACGGATCGACGGAAGCCAGACGGTCGCGGTGCAGCGTCGCGTCGTGGTCGGCGGCGATGCGCGCGATGTCGAAGTGGCGCGGCGCGCCGCCCCCGAAGGGCTCGGCAACCGTCATCGGCCGCTCGACAAGCTCGGCCCGGGCCTCGAGGAGCTCGATGGCCGACGCGGGCCCGAGGCGCCGCCGCAGCGCCATGAGTGCCTCGAGCCCAGCCACCCCCCCTCCGGCGATGACGATTCTCGACATTTCCAACGAGGCTAGGCGCGCTGATGCCGCGCGCCATCCGTAGGTTTCCGTGGCGCTGGTGCGGCAATCACGCCGGCGAGGTAGGGGGTCAGATGCCGCCCCACGATCTTCTCGGGCGGCCACGTCGAGCTCGAACGACGATCGGCGAAAAGCACGCCTTCGAGCACGGGCTGCAGCGGCTCGGGCGTGATCGCGACGCCGAGCTGGGCGAGCATGGCCTCGGCCGCGGCGTCGCCCTGCTGGGCGGCGAGCCCGCCGTGCTTGAACGGCAGGTTGGTCACGTCGCCCGCCGCGTAGACGTGTGACAACCCGACGACGCGGCAGTGCTCGTCGACCACGATGAAGTCCTCGGCGTCGTGGGGGATGCCCTCGATGCGCCGTCCGAACAGCCGCGGCAAGGCGATCACGCACTCGGCCTCGATGTGCCGCCCGTCGCGCAGCTCGAGTGCGCCGTCGCGCGCGACGACCGGGTCGGCGCCGGTGATCAGCTCGATCTCGCGATCGGCAATCTCGGCAGCGGTCGACTCGCTCGCGCTCGCGCCGAAAGCCGCCAGCGGCGTCTGCTCCGGGGTCACGAGCGCGACCGTCGTGTCGGCGCCGCGACTGCGCAGATCGGCCGCGCTCATCAGCGCCAGCTCGTACAGCGGCAGCGGCCAGCTCGCGCCCGCCGGCGCGGCAAAGACGATGCTGCTCGGCGGGTCGTCGAGCAGCGCCCGCAGTTGGCGGCCCTCGGCCGGCCCGCGGAAGGTGATCGCGCCGTGGATGGCATCGGCGGTGTGACCGCCGGTGGCCACCAGCAGCAGGTCGTAGCCGAGCTCGGTACCCGAGCCCGTCACGGCCACGCGGGCGTGCGGGCCGACCGCCGCGAGAGCGTCGTGCACCAGGTCGACGTGAAGGTCGCTCCCGAAGGTGGACAGGGCCAGGCTCCAGCGCGAGATCCCCTCGAAGGACTCCAGCACGGCCAGCGGCCGGTACTCGAAGCGTGTCGACGGGGTCAGGAGCGTGATCTCCAGGTCCTCGGGGCCGAGATGCGCGCGTAGCGCGAGGCAGCTCTCCAGGGCGGCGACCCCGCCGCCGGCGACGATGATGCGCGACATGCGCGCATCGTCGGCGGCCGCGCGCCGGCTTTCATCGGTGCTCGTACACCGGATCGATGCGGCTTTGCCACAGTCGCATCGACACGTCGGCACGGATGCTCGTCCCGCTGCCCGGCCCTACGTTGCTCTGGTGTTCGCACGGGTCCTTGTCGCCCTCGACAGTCGCTCCGGCCGGCGGGACGCTCTGCTTCTGGGCGCCCAGCTTGCGAGCACCGACGGCGCCGTCGTCGTGGCGGACCTGCTGCCGACGGCCCCGACGCCGCTGGGCGGCGGCAGCGCGGCGTCGGCGCGGCGTCGCGACAGCCTGCGTGATGGGGGCGAGGAGGTCTACGCGATCATGGGGCCCGACCCCCGCGTGCGTTACATGCCGGTTGCGGGCCTGCCCCTTGTCGACGCGGTCGGAGCGATCGCGCGCAGCGAGCGGACGTCGACCATCGTTCTCCCGCAGAGCGTGGCCGGTGACGCCGCCGGTCTGGTGGCGGACTGTCCGTGCCTGATCGCCATCGCGCCGTACGGCCATCGCTTCGCCCGTCCGTTCGCGCCGCGACGCGCCGGCGTGCCCGCGCAGGACGCGAGGGCGAAGGAGCTGCTCGCAGCCGCACAGCGGCTGCTGCCGGATTGCGTGAGCGTGCCTGTCGACCACGGCGGCGACGCGGACCTGCTCGTCGTCGGCGACGTCGACACCGAGCTGCTGCATGAGGCCCGCTGTCCCGTGCTCGTCATCGGCGAGCGCGCGGCGACGCGGCTGATCGCCCCGCCGCTTCGGCGCTAGGCTCCACACCGGGATGGCGTTCACCGACAGCCCGGACCAGCACCGGCTGGCGCGGCTCATCGACGTCGGGCGCAGCCTGCTCGCCGAGCTCGACCTGGACGTAGTCCTGGATCGCGTCCTGGAGACGGCCGCCGACCTCACCGGCGCGCGCTATGCCGCGTTGGGCATCCTTGACGACCAGCGCCGGGAGCTGGCGCGCTTCCTCACCCGAGGGATCGACGAGGCCACCCATCGCGCCATCGGCGACCTGCCGCGGGGGCGGGGGATCCTCGGCGTGCTCATCGACGAGCCGCGCCCTCTGCGGCTCGACGACGTCGGTGACCACCCGCGCTCCTACGGCTTCCCGCCCGGCCACCCGCCGATGCGGTCGTTCCTCGGTGTGCCGATCCTGATCCGCGGCCAGGCGTGGGGGAACCTGTACCTGACCGAGAAAACCGGTGGCGGGGTGTTCACCGCCGAGGACGAGGAGGCCACCGTCGTCCTCGCCGACTGGGCGGCCATCGCGATCGAGAACGCGCGCCTGTACCGCGACGTCGCCGGGCGGCGCGACGAGCTCGAGCGCGCGGTGCGCGGCCTGCAGGCGACCGCCGCGATCGCTCGCGCCATCGGCGACGAGACCAAGCTCGAGCGCGTCCTCGAGCTCGTCGTCAAGCGCGGGCGCGCGCTCGTCGAGGCTCACGACGTGCTGATCCTCCTGCGCCAGGGCGACGAGCTCGTTGTCGCCGCGGGGGCAGGCCACGTCGAGGTCACCGAGGACATTCGCTTTCCGCTCGACGCGGCGACCGCCGGCGAGGTGCTCGCCTCCGGCCGCTCGCGGCGCATCGTCGATGCCGCCAACGAGCTGCGCGTCCCGCCCGCCGAGCTGGGCGTCGAGCAGGCGTCGGCCGCGCTGCTCGTCCCGCTCGTCTACCGCGGGACGGGGCTTGGTGTCCTCGCCGCATTCGACCGCCTTGACGGCGACGGCAGCTTCACGCGCGACGACGAGCAGCTCCTGCAGGCCTTCGCCGCGCAGGCCGCGACCGCCGTCGCGACCGCCAAGACCGTCGAGGCCGAGCGCCTGCGCCGTTCGATGGCGGCGGCCGAGGCCGAGCGCCGGCGCTGGTCACGCGAGCTGCACGACGAGACCCTGCAGGCGCTCGGCGGGCTGAAGGTGCTGCTGTCGAGCGCCACCCGCCTCGACGACGCGGGCGCGATGCGCGAGGTCATGCGCGAGGCCATCGACCAGCTCAGCCGCGACATCGAGGCGCTGCGCGGGCTCATCGCCGAGCTGCGCCCGGCCGCCCTGGACGAGCTCGGCCTCGAGCCGGCGCTGACGTCGCTGGTCCAGCGCACGTCGACGATCACCGGCCTCGACGTCCGCACCGAGATCGACATCCCCAGCGGCGAGCGCCTGTCGCCCGAGCTGGAGACGACCGTCTACCGGATCGTCCAGGAGTCGCTGACCAACGTCGCCAAGCACGCACGGGCGGCGACCGTGACGCTCTCGGTGCAGCGCGCCGAACAGGAGCTGCGCATCTCGATCGCCGACGACGGCACCGGCTTCGACCCCCAGCAGGACCGCGACGGCGGCTTCGGGCTGGCGAGCATGCGCGAGCGCGTCGAGCTCGCGGGTGGCGACCTGAGCGTGTCACCGGGCGAGGCGACGGGCACCGTCGTTTGCGCGCGGCTGCCGGTCCGCTAGTCGGATTCGGGCCCGACGAGGCCGTGGTCGAGCGCGTAGCGAACGAGCTCGGCGCGCGTCGAGCGTCCGAGCTTCTGCTGGATGTGCGCGCGGTGCGACTCGACCGTGCGCACCGACAGGAAGAGCGTCTGGGCGATCTCGGCGTTGGTGTGGCCGAGGGCGATGAGGCGCAGCACCTCGACCTCGCGCTCGGTGAGGTCGTCGGGCGGGCCCGCCGGCTCGGGCGGCGCAGCGGCCAGGATCGCGCCGAGGCGGGGATTGAGGTACGTCCCGCCGTCGGCCACGCGGCGCACGGCGTCGACGAGCTCATCGTCGGCCGCCTCCTTGAGGACGTAGCCGGCCGCGCCTGCGCGCAGCGCCCGGCGCGCAAACTCGGGGTCTTCCTGCATCGTCAGGACGACCACGCGCGTTCCGGGCGAGACGTCGGAGATCCTGGGGATCGCGTCGAGCGACGTGAGCTCGCCGGGCATGTTGAGGTCGAGGACGAGGACCTTGGGCTTGTGGCCCAGCACGGTGCGCAGCGCGCTGTCGGCGTCGCCCGCTTCGGAGACGACCTCGAAGCCGCCCTCGCGCTCGAGCACCATGCGCAGGCCGGAGCGCACCACGACGTGGTCATCGGCCAGGACGATTGTGATCGGATCGGCGCCGTCGGCCATGAATGTCACCATCTCATATCGATCGGATCAGCCGGGCGGGATCTCGCCGCTCAGCGCGCTGGCGACGGCGCGCACGTCGATGCTCACCGGCAGCACGCCGACGTCCGGGCGCACCTCGGGCGCGCGGGGCGCTCCGGCGCGGACGGCGAGGTAGGGCGCCAGGTGGCGCCCCGCGATCTTGCTCGGCGGCCACCACATGGACCAGCTCTGCGGCGTCGTGTCCTCGCGCAGGTACGACGGCTCGCGATCGGTGTAGATCACGCCGCGCAGAACGCCCTCGAAGGGCTGCGGCACGATCGGCAGGCCCAGGCCGGCGAGGATCTGGTCGGCGGCGGCGTCGGCCTGCTGCGTGGCGAGCCCGCCCTGCTTGAGCGGGAAGGTCGTCATGTCGCCCGCGGCGTACACGTCGTCGAGCCCCTCGACGCGCCCGTGGTCGTCGACGGCCACGAACCCCTCGGCGTCCTGCGGCAGACCGTCGATGTGGCGGCCCCGCAGCGCGGGGAGCGCGATGACGGTGTCGGTGGCGATGCGTTCGCCGTCGTCGAGCTCGAGCTCGCCGGCGTCGGCGGCCACCGGCCGCGCGCCGCCGCGGAACTCGATGCCATGGGCGGCCAACAGCTCGCCGACCGCGGCGCTCGCGCGCGCGCCGAAGGCCTCCAGCGGCGTAGCTTCGGGGACCGCGAGCAGGATGCGCGCCCGCCTTGCCCGCGAGCGCAGCCATGCGGCCGCGAGGATCGCCAGCTCGTAGAGCGGCAGCGTCCAGAAGGCGCCCTGCGGGGCGGCGAAGGCGATCGTCGCGCGCCGTCCGGGGTCGATCGCGGCGAGCGCGTCGCGGAGCACACCGGCGTCGCGGCTGCCGCGGAACGTGATGGCGCCGGGGATCGCGCGGACGGGCCGAGCGCCGACGCAGACGACCAGGGCGTCGTAGGGGAGAGGCTCGCCGCGCGCCGGGATGGCCAGCCTCCGCTCGGGATCGATCGCCTTGAGGGCCTCGCGCACCAGGCGCGTGCTTTGATCGGCCGCGAAGGTGTCGAGGCCCATGCTCCACGCGGGCGCCCCGTCGAAGGGCTCGAGGACCGCCAGCGGCCGGTACTCGAAGCGCGCCTCCGGGCACAGCAGGTCGATCGCGAGCTGGCTTTCGTCCAGAACCGAGCGCAGCGCGAGGCACGCCTCGAGCCCGGCCACGCCGCCGCCCGCGATGACGACGCGTGCACTGTCGGGTGGCATGCCTCGATGGTCGGCCGCCGGGCGCCCGCGCGCATCGGGGTCAGCGCGGGCGCGGGTTGCGGCTTTCCCGCAGCCGCTCAGGCGTCGAGGTACAGCGCGAACTCCCACGGGTGCGGCCGCAGCCGCACGTCGTCGACCTCTCCGCGCTTGTGCTCGACGTAGGCGTCGATCAGGTCGGCGGTGAAGACGTTGCCCTCCAGCAGGAACGCGTGATCCTCCTCCAGCGCGTCGAGCACGCGGTCAAGCGACGTCGGCACCTGGCTGATCTGCGCCTGGCGCTCGGGCGACAGCTCGTAGAGGTTCTCGTCGACGGGGTCGGGCGGCTCGAGGCCGCGCTTGATGCCGTCGAGCCCCGCCATGAGCAGCGCCGCGAAGGCCAGATAGGGGTTGGCGCTCGGATCGGGCGAGCGGAACTCCACGCGCTTGGCCTTCGGGCTCGTGAAGTAGACCGGGATGCGCACCGCGGCCGACCGGTTGCGCTTGGAGTACAGGAGGCTCACCGGGGCCTCGTAGCCGGGCACCAGGCGCTTGTAGGAGTTGGTCGTCGGCGCGCAGAAGGCCAGCAGGGCCGGCGCGTGGGCGAGCAGGCCGCCGACGTAGTGGCGCGCGGTCTCCGACAGCAGCGCGTAGCCGTCGCTGTCGAACATGATCGTCTCGCCGTCCTTCCACAGCGACATGTGGGTGTGCATGCCCGAGCCGTTCTCCTCGAAGATCGGCTTGGGCATGAACGTCGCGACCTTGCCCGCCTGACGGGCGACGTTGCGCGCGACGTACTTGTAGAGCTGCATCGTGTCGGCCATGCGCAGCAGCGGCTGGAAGCGCATGTCGATCTCGGCCTGGCCCGGGCCGCCGACCTCGTGGTGGTGGACCTCGACCTCGACGCCCATGCGCTCGAGCGTCAGCGTCATGCGCCCGCGCAGATCGGCGAGGGTGTCCAGCGGCGGCGCCGGGAAGTAGCCCTGCTGGGAGCGGTTGGTGTAGCCGAGGTTGGGCATCGCGCTGTCGCCGTCGCGCCCGAAGCCCAGGCCCGCGTTCCAGAAGCCCTCGGGCGAGTCGACCTCGTAGAAGCCGCGGTTGGCGGCCTGGCCGTAGGCGACGTGCTCGAAGATGTAGAACTCGGCCTCGGGCCCGAAGTACGCGGTGTCGGCGATGCCCGTCGATTCGAGGTAGGTCTGCGCCTTGCGGGCCACGTAGCGCGGGTCGCGGCTGTAGGACTCGCCGGTCACCGGGTCGCGCACGTCGCAGACCAGCGACAGGGTCGGGAACTCGTGGAACGGGTCGATGAGCGCGGTCGCCGGGTCGGGCACCAGCAGCATGTCGGACTCGTTGATCTCCTGGAAGCCGCGGATCGAGGAGCCGTCGAAGCCCGCGCCCTCGGCCAGCAGGCCCTCGCCGAGCTCGCGCGCGGCGACGGCGAAGTGCTGCCAGGTGCCGGGGAGGTCGGTGAACTTGAGGTCGACGAGCGCGGCCTCGTGATCGCGCGCGAAGGCGATGACGTCCTCGGGCGTGGGCGCGCTGTCCGCGGACACCGGCATGGCCAGCGGTGGGCCGAGCAGCGTCGATCGCGGCTCGTTGATCAGGGACACCGTCGACTCCTCTCCTCGCTCCTCAGGGCCCACTCACGGCCCTCTCAGCCGGCTCCCAGCTTACGCTCTGATACTCAAGCTCATGAGTGGCGCCTCGAACGGACATCGCGTGCTCGTCGTCGACGACGAGCCGAACATCGTCGACGTCATCACGATGGCGCTGAAGTTCCAGGGCTTCGCCGTGGAATCGGCGGGCACGGGCGCCGAGGCGATCGCCGCGGTGGGCGCGTTCGCCCCGGACCTCATCGTGCTCGACGTGATGCTGCCCGACATGGAGGGCTTCGACGTCGCCCAGCGCCTCGGCGCGCAGCACGCGCGCGTGCCGATCATCTTCCTGACCGCCCGCGACGCCACCGAGGACAAGATCCGCGGCCTCACGATCGGGGGCGACGACTACGTCACCAAGCCATTCAGCCTCGAGGAGCTCGTCGCCCGGATCCGGTCGATCCTGCGCCGCAGCGGCCTGGCCGAGCCGGAGTCCAGCCGCCTGGTCTTCGAGGACCTCGAGCTCGACGAGGACGCCCACGAGGTCCGCCGCGCCAACGAGATCGTCGACCTGACGGCGACCGAGTACCGCCTGCTGCGCTACCTGATGCTCAACCCGCGCCGCGTGCTCACGCGCGCGCAGCTGCTCGAGCACGTCTGGGAGTACGACTTCGGCGGCGACGCGCGCGTGCTCGAGACCTACATCAGCTACCTGCGCAAGAAGCTCGACGCCCATGGCCCGCCGCTGATCCATACGGTGCGCGGCGTCGGCTACGCGCTGCGCCCGCCGCGGACGTGATGGCCTCCCTGCGAGCGCGGCTGACGGTGGCGGTGCTCGTGCTGACCGCGGTCGGCCTGCTGCTCCTGGGCGCCATCACCTACGCCGAGCAGCGCTCGTTCCTCTACGACCGCGTCGACCAGCAGCTGCGCGCTGCGATGGGGCCGGCGGGCAATGAGGCGCGGGGTCCCGCCGGCGGCCCGGGCTACGCCGACCACAAGCCGCCGCCGGGCGGCTTCGGCCTGCCGCCGGGGAGCTACGTGCAGAGGCGCTATCCCAGCGGCGAGGTCAGCGGCGGCCCGGTCGAGACGCTCAACCAGACGGTGACGGCCAAGCCGGCCCTGCCGGATGACATGCCCGTCGATCGCATCATCACCGTCGACGGTCAGAAGGGCACGGAAACGAGCTATCGAGCGCTCGCCGCCATCGGACGCGACGGGACGATGACGGTCGCCGCGATCCCGCTGCGCGCCACCGACGACAACCTCCATCGGTTGCTCGCCGTCGAGGCGCTGGTCATCGCCGCTGTACTCGCCCTTCTGGGCGTCATCTCCTGGATCGTCGTACGCGTCGGCCTGCTGCCGCTGGACCGGATGGGCCACACAGCGGGCGCGATCGCGGCCGGTGATCTCTCGCACCGCGTCGAGTCGACCGATCCGCGCACCGAGGTCGGGCGCCTGGGGATCGCTTTGAACGCGATGCTCGATCGGTTGGAACAGGCCTTCGGCGAGCGCGAGGCCAGCGAGGACCGCCTGCGGCGCTTCATCGCCGACGCCTCGCACGAGCTGCGCACGCCGCTGGCCTCCATCCGCGGCTACGCCGAGCTGTTCCGCATGGGCGCAGCGCGCGAGCCGGCCGAGGTCGAGAAGGCGATGCGGCGCATCGAGGACGAGTCCGCGCGCATGGGCGTGCTCGTCGACGACCTGCTCATGCTCGCGCGCCTCGACGAGGTCGCCGACGCGCCCTATGTCGAGGTCGACCTTGCGGCCGTGGTCCGCGACGCCGTCGACGACGGGCGCGCGATGGCGCCCGACCGCGAGATCGAGACGCGGATCGACGAGGACGCTCGGGTCATCGGCGACGGCGATCAGCTGCGCCAGGTGCTCGGCAACCTGCTGCGCAACGCGTTCGTGCATACGCCGGCGGGCGCGCCGGTCGAGGTCACGCTCGAGCGCGACGGCGGCGAGGCGCGCCTCGAGGTGCGCGACCACGGGCCGGGCCTGCCGACCGGCGACGCCGAGGCGCTGTTCGAGCGCTTCTGGCGCTCGGAGGGCGGGCGTGAGCGCGGCAAGGGCGGCGCCGGCCTGGGGCTGGCGATCGTCGCCGCGATCGTCGACGCCCACGGCGGGCGTGTGTGGGCGACCAACGCGCCGGGCGGCGGCGCGAGCTTCGTCGTCACGCTCCCAGCGACTTCTCAGGCGGCTCCCACCGCTCTTTGACGGCGCGGGCCGATGCTCGGCTCATGACCGAGCAGACGCTCCTCCCGCGCACGCGGCGCAACGGCCGGCCGGCCTCCGGCGCGCCGGTCGTCGACGTCGTCGTCCCTGTCTACAACGAGCAGCACGAACTGGAGCGCAGCATCCGCGGCCTGCACCGCTATCTCGGCGCCGAGTTCCCCTTCAGCTGGCGGATCGTCATCGCCGACAACGCCAGCACCGACGCCACGCCGGCGATCGCTCAGGCGCTGGCCCACGAGCTGGCCGGCGTCGAGGTCCTGCGGCTGGACCGCAAGGGCCGCGGCCGGGCGCTGCGCGAGGCGTGGCTGCGCAGCGACGCGCGGGTCGTCTGTTACATGGACGTCGACCTGTCGACCGACCTGCGCGGGCTGCTGCCGCTCGTCGCGCCGCTGCTGTCGGGCCACAGCGATGTCGCCATCGGCAGCCGCCTGGCGCACGGCGCGCGCGTGGTGCGCGGGCCCAAGCGCGAATTCATCTCGCGCTCGTACAACCGGCTGCTGCGCACGGTCCTGCGCGCGCGGTTCTCGGATGCGCAGTGCGGCTTCAAGGCGATGCGCGCCGAGGCGGCGCGCGCGCTGCTCGCCGACGTCCGCGACGACAGCTGGTTCTTCGACACCGAGCTGCTCGTGCTCGCCCAGCGCCGCGGGCTGCGCATCCACGAGGTGCCGGTCGACTGGGTCGAGGACCCGGACTCGCGCGTTCACGTCGGGCGCACGGCGCTCGAGGACCTGCGCGGGATCGCCCGGCTGGCCGCCGCCAGCCGCCTCGCGCGCTTCGCCGCCGTCGGGATCGTGTCGACCCTCGCCTACGCGCTGCTCTACCTGCTGCTTCGCGAAGCGGTCACGGCCCAGGTGGCAAACCTGCTCTCGCTCGCCATCACCGCCGTCGGCAACACCGCCGCCAACCGGCGGATCACCTTCGGGGTCCGGGGCAGCGACGGCTTCGTGCGCCAGCACGCAGCCGGCTTCCTGGTCTTCGTGCTCTCCGTGCTGCTCACGGCCGGCTCCCTGGCTGCGCTCGATCGGATCGTGCCCGAGCCGTCCCGGGCGCTCGAGCTGGCGGTGCTCGTGGCCTCGAGCGCGGGGGCGACCGTCAGCCGCTACATGGCGCTGCGCCTCTGGGTCTTCCGGAGGGCCGCTAGCGCGCGCCCGCGTAGCGCAGATAGCGCCTGAGCGTGCGCGGGTGCCGCAACAGCGTCGCGCTGGCGACCCCGAGGTAGCGCACGCGGCCGCGGCGGACTCCGATCAGGAGCCGGCTGTGGCGGCCGGCCCGGTAGAGGCCGCGGCGGATGAGGACGCGGTGGCGGAAGGCGCGGCGGAACCTCGAGCTGCGGCTGCCGGGATGGATGTGGCGCTTGCTGTGCCCTGGCGCCGTCGTTGTAACGAGCTGCGCCTTGCCGCGGCGCGAGAAGGCCGCGCTCACCGAGCCGACGCCGCCCTTGACGCAGAAGCGGTAGGAGTGCCGCGTCCGGCGGAGGAAGCCGGGCAGCCGCCCGAGCGTGCGCCGCGTCCTCCCGAGCCGGACCCGGCCGAGGTTGCGCTTCCCCATCGGGGCGCGCTTCGCGAGACAGGAGCGGGCGCAGTCGCCGAGCACGCGGCAGGTGAAGTCGGACAGCGCCTTGCTCGACCCCTCCGGGCGGCCGTCGTTCTGACGCCAGGCCGCGGCGGTCACGTCGATGTGGTTGTAGCCGGGCAGCGTCACGGCGCCGCTCAGCCTGTTCTTGTTGGGCGCGCTCGCGCGCGGCGTTGTGCGCGGGTTGGCGCCGCTGTTGGAAGCGCTGTCGCCGGCCTCGATCAGCTGGGCCGGCCGCTTGGGGACCCCGTCGTAGCGGAAGTTGGCGAGCGAGCCGCTGCGGTCGCCGTCGCCCGCATCGATCGAGTCGACGAACAGCCGCGTGGGGAAGTACTGCTCGGCGAAGTCGGCGGGCGCCTCGAAGGTCGAGCGCGCGAACTGGTGGAGGTCGGTCTTCTCGCTCTTCGCCGAGGTGTACGCCTGGCCGGCGTCGTTCAGCTGCTTCGGCGCCTGCGTCATCTTGTTGTAGGGGACCCAGCGGTAGAGCGGCGTCTTCGTATCGGACGGGATCATCGTGAAGTCGTTGTTCGTCAGCGGGCTCGAGACGCCGGGGAAGTTCTTCTGTGCCACCGGGCCGCCGGCGGTGGTGCCGAGGCTCGCGCGCAGGATCGTGATCGGCTCCGAGTTGTCGTCGAAGACGCCCGCGAGCGCCACCTCGTTGGTGAGATGAAAGTCGCGGATGCTCGGGCTGCCGGTGGCGAAGTTCGCCGCGTCGCGCGAGAACAGCACGCGCTGCGAGAGGTCGATGTTGCTGGTGTGGGGGAGGTCCGCGATCACGTTGGTCTTCTGCGGCTGGAAGAAGGCGCCCAGCCCGAAGACGTCGGGGATCTCGAGCGTCTCCGGCGTGAACGGCGGCGCGCCCACGAACGGCGCGCCGGCGCTACCCGCCTCGATCGCCTGCGAGGCGCCGGGCGAGGACGACGACTCGCCGGCGTCGAGGGTCGTGTCGAGCCCGTAGAAGCCGGCGCACTGCTCATAGCCGGCGTCCGTGGTGGTGGACGGGTTGCCGTCGAAGTCCCAGCCGGCGAAGGCGGCCGTGATCGGGCCGCCGAGCGAGTGGCCGCCGCAGAAGAGCTTCTTGCGCCGGGTGCTCCGGTTCGGGATCTCCTTGGTGATCACCGAGTACCAGTCGCGGACCGTCTGATCGAGGCCCATGTGGGACAGCCACTGGGTCTGCGAGGCGGTCTTCCAGCCGCTGAAGGTGTGGCCGTTGATCGCCTTGCCGCCCCAGTAGTAGTCGTAGGCGACCTTTGGGTCGTGGGCGCGGGCGGCGGCGGCGATGCCGGTGTGGTCTTCCAGGCAGTTGGCCCGCCGGTCGATCGCCCAGAACTCGGCGTGCAGCCCGCGGTCGGACATCTTGCGGACGAAGTTCCGGGCGAGCTGATCGAGCGGCGCGGCGCCGCTGAGGAAGCCCGGCATGGCGGTGACGATCGCGTCGGCCTTCGAGGAGCTCCTGGGGCCGTGCGGGTCGCGGAAGCGCAGGTACGAGAGCCAGTCGCAGGCCTCGGGATGGTCGCCGGCGGAGCTCGGAAGCGGCGCCTTGACGCGCACGTAGGACTCGCTCACGAGCTTGGCGTCCGGCGCTGCCGAGTGGACCGCCTGCTCGGTGCGCGTGGCCGGGGCGGCGCCCGCGCCGGCCGTGGTCAACGCTGCGAGTCCCGCGAGCAGGGCCGCGGCGAGCGCGGCCGATCCTCCTCTACGCATTGCTCCCCACGGCGGCGGCAGCTTACCCGGGGGTTCGCCCCACCGCGCTGATCAGGTCGGCGGCGAAGCTCGCGAGCCGCTCGGGCGGGAAGCGGTCCGGCTGTGTGAGCGTCAGGCGGATGGCGTTCTCGCACGAAGCCACGAGCGCGTGCGTCGCGAGCTCGGCGTCGAGCTCCCGCGCCTCGATCCGGCCGAGCCCCCAGGCCACGATCGGCTCGATCTGTCGCACGAGCAGGTCGCGCTGGCGATCGACGGTCTCGCGCACCACGGGCGGCGTCCCCTCGGGAGGCAGGAGGATCAGCCGCCAGGTCTCGGGCTGCTCCCTCACGGCGTGCAGCAGCGTCGCGAGCGACCCGGTGAGGACCTCCTTGGGGTCCTCCGGCAGCGGCGGCTCGGGCATCGCGGCCGCGAGCGTCGCGAGAGCTCGCTCCTGCTCCCGCTCGAGCAGGGCCGTGAGCAGGCCCTCGCGGTTGCCGAACGTGTCGTAGACGACGGTCTTGGCGAGGTCGGCCTCGCGCGCGACACCTTCCATCGTCAGCGCGGCGAAGCCGTCGCGGCCCACCACCCGCAGCGCCGCCTCGAGCAGCTGCTCGCGCCGCTCGGCGCGCGGCCGGCGGGGGGAGTAGCGCCGGCGGGAGCTCGTCGCCATCGAAAATACGGTACCGTATATTCCGGTGGGAGCAGCACCGTCGATCGCCTCGGAAGCCAGGCCGGAGACCGCGGCCCAGGGGATCCCGGTGCCGCGCGGGCCGCGGCTGCCGATGCTGCTCCAGAGCTACCTCGCCCTCCAGTGGCTCGTGCCCTACGGGCGCTGGGCCCAGCGTCGCTACGGCGACGTCTTCCGGATGAAGATCGTCCCGCTCGGCCGGGTCGTTGCGGTCGCCGATCCGACGCTGATCAAGGAGGTCCTCACCGGGCCGGCCGAGGTCTTCCACGCCGGCCACAGCAACCGCCGCTTCCTCCAGCCGGCGCTCGGGAAGCGCGGCATCCTGGTGCTCGACGAGGACGAGCACATGGCCACACGCAAGCGCCTCCTCCCGCCGTTCCACGGCGAGGCGATCAAGCGCTACGAGCAGGTCATCCGGGAGGAGACCGAGCGCCGCATCGAGCGCTGGCGAGTCGGCAAGACGATCCGCATGCACCGCGAGACGCGGGCGATCACGCTCGAGGTGATCATGCGGGCGGTGTTCGGCGCGGGCGACTCCCCGGAGCTCGACGAGCTCCGCGCGGTGCTCGGAAAGATGACCCACGTCACCTTCATCAGGAGCCTCTGGTACGTCGCGCCCTGGCTCGCGATCGTGCCGCCCTGGCGCGGCTACGCGCGCGCGGTCCGCAGGGCCAACGAGCTCCTCGACCGGCTCATCGCCGAGCGGCGCGCGACGCCCGACCTCGACGACCGCGACGACGTGCTCTCGCTCCTCATCCGCGGCGGCGAGAACGACGACGACGACTGGCTTCGGGACCAGCTGATGAGCCTCCTCGGCGCCGGTCACGAGACCACCACCACGGGGCTCGCGTGGGCGATGGAGCTGCTCGCCCGCCATCCGGAGATCCGCCGGCGGGCGCGCGAGGGCGACGACGCCTACCTCGACGCCGTGGTCAACGAGACGCTCCGCATCCGGCCGGTGATCCCCGGGATGACCAGGCGGCTGACCGAGCCCGCGACGGTCGGGCCGTACCGGATCCCCGCGGGCGTCACACTGCTGCCGATGGCGTCGGCGGTCCACACGGACGAGCGCGTGTACGACGACCCGGAGGAGTTCAAGCCCGAGCGCTTCCTCGACGAGCGGCCCGGCACCTACAGCTGGTTCCCGTTCGGCGGCGGCCGTCGGCGCTGCATCGGCGCGGCCTTCGCCCAGACCGAGATGCGGGTGGCGCTGAGGACGATCCTCGACAGGATCGACTGGGAGCCGGCCGGCCGGCGGCCCGAGCGCCAGCGCAACTTCCACATCACGCTGATCCCGTCGCGCGGCGCCAGGGTGGTGCGGACGCGATGAGCCACCATCGCGTGGCCATCGTCGGCGCGGGCTTCTCCGGCCTCTGCATGGCGATCCGCCTGAAGCAGTCCGGCATCGACGATTTCGTGGTGCTCGAGCGCGCCGGCGAGGTGGGCGGCACCTGGCGCGACAACACCTACCCGGGCTGCCAGTGCGACATCCCGTCCGCGCTCTACTCGTACTCGTTCGCCCCGAACCCGAACTGGACCCGCTTCTACCCGCTCCAGAGCGAGATCCGCGATTACCTCCGCCGCTCCGCCGAGGACTTCGGCGTGATGCCCTACATCCGGTTCGATTCCGATGTCCAGGGCGCGGCCTGGGACGACGACGAGCGCCGCTGGACGCTCGAGACCGGCAACGGCGAGGTGACGGCCGACGTGCTCGTCGGCGGCATGGGCGGGCTCAGCGAGCCGTCGATCCCCGACCTGCCCGGCCTCGGCTCCTTCGAGGGCACGATGTTCCACTCGGCGCACTGGGACCACGACCACGACCTGCGCGGCGAGCGCGTGGCGGTGATCGGCACCGGAGCGTCGGCGGTCCAGTTCGTGCCGCGGATCCAGCCGCACGTCGACAAGCTCTTCCTCTACCAGCGCACGCCCTCGTGGGTGATGCCCGACCCGGACCGGAGGGTCACCAGCTTCGAGAGGCGGCTGTGGCAGCGGCTGCCCGCAACGCAGCGGCTGCTGCGCGGCGCGCTCTACCTGGCCCACGAGACGACGGTCTTCGGCACGATCGTCGACCGCCGCCTGTCGGCGGGCTTCGAGAAGATCGCGCGCCGCCACCTGGGGTCGCAGGTGGCCGACCCCGAGCTGCGCGCCAAGCTCACCCCGAGCTACACGCTCGGCTGCAAGCGGATCACGCTCTCGGACAGCTACTACCCCGCGCTCACGCAGCCCAACTCCGACGTGGTGACCGACCCGATCGAGGAGATCCGGGCCGGCTCGATCGTCACCGCCGACGGCGAGGAGCGCGAGGTCGACACGATCATCATGGGCACTGGCTTCAAGGCGCTCGACAACCCCGGCTTCGACCGCGTGCGCGGCCGCGCCGGCCGCACGCTCAAGGAGGCCTGGAACGGCAGCCCGCGCGCCTACCTCGGCACCGCGATCAGCGGCTTCCCCAACCTCTTCCTGCTCGTCGGGCCCAACAGCGCGGGCGGCTACAACTCGATCATCTTCACCACCGAGGCGCACGTGAACTACGTGGTCGAGTGCGTCAAGGAGATGGACCGGCGCGGCGTGACCTCGGTCGAGGTCAGGTCCGACGTCTACGACGCCTTCAACCGCAAGACCGACGAGCGCCTGCGCGCGAGCGTCTGGAACAAGGGCGGCTGCGCGAGCTGGTACATCGACGAGAACGGGCGCAACGGCGTCTGGTGGCCCGGCTTCACCTGGCGCCTGTGGCAGAAGACGCGCCGCTTCGACACGCGCGACTACCAGCTCACGGCTGCGTAGCCGGCGGCCGTCGGGCCGCGGGTATCGATCGGACTTTGAGTCGCATAGCGATCCAACTCCCGATCGATAGGCGCGGCTAGGCCGAGTGCAGCACCGAGTCGAGCAGGCCGGGGAAGCGGGCCTCGAGGTCGTCGCGGCGCAGGGTGTTGAGGCGCGAGGTGCCCTCCTGGCGCTGGCGGATCACGCCGGCCTCGCGGAGCACCTTGAAGTGGTGGGTGCAGGTCGACTTGGTGACCGGCACGTCGAAGCTGGCGCACGGCTGCTCGGCCTCGGAGGCGAGCGCGGCCACGATCTTCAGGCGGACCGGGTCGCTCAGCGCATGGAGGACCGCGCTCAGTTCGAGCTCGTCGCGTGTGGGGTGGGAGATTTCCTGTTGTACGACGGTCATCGTACTTTTGATAAGGTACGGCAATCATCGTACAACGTCGGACAACGGAAGAGAGGGACATGGGTGCGCCGCCGGCGAGGGCCGAGGCCGCCGATGCGCGCTCGAGGCGGCGGATGGCCGCGCTCGTGGCGCAGTACGTCCAGGATCTCTCGCGCGAGGCAAAGGAGGCGCCCAGATGATCGACCGCAGACGCTGGACAGCACTCGTCGTCCTCTGCGTCGGGATGCTGATGATCGTCCTCGACCAGACGATCGTGAACGTCGCGCTGCCGTCGATACAGAGCGACCTCGGCTTCGACCAGTCGGATCTCGCCTGGGTGGTGAACGCCTATCTGATCGCGTTCGGCGGCCTGCTCCTCCTCGCGGGACGGCTGGGCGACCTGATCGGCCAGAAGCGCGTCTTCCTCGGCGGCCTGGCCCTCTTCACCGCCGCGTCGCTCGTCTGCGGCCTGGCCCAAAGCCAGGGCGTGCTGATCGGCGCCCGCTTCGTGCAGGGCGTGGGCGGCGCCACCACCTCCGCCGTGATCCTCGGGATGATCGTGACGATGTTCCCCGAGCCGCGGGAGCAGGCCAAGGCGATCGGCGTGTACAGCTTCGTCGCATCGGCCGGCGCCTCGATCGGGCTCCTCGCGGGAGGGGTCCTCACGCAGGCGCTGAGCTGGCACTGGATCTTCTTCGTCAACCTGCCGATCGGCGTCGCGGCCGCGCTGCTGGCCACGCGCTTCGTCGACGGCCGGGAGGGCATCGGCATCCGGGCGGGCGCCGACGTGACCGGGGCCGTGCTCGTGACCGGCGCCCTGATGCTCGGCGTCTACACGATTCTCGAGGTCGGCAGCTACGGCTGGGGCTCGGCGCACACCCTCGGCCTCGGCGCCGTCGCGCTCGTGCTGCTGGCGGGCTTCGTGCTGCGGCAGGCGCGCGCGGCCACGCCGCTGATGCCGCTGCGGATCTTCCGCTCGCGCAACGTGTCCGGCGCCAACCTGGTTCAGATGCTGATGGTCGCCGCGCTGTTCGGGATGTTCTTCCTGGGCACGCTGTTCATGCAGAAGGTGCTCGGCTACAGCGCGCTGCAGATCGGCGCCGCCTTCCTGCCGGTCGCCCTCTTGATCGGCACGCTCTCGCTCGGATTCTCCGCGCGGCTCAACACGCGCTTCGGAGCGCGAGCCACGTTGATCCCCGGGCTGGCGCTGCTCCTGGCGGGCCTCCTCTACCTCACGCGCGCGCCCGCGGACGCCGACTACCTCGGCGATCTGCTGCCGGCCATGGTCCTGTTCGGGATCGGCGCGGGGCTCTCGTTCCCGTCGCTGATGACGCTGGCGATGTCGGGCGCCACCAGCGAGGACTCGGGCCTGGCCTCCGGGCTCGTCAACACCTCGCTGCAGGTGGGAGGCGCGCTCGGCCTGGCCGTGATCGCCACGCTGGCATCCACCCACACGGGCAACCTGCTCGCCTCCGGCGAGTCGCGAGCGGAGGCCCTCACGGGCGGCTACCACCTGGCGTTCTTCATCGGCGCGGGCCTGGCGGCGGCGGCGATCGGACTGGCGCTGGCGCTGCTCGAGCCGGCCAAGGCGAAGCCCGAGCCGGAGATCGAACGGCGGCGGACGCCCGAGCCGGCCTACGCCGAGGGCCGCTAGAGCGCGCTCGGGTCGAACGCCGCCGGCGACAGCCGCGTCCGGCCGCC
>DATBKW010000359.1:0-15051 GCA_036555665.1 Solirubrobacteraceae bacterium | reverse complement strand
GCCGGCCGACTCGGTCATCGAGCGCCTGCAGAACCGCGGCGTGCGCTCGTTCGTCTACACCAACGTCGACCGCGACGGCATGCTCAACGGCCCCGACACCGACGAGGTCCGGCGGATCGCGAGCGTCGTGCGCGGGCGCTTTCTGTATTCGGGCGGCATCGGCAGCCTCGACCACCTGCGCGCGCTGCGTGACCTGCGCCAGGTCAACCTCGGCGGCGTCATCGTCGGCAAGGCCCTCTACGAGGGCCGTTTCACCGTGCCCGAGGGCCGGCAGGCGCTCGAGCCGTCGCGCGGGTGAGGTGTACACCCGCGGGCGCTTGCGGCGCCGCGGAGCCAGGGCAACGAGGAGTGAATCGCTCGCGGGCGCGCCGGCGCGTGCGGTCGCCCTCGGGCCGCCCGGGCCCGGATGTGCGTTGCGTGGCGCCTTCGGCACGGATGAGCTGCACGAAGCGCAAATCGATGCCGAGTTGGCGTGCCGCCACTGGCCTCCAACGCGCTACCGCGAAGCCGCGGCGACGAGGCACGACGCCACGCCGGCGCCGCCCCAGCGCGTCACACCTTTATTGCCCTGAACACGAGGCGCCGCCAACGTGGCGCGGACGACGACTCATAGCTACACGCGCGCGGCGCCGACGCGCAGGCGCGTCGCGGTGAGACCGAGGCGCTCGCGCAGCGACCGCTTCGGCTCGACGCCGTGCACGGCGGCGGCCCGGCGCTGCAGGAGCGCGACGAGCTCGGCGGTCGGCCGGAACGGGTCCGCGATCGCGCGGCCGCTGGTGAGGGAAAGCGCCGCCACGGGCGTGCCGTCGACCTCGCCGATCAGGACCGGCCCGGTGAGCGGCGACTGCGAGTCCAGCGTCGCAAGGCGGACCAGGGCGTCGGCGTCGTCGGCCGTGGCCTGGCGGATCCTGAACGAGAAGGTGGCGGACATGACATGAGCGTCGCAGGGCGCAGGCCGGTGCCCCAGGCGGCTGGCATCCGTGCGCGGGTGTGGGGAGCCCTACGGCGGCTCGTCGGCGCCGTCCGCCTCAGCCGCGCTGCAGCGCGCGCATCAGCCGCGGCGCCCGGCGCGCGGCGGCCAGGATGATGCGATCCGAGGCGCCGAGCTGTGCCCGCTCCGGCGCCACCGGCACCGGCGCCAGGTCGCCGTCGACCACGGAGAACAGCTCCCACGGCTCCGGCACGCCCTTGAGCGAGTGCGTGCCGCGCGGGGCCATCTCGATGCCCGAGCCGGCGACGAGGTCGCGCACCGTGCGCGAGACCCAGACCTCGCCGGGGCCGGCGGCGGCGCCGACGCGCGCCCCGATGTGGACCGCGAGGCCGGCGAGGTCGTCGTCGGTGCGCTCGCACTCGCCGGTGTGGACGCCCGCGCGGATCCGGATGCCGAGATCGTCGACCGCGTGGCTGATCGCCTGAGCGCAGCGAATGGCGCGCGCGGGCCCGGGAAGCAGGCTGAGCGTGCCGTCCCCGGACGTGTGGATGAGCTGGCCGCCCGCTGCGTCGACGCTGTTGCGCAGCACCGTGAGGTGGCGATCGTTGATCAGGCGCCACTGCTCATCGCCGAGCGCGGCCGCGTGCCGGGTCGAATCGACGACGTCGGTGAACAGCACCGTGGCCAGGATCCGGTCGGGGCTGGCCGACGCCCGCGCGTGCCCGGTGACGAGCCTTTCGACCTCATCGAAGGCGAGGTCGGTCCAGTCCGCGATGCCCATGCCGGGGCCGGATGGCGGGAGCAGACGAAATTCCGCCCCCGGGATGAGCTCGGCCACGTGACGGGCCGCGCCCGGGGGCATCCTGGTGTCGGCATGGATCACGACGACCGTCGGCGCCTTGACGAGCGGCAGGACCCGAGTCAGGTCGGCGGTCCGTGCCGCCTCGGTGATCGCACGGACCATTCCGGGACTCGCGCTCGCGCGTTCCAGCGTCGCCCACCGGCGCCGCAGACGCTCGGTCGCCAGACCGGGCGCGAACACGTCGAGGCTGCGGCCCTCGCCCCAGTGGTCGAGCACCTCACGCCATCTCGCACCGACCTCCTCGGCCTGTCCGTCCCAGCCGATCAGGTCCTCCTCGGGCGCGGTCGCCGTCGTCTGCGCGAACGGTCCCCAGAGCAGCAGGCCATCGACGCGCTCGGGCTGCTGGGTGGCGAACAGCACGGCGCCGCCGGTCGAGAACGCCGAGGCGAAGAGCGTCGCGCGGTCGATCCCGGCGGCATCCAGAACCGTCCGCATGTCGTCGGCCTGCTCCTCCAGCGTGGGCACGTGGTCGACGGGATCGGACAGACCGAGCCCGGGTGGATCGAAGACCACGACGCGCCCGAGCCGCGCCGCCCGCCGCATCCCTTTCGCGTACGCCGGTTCGGCCCAGATGAGGTCGAGATGCGACGGCAAGGCGGGTACCAGGACGATGTCGCGCGGCCCGGATCCGAAGACCTGGTAGGCGATGTGCACGTCGCCGCGCCGGGCGTATCGCGTCGGAGGCGGGAGGTCCACCAACACAGTGTCGTGCGCCGCGCGGACCCGCTGCAAGCAGCGCTCGTCTAGCCTGCGATGTCGGCTTCGGCGAAGACGTGGTCGGCGTGCAGGCGCACGAGCAGCTCACCGGGAACCGCGTTGCGGCGGCCGAACTCCTCGGCGCGGTCGGCGCCCATGTAGCGCCCGCCGATGGCGGTGGCCCAGCGCAACAGCTCGTCGGCCTCGCTCGAGATCGACACCGTGCCGGTGACGCTCACGAACGCGTACGGTGGGCGCTGGTCATCGACGCACAACGACGCGATGCCGGTGCGCTGCAGCGAGCGCCCCTTGATCGTGTGCTCGCCGGTGTTGAAGACGAAGTCGGTGGCGTCGAGGACGAACCAGATCGGCACGACGTGCGGGCGGCCGTCATGGCGGGTCGTGGCGAGCTTGCCGGTGCGCGTGCCCTCGCTGACGAAGGCCTGCCACTCGGCGTCGTCCATCCTCCTGGCCATCGCGCGAGAGTAACTGACCAGCGGCCCGGCGCTGGGCGCCAGTGGCCGCCTGCGCAAGACCGGCAAGATGCGCTCATGAGCGGCCCGACGCCCGAGCTCTTCGCTCGCCTGCCGGAGCAGTACTTCACGCGCATCGTCACCGCTGTGGCCGCGGCGCGCGAGCGCCCCGGCCCGCGGGTGATCGACCTCGGCCGCGGCAACCCCGACCTGCCGCCGCCGCCGGCCGCCCTCGACGCGCTGCGCGCCGCGCTCGACGAGGCCCATGGGATGCACGGCTACCCGCCCTTCCAGGGCCGCGCCGAGCTGCGCGAGGCGATCGCCGCGCGCTACGAAGCCGACCACGGCGTCACGCTCGACCCCGACCACGAGGTCGCGGTCGTGCCCGGGACGAAGACCGCGATCATGCTCGCCGTCCTGGCCTGCGCCGGCACCGGCGACGCGGTGGCGCTGCCCGACCCCGGCTACCCCGACTACCTGTCGGCCGTTGCGCTGGCGGGCGCGCGGACCGTGGCGCTGCCGCTCGACGCCGGCGCGGGCTGGCAGCCGGACTTCGGTGGCCTGGCCGGCGAGCGCCCCGCGCTCGCAGTGCTCAACTACCCCTCCAATCCGTGCGCCGTGTGCGAGCACCCCGGCGCCTTCGAGGCGGCCGTCGCCTGGGCACACGAGCGCGGGGCCTGGCTGCTCAACGACCTCGCCTACGGCTTCCTGGCCTATGACGGGCGCCGCGCGCGCAGCGTGCTCGAGCTCGACGGCGCGCGCGAGGTCGCCGTCGAGCTGTGGTCGCCGTCGAAGATCTACGGCATGGCGGGCTGGCGCATCGGCTTCGCGGTGGGCAACCCCACCATCGTCGGCCGCATCCGCGAGCTGCTCGACCACCTTGCCGCCGGCGTCCCCGTCGCGCTGCAGTACGGCCTGATCGCCGCGCTGAGCGGCGACCAGAGCCACGTACGCGAGCGCTTCGAGGTCTACCGGCGGAGGCGCGACGTTCTGACCGCGCGCCTGCCCGTCACCGCGCCGGAGGGGACCTTCTACGCCTGGTGGCGGCTGCCCGAGGGCCTGACCACCGATGTGCTGCTTGCCGAGCACCGCGTCGCCATCGCGCCCGGCGAGGGCTTCGGCTCGCGCGGCGCCGGCTACGCGCGCCTCTCGCTCGCCCTCGACGACGCCGACCTCGAGGAGGGCGTGGACCGCCTCGCGCGGGCTCTAGGCTGACCGGGTGCACCTCAAGCGCGTCATCCCGTGTCTGGACGTCGACGCCGGACGTGTCGTGAAGGGCACGAACTTCGTCGACATCCGCGACGCGGGCGACCCGGTCGAGCTCGCCGAGCGCTACGACGCCGAGGGAGCCGACGAGCTGGTCTTCCTCGACATCACGGCCACCCACGAGAAGCGCGACACGATGGTCGAGCTCGCGCGGCGCACGGCCGACAACGTCTTCGTCCCGTTCACGATCGGCGGCGGGATCCGCTCGGTCGCCGATGCGCAGGCGGTGCTCGACGCGGGCGCCGACAAGGTCAGCGTCAACTCGGCCGCGGTGGCGCGGCCGGACCTGATCGACGAGCTGGCCGAGCGCTTCGGCGCCCAATGCGTCGTCCTGGCCATCGATGCCAAGCAGTCGGGCGCCGCGTGGGAGGTGTTTGTCGCCGGTGGCCGGACCGCCACCGGCCGCGACGCGGTCGCCTGGGCGCGCGAGGGCGTCGAGCGCGGCGCCGGCGAGATCCTGCTGACCAGCATGGACCGCGACGGCACCAACGACGGCTACGACCTCGCGCTCACCAGCGCCGTCGCCGATGCGGTGTCGGTCCCGGTGATCGCCTCCGGCGGCGCCGGGACCCTTGATCACCTCTCCGAGGCGCTGCGGGCCGGCGCCGACGCCGCGCTGTGCGCCTCGATCTTCCACTACGGGCGCCACACCGTCGGCGAGGCCAAGGCGCACCTGGTCGCGGCCGGCATCGCCGTCAGGACATAGGTCCGACGGTTTTTCGGTCCGGACGGGTCTGCTACAACAAGGGGCAGGCCCGCGCTGCCGTCTACCGCATCGCCCGGGCCGTCGTCGCGCGCCCCCGGGCGTCGTTTGAACATGTCGTCACAGCCTGCACGCACGCACAGGACGGCCGCTTCGCCACGCCGGAGCAGCTACCCCCAGCCCGTACCGCCGCCGCCGAGGAGCGGTGGACTGCAGGTCACGACCTTGATCGCGGCGGCGATCGCCGCCGTCGTCGCGGCCACCGTCGTCTCGCGGTTCTGGCAGGCGGGCACGATCATGGCGACCGCGATGACGCCGGTCATCGTGGCCGTGGTCAAGGAGATGGTCGAGCGCCCCGCGCGGCGCGTCAGCACGCTGGCCGCCCGCACCGCGCCGCCACCGCTGGCGCGCGGCGCGCGCCGGATCGCCGAGCCGCCGCCCGAGGCCTACGCGCCGCCGCCGCCCGTCGGCCCGAGCCCCGAGCTCACCGAGATGCGGGTGTACGGGCGCGAACGCGCCGCCACGGGCCGCCATTGGAAGCTCGCGGTCGGCACGGGCCTGCTGGCCTGCGTCATCGCGGTCGCCGCGATGACCCTGCCCGAGCTCGTCGCCGGGCGCTCGGTGGTGTCGAGCAGCCACCACACGACGATCTTCGGCGGCCACCGCAGCACCTCGTCGACGACGACGAAGCAGAAGATCACGAGCACGGGCCAGAAGTCGACCTCCACCGGGCAGAACTCGACCTCGACCTCGACCGGCGAGCAGCCGCAGGGCACGACGACCACCGCCCCGCAGCAGACCCCGACGACGTCGGCGACGCCCCAGAGCCAGACGCCCACCCAGACCGCGCCGCAGACCCAGACCCAGCCGCCGGCGGCGCAGACGCAGCCGGCAACGCCCCAGCAGCAGCCCGCGCCGACGACGCCCTAGCGAGCGACGCCGGCCGCTCAGCCCTTCCGCGCGCGGCACACCGTCCGCCCGTTCTTCTGCTTGACGCACACCAGCGGGCGCGGAATGCGGCACACCTTGTGGCCGTGGCTCGTGAAGCAGATCTTGCGGTGCTCGCGGCGCAGCCGCTGGATCCGCCGGATCTGCGCCCGCCGCGCGGCCACGCGCCGCGCGACCCTGCGCTTGCGCACGCGCTCGTTCTGGGCGCGGCGCTTGTCGGCCTTGCGTTTGGCGCGCGCGGCGCCCGCGCCCGCCGCCTCCGCGAGCCGGTCGCGGCTGCGTTCGTCGCGCTTGGCCTGGGCCGGCGACGAGAGCATGAAGAGGCTCGAGTAGCCCAGGAAGTACAGCCGCCGCCCGTCGGAGATCACCGGGTTGAAGGCGCCGCGCCCGGTCGACCACACGAGCTTGCCGGTCGCCGCGCCGAGCGCTGCCGACGAGCGGCGTGACAGGTTGGAATAGAAGACGAGGTCGCCGATGACCACGGCGCCGCCGGAGATCTTGCCGCCAGCGTTGTGCGCCCAGCGCACGCGGCCCGAGCGCGCGTCGAACGCGTACAGGCGCCCGTCGTAGGAGCCGACGTACACGGTCGGCCCGACCCCGGCCACGCTCGCCACCGCCGGCGACGAATACACGTAGTTGCCGGTCTTGTGGCGCCACGCCAGCGTGCCGCTGGAGGCGGCGAACGAGTAGACGAAGCCGTCGAGCGAGCCGATGTAGACGCGCCCGTAGGCCACGGCGGGCGTGGAGTAGAAGCTGCCCGCTTTGAGGCCGAACGCCTTGCCGGCGCTCGAGGTCTCCCAGATCTGTGAGCCGTCGCGCTGGCGGATCGCGTGGACGCGGCCGCCGTAGTCGCCGAAGAACAGGCGCCCCTGGTCGAGCGCGAGGGCGCCCTTGACCGCGCCGTCGGCCTTGTAGCGCCAGCGCACCGCGCCGTTGTGCGCGTCGAGCGCGTAGACGGTCCCGTCCTCGGTGCCGAAGTACACCCGGCCGCTGGCCACCAGCGGCGAGGACTCCGCGCGTGAGGGTAGCTTGCGCGACCAGCGCACGCGGCCGTTCTTGGTGTCCAGCGCGATCACGCGGCCCGCCTTGATGCCCTTGCCGCGCTGCAGCACGACCGCGTAGACGGTGTTGGCCGCGCAGGCCGGCGAGGACGCAGCCAGATAGCCGAGCTTCGCCTTCCAGCGCACCTTGCCCGTCAGGCGGCTGATCTTGTAGAGGGCGCCGTTGTTCTTCTCGAGGTACAGCGAGCGCTTGCACAGCACCGGCGAGAACTCGATCAGCTCGCGGCCCGTGACCCGCCACTGGGCGACGAACGGCGGGCGCAGCGGCACCTTGAGCGGCAGATAGGCCGTGCGCTGCTTCGTGTAGCCGTAGACGGGCCAGGCGAAGCCGTCGTCCATCGGGTGCTCGGTGGCCTTCGGCTGGCGCTGGGTGGTCTGCGGAGTCGAGGGCTGCGTGTCGGTGAACTCGACGTTCGGATGGGAGACGTCGCCCGGCTGCGACGTCAGCAGCAGCGCGACCGCCGCACCGGCGGCCAGCACACAGACCACGCCCCCGAGCGCCAGCCAGCGCCACCGGCCGCGCAGGCGCGGGAACATGCCGCGAGGGTAGCGTGGTTGGATTGCGCGATGCGCAGCCCGCGGGCCGCCCTCGACGCGTTGCGCGCCGACCCGTGCGGCGCGCGCCTGCTGCGCGCCTTCGCTCCCGGGGACGGCGTCCACCTCGTCGGCGGCGCCGTGCGCGACCTGCTGCTCGAGCGCCCACCGCGCGAGCTGGACCTCGTCGTCGAGGGCGACGTCGACGCCGCCGCGGCCCGTCTGGAGGGCGAGGTGACCGCCCACGATCGCTTCGGCACGGCGCGCGTGCACGTCGACGGCTGCGCCTACGACCTCGTCCGCGCTCGGGCCGAGGTCTACGCGCACCCCGGCGCCCTGCCCGACGTGCGGCCCGGAAGCCTCGACGAGGACCTGCACCGCCGCGACGTGACCGTCAACGCGATGGCACTGGCGTTCGACGGCGAGCTGCGCGCCGTGCCCGGCGCGCTCGAGGACCTGCACGGCGGCGTGCTGCGCGTCCTGCACGACGGCTCGTTCCTCGACGACCCGACGCGCGTGTGGCGGGTCGCGCGCTACGCGGCGCGCCTTCACTTCAGCGTCGAGCCGCGCACCCGCGCGCTGGCCGCGCAGGCCGACCCGGCGACGGTCAGCGGCGATCGGCTGGGCGCCGAGCTGCGGCTGGCGCTGCGCGAGCCCGACCCGCCGGCGGCGTTCGACGACCTGCGCCGGCTCAACGCGCGCTACCTGCCCGAGGGCTTCGAGCCGCGCCCGCGCGGGCTGCCCGCTGCGCTGGCGCTGCTGCCGTACGGCGGGCGCCCCGACCTGCTGACGCTCGCCGCCTGCACGGCGGGCATGGACGCGCGGGCGCTGCTGCGCTGGCTCGACGAGATGGGCTTCAGCGCGCCCGAGCGCGACCTCGTCGCGGCCGCCTCGCGCTTTGTCACCGGCGCGCCGCTGCGCGCGGCGCGCACCGGCGCCGAGATCGCGCGCGCAGCGCGGGGCGCGCCGATCGAGGCCGTGGCCCTCGTGGGCGGCGAGAACGCGCGCCGCTGGATCGACGAGCTGCGCCACGTGCGCCTGGAGATCGACGGCAACGACCTGCTGGCGGCGGGGATCCCGGAGGGGCCCGAGATCGGGGCACGGCTGCAGCGCGCCCTGGACCGCAAGCTCGACGGCGAGATCGACGGGCGCGCACAGGAGCTGGCGGCTGCGCTCGATTAGGCTCGGCGGACATGAGTGCGAACGCGCTGCGCTGGGACGGCTCGCCCGGTCATTACGAGGTCTATTACGTCTCGGCCACCGATCGCGCGAGCGGCTTGGGCCTGTGGATCCGCTACACCATGCTCGCGCCGCTCGACGGCGCGGGCGAATGCGCGCTGTGGTTCATGGCCATGGACCGCGACGGATCGCGCTTCGCGCGCAAGTCCGGCCACCCGCTCGACGTGCTCGAGGCCCGGGCCGATCCGTTTCACCTCACGCTGGCCGGCGCCGACCTGTCGAACCGCGGCATGGCCGGCGGCTACGACGACGTCTCCTGGGAGCTGTCGTGGGAGCCGTCGCTGGCGGCCGCCGAGCACGTCCATCCGCTGCTGCAGCGCGCCGGCGTGGCCAAGACCGTGCTCGTCCTGGCGCACCCCGACCTGGCGATCACCGGCACAGTCCGTTTCGGGGGCCACCAGTTCGCCCTCGACGGCGCCCGTGGCGGCCAGGCCCACCTGTGGGGCTCGAAGCACGCGGCGCGCTGGACGTGGGCCCACGCCAACGACCTGCGCGGGCTTGACGGCGAGCCGCGGCCGGGCGCCTACCTCGACGGCGTCAGCGTCCACGTGCAGCGCTTCGGGCGCGAGCTGGGGCCCAGCACCCCGATCGTCGGGCGCTTCGGCGGCGAGGACTTCAGGGCGACGAACCCGGCCCAGGTCGTCCGCAGCGCCAGCCGCTTCGGCCTGACCACGTGGCGCTTCGAGGCGCGCGAGGGTAAGCGCAAGGTCGTCGGCGAGGTCGACGCTCCGCGCGAAACGCTGGTCGGCGTGACCTACCACGACCCCGACGGCGAGCGCGCCTACTGCTACAACAGCGAGGTGGCCTCGATGCGCCTCTTCGTCTGGGACCGCACGGCGCCAGGGCGGTTCGGCTGGATGCTGCGCGACACGCTTGTGGCCGACGGCACCGCCCACTTCGAGTACGCCCAGCGCGCGCCGGTCGACGGCGTGGAGCTCCTCGTCACGTGAGCTTCCGCGCGGAAGGCGAGCACTTGGCGATCGATCTGCCGGGCGGCACCGCGCTCTTCACGACGCGCCGCGGCGGGCGATCGGAGGGCGCCTTCACGTCGCTGAACCTGGGTCTATGGACGGATGACGAGCCCGAGAACGTCCGCGCCAACCGCGAGCTCGTGCGCGAGCAGGCGGGCGTCGAGCGGCTGGTGCAGGGGCGGCAGGTTCACGGCGCCCGTGTCGTGGTCGACGCGGACGGCATCGAAGAGGCGGACGGGCAGGTGACGACGGCGCCTGGCGTGGCCGCCATCGTGCTCACCGCCGATTGCCTGCCGGTCGCGCTGGCGGGCCCCGACTCCGTCGGCATGGTGCACGCCGGGTGGCGCGGACTGGCCGCGGGCGTGCTCGAGGCGGGCGTGGCAGCGACCGGTGCGATCGCCGCGGCGATCGGCCCCGGGATCGGGCCGTGCTGCTACGAGGTCGGCGACGAGGTCCGCGCCGTGTTCGGCACCAGCGAGCGCACGCTCGACCTCAAGGCGGTCGCCCGCGAGCGGCTGCGGGCCGCCGGCGTGGCCCAGATCCACGACTGCGGGCTGTGCACGGCCTGCGACGCCGAGCGCTTCTTCTCCCACCGCCGCGACCGCGGCGTCACCGGCCGCCAGGCGGGGCTCGCATGGCGCAGCTGATCCGCGGCCTCGACGCGCGCCGCGTGGCCGACAACCTCGCCCGCGTGCGCGACGAGGTGGGGGAGGGCGTGCAGGTGCTGGCGGCGGTCAAGTACGTCGCGCTGGAGGAGATCGGCGTGCTCGCCGAGGCCGGCGTGACCGTGGTGGGCGAGAACCGCGCCCAGGAGCTCGAGGCCAAGGCGGCGGCTCATCCGGAGCTGACCTGGGACTTCATCGGCCACCTGCAGAGCCGCAAGGTCAAGCAGGTGCTGCCGCTGGTGCGCTGGATCCACTCGGTGGCCAGCGACTCGGCGCTCGCGCAGCTCGGCAGGCACGGCGACGAGCACACGGAGGTCCTCGTCGAGGTCAACGTCGCGCGCGAGGAGGGCAAGTCGGGGGTCATGCCCGACGAGCTCGGCCGCTTCCTCGAGCGCTGTCCGGTGCGCGTCGTCGGCCTCATGACGATGCCGCCGTTCACCGAGCGCCCGGAGGACAGCCGGCGCTGGTTCGCCGCGCTGGCCGAGCTTGCGGGCGCGCACGGTCTGCCCGAGCTGTCGATGGGGACCAGCCAGGACTACGTCGTGGCCGCGCAGGAGGGCGCGACCATCGTGCGGTTGGGCACCAGCTTGTACACATAAGTTGCAGGAGAATCCGTGTCGAGGGCTAACCTTCCGCCTAAGGCATGGCGTTTCGTGACTCATGGCACCGCGCGCTCGTGTACTTCGGCCTGGCCGAGGAGCGCGACCCCTACGTCGAGGACGACGACGAGCACTACGAGCCCGAGGCCGAGCTCGAGGACCGCTACCGCGAGCGCCCCAACGTCCGCCGGCTGGGCAGCCGCCGCCGGCGCGACGACTTCGACGACATCTTCGCCGACGACGACGTGCCCGCCCGGCCCACCACGCAGCTGAAGTCGGTGCGGGCCGGCAACGGCAAGGGCAACGACGTGCGTGTGCACCTCGTCATCCCCAAGAGCTTCAACGACGCCCAGCAGGTCGCCGACAAGTTCAAGGACTCGATCCCGGTCGTGCTGAACCTGCAGGGCGTCGAGAACGACCTCTCCAAGCGCCTGATCGACTTCGCCAGCGGGCTCACCTACGCCCTCGACGGCGGCATGCAGAGGATCGCCGACAAGGTCTTCATGCTCACGCCGCGCAACGTCGAGATCTCGGCGGAGGAGCGGGCGGAGCTCATCGAGAAGGGCTTCTTCAACCAGAGCTGAGGCGGGGTCCGCAAGTCGGATACCGTCCCCGCCGTGCAGATCGGGCTCATCGGCGCGGGGAACATGGCTCGGGGGCTCGCGCTGGGGTGGGGGCGACCGGTGCTGTGCACCGACGTGCTCGCCGACCGCGCCGCGGCGCTGGCGCAGGAGGTCGGCGGCGAGGCGCTCGCGTCCGGCGTCGAGGTCGCCCAGCGGGCGGACCTCGTGGTGCTCTGCCACAAGCCCGCGCAACTCGCTGCGGTGGCCGCCGAGCTGGCGCCGCACGCGAACGCGGTGATGTCGATCCTGGCGGCCACGCCGCTGGCCGACGTCAAGGCCGCCTACCCCGATCGCCCCGTCTACCGGGCGCTGCCGTCGACGCCCGTCGCCGTCCGCCAGGGCGCCGTCATCCTGGCCGCCGACGGCGAGCAGGACGCGCAGCTCGACGCCGCCGTGCGCGGCCTGCTGGAGGAGCTGGGAACGCTCGTCGTGCTCGACGACGGCATGGTCGACGTGTCGATGGGCCTGATGTCCAACGCGCCCGCCTATTACGCCCTCGTGGTCGAGGCGCAGGTCGACGCCGGCGTGCGCCACGGGCTGACCGCCGACCAGGCCTCGCGCCTGGTCGTGCAGACGATGGCCGGCACGGCCGAGCTGCTGCGCCGCGAGGGCTACGACACGCTCGCGGTGCGCCGCGCGGTGACCTCGCCGGGCGGCTCGACGGCCCGCGGGCTCGACGCGCTCGAACGCGGCGGCCTGCGGGCGGCGTTCTCCTCTGCCCTGGATGCGATCCTCAAACGATGATCGCCGTGATCGCCACCGCCCGTGAGCAGGTCGCGAGCTACGTGTACGCGGTCTTCGTCGTGTACACGATCCTGATCATCGCCTACATCCTCAGCTCGCTGTTCTTCGCGTTCGGCGGGCGCGTGCCGTACTCGCGCTGGTCCAGCGCCGTGCTGGGCTTCCTGCGCGACGTCTGCGAGCCCTTTCTGTCGATCTTCCGTCGCTTCATCCCGCCGCTCGGCCCGCTGGACCTCAGCCCGATCATCGCGATCTTCGTCCTGCAGATCGTCGGCCGGCTGGTGTACAACCTCATCGCCGGTTGATGGCGCCGTGGCTGCGAGCGCTCGCGGTCATGGTCGTTGTCGTGGTCCTCGACCAGGCGACCAAAGCGGCCGTGCGCTCGGGGATCGCGCAGGGCGACCGCGACGGGGTCTTCCCGGGCGTCGAGCTCGTCCACGTGCGCAACGAGGGCGTCGCGTTCAGCCGCTTCTCCGGCGGGGGCACGATCGTGACGATCATCGTGGCGGCGGCGCTCGTGGCGCTGGTGGCGTACTTCGTCACCCACCTGAACAAGCCGCTGGTGTGGCTGCCGACCGGGATGCTGCTCGGCGGGGCCCTGGGCAACATCATCGACCGCGTGCGCTACGGCGCGGTCACCGACTTCATCAAGCTGCCCGCGTGGCCGGCCTTCAACGTGGCCGACATCTCGATCACCTTCGGCGTGCTCGTGCTCCTCTACGTCACCGAGCGCCCGCGCCATGGAGCTGCGCGCGACGCCTGACGACGAGGGCGCGCGGCTCGACGCCTTCCTGGCCGCGCCGCTGGGCTCGCGTGCGCGGGCCCAGCGCCTGATCGAGGCCGGCGCTGTCCTCGTCGACGGCCGCGCCGCGCCCAAGCGCCACCGCCTCGTGGCCGGGGAGCTCGTCACCGTCGACGAGCCGCCGCCGGCGCCGCCGGCCGCCGAGCCGCCGCCGTCCTTCGCGGTGCCCTACCGCGACGAGCACCTGCTCGTCGTCGACAAGCCGGCGGGCGTCGTCGTGCACCCCGCGCGCGGCCATCACAGCGGCACGCTGTCCCAGGCGCTGGCCGGAGTGGCCGCCGGCGGCGACGACGCGGCGCGCGCCGGGATCGTCCACCGCCTGGACCGCGACACCTCCGGGCTGCTCGTGGTCGCGCGCTCGGAGGCGGTGCACCGCGCGCTGCGCAATGCCTTGCAGGCGCGCGCGATCACGCGCGAGTACCTGGCGCTCGTCGAGGGCCGACCGCCGGCGCGCTCCGGCACGATCGATGCGCCGCTGGGCCGCGACCGCCGCGTGCGCACGCGCATGTCGACCGACACCGACGATCCGCGCGCCGCGATCACACACTTCGAGATCGAGCGCGCTCTGCCGCGCACGACGCTGCTGCGCGTGCGCCTGGAGACCGGCCGCACGCACCAGATCCGCGCGCACCTGCGCGCGATCGACCATCCGGTGGTCGGCGACCCGGAGTACGGCACCGCGGGACGGCTGGGCCTCGAGCGCCAGTTCCTGCACGCCGCGCGGCTGGCCTTCGACCACCCCGTGACCGGGGCGCGGGTCGACGTCAGCTCGCCGCCGCCCGCCGACCTGCGCGCAGCGCTGGACCGGGCCGCCGCCGAGTAATCCACAGCTCGGCGCGATACGGGATGTCGACGTCCTCGACGCCGCGCCGGGCGAGCATCGCGTCGAGCTCGCCGAGGAAGTCGGTGCGCTGCGGATCGGGAAGGCTCGCCACGAACGACATCGAGGCCCAATGGGCGACGATGCCTTCGCGGTCGGTGTGGTGCACGAACGGGACGCGGCGGTTCTCGGCATCGGCGAACGCGGGATGGCCGTCGAAGCTGTCCGGTCGCCGCCAGCCGCGGGCGAAGGCCGGGTGGTCGGCCTTGGGCAGCGCGGCGTGGACGGCGCGGAGGTCGAGCCACCAGTGGGGGGCGTCGCCGCCGTCGGCCCACATCGGATACGTGGTGGCCACCACCACCCCGCCGCCGGGGCGCACCACCCGCGCCAGCTCGTCGGCCGCCCGGTCGCCGTCGAACCAGTGCCAGGCGTCGCTGGACACGGCGCCGCCGACCGAGGCGTCGTCGAGCGGCAGGGCCTCGGCGCGGCCGTCCAGCGCGCGCTCGGAGCCGATGTTCCGGGCGAGGATCGCGCGCATCCCGTCGAGCGGCTCGACCGCGACGACGTCGTAGCCGGCCTGCGTCAGCGGCTGCGACAACCGCCCGGTCCCGGCGCCGACGTCGAGGATCCGCGGGCCGACGGCCGCCTCGCCGATCGCCGCGATGACGTGCGGCTCGTAGCGGGGCCGGCCGCGCTCGTAGGCCTCGGCGACGCTGCCGAAGGACCGGGCGAGCTCGCGCATCAGGCCTACAGGGTAGGCGGCGGGACGACCGCGTCCTTGGCCGCCCCGCTGCCACCTGCGCGGACCGGAGGTAGGGGAGGGGAGGCCGGTCCGCCAATGCTCCTAACGCAGGAGCTTCGAAGGTCTTGCGTACAATCGGGGGCGCAACGTCCTACGACCCCGCGGGAACCAGCGGGGCGGCCCTGCCCGGGTCAAACGGCTCGGGTCCGCACACCGCCGCCGCGGGAACAGCACCACACAGCCCAAAGGGAGTCACACCATGCCCGAAGAGATCGGGATCAGAGAGCTGCTGGAGGCCGGCGTCCACTTCGGCCACCAGACCCGTCGCTGGAACCCCAAGATGCGCCGCTTCATCCACGGCGAGCGCGGCGGCAT
>DATBKW010000358.1:0-19725 GCA_036555665.1 Solirubrobacteraceae bacterium | reverse complement strand
TCGGCGTCGAAGACGCACACGCCGCCGGGGCCGGTGACCCACACATTGCCGCGCTCGTCGAGCTTCATCCCGTCGACGAGGTCGCCGATCTCGATCTTGCCCGAGCCGATGTTCTCGGCCAGCACACGGCCGTTGGCGATCGTGCCGTCGGCCTGGACGTCGAAGACGCGGATGTTCGTACGCTCGGTGTCGTTGATGTACAGCAGCGACTCGTCGGTCGAGAAGCACAGCCCGTTGGGCTGACCGAAGTCGTCGACCAGCAGCTGCGGGTCGCCGCCGCCCGGCGGGATGCGGTACACGCCCTGGAAATCGAGGTCCTGCTCGCGCTCGATCCCGAACCCCGGCATGCGGCCGTAGGTCGGGTCGGTGAAGTAGATGGCGCCGTCGCTCTTGACGACAACGTCGTTGGGGCTGTTGAGCTCCTTGCCCTCGTAGTGGGTGGCGAGGACCTCGCGGCCGCCGCCCTTGCCGTCGGGGTCCATCCGCACGACCGAGCTGGTGACGTGCTCGCACACGATCAGCCGGCCGTCGTTGTCGAGCGTCATCCCGTTGCCCTTGTTGGACGGGTTGGCGACCTCGCTCACGCCCGAGTCCGGGTCCCAGCGCCGGCGGACATCGCCGGGCATGTCGCTGAAGAGCAGATACCCGGCGGGGTTCCAGATCGGCCCCTCGGTGAAGGTGAACCCTGTGCCCAGCTGTTCGAGCTCGGCGTCCTCGTCGACGAGCTCGAGGAAGGCCGGTGCATGGACCTGCACTGCCATCGGCGGACCTCTCCTCCATTATCGATTGCCGCGACCGCGCGCGAACGTAACAGGTCGGCGGTCAGCGGACCCGCCGACCGCCGTCGTGGGGATTACCGATAATCGGTGGCGCCCCGTCTGTGGGTCTGGTAGAAGAGCGCTCGTCCCAGTCGTTGCGGTCGGAGGAGAGCCATATGGCGGGTACCGTGGACGCGACGGAGGTCATCGTCGCAGCGTCGCTCGAGGAGGCCGTCGAGGCCTTCGGCGACGGCGACGGCGTCACCGTCGTGGCCGGCGGAACGATCGTCATGCCGGAGATCCGCCACGGCAGGTTGCGCCCCGAACGGGCGCTGCTGCTCGGGCGCGCCGGCCTGGCGGGCGTGCAGCGCGCGGACGGGCGCACGACGATCGGCGCGGCCACGACGCTCGCCGACCTCGAGGACGCGGTCGAGCCGCTGGGCACCTGCGCGCGCTGGGTGGCCGACCTCGAGATCCGCGGCCAGGCGACGCTCGGCGGCAACCTGTGCGCGCCGCCCGGCGAGGAGGGCCCGCGGGGCGATCTGCAGGCGGCGCTGCTCGCCCTCGATGCGCAGGTCCGCTCCACGGCCGCCGGCGGCGAGCGCACCGAGCCCGTCGAGGACTTCCTCGCGTCGGGGCCGCAAGGACGCCTCGTTCTGGACGTCTCGTTCGAGGAGCCCGAAGCCGCGGCGACCGCCTCGGTCCGCCGCCCCCACGCGCACGCCTACACGATCCTGCGCGTCTGCGTCGCGCGCGCCGGAGGCGGGCTGCGCGTGGCCGTGGTCGGCGCCGGACCCGTCGCCGTGCGCAGCCGCGCGGTCGAGCAGAGCGGCGACGCCAACCGCGTCCTCGACGACATCACCCCCCACGACGATGCCCTCGCCTCGGCCTGGTACCGCAGCAAGGTGCTGCCGGTCCTCGTCCGCCGCGCCCTCGACGACCTGGAGGCCCGATGAGACTGACCGTCAACGGGGTCGAGCACGACATCGCTTCGCCCCCACTCACGACGCTGCTCGACGTGCTGCGCGAGGAGCTCGTGGTCACCAGCCCGAAGGCGGGCTGTCAGCAGGGCGGGTGCGGCGCCTGCACGGTGCTCGTCGACGGCGAGCCGCGGCGGGCGTGCCTGCTGCCGGTGGCGGCTGTCGACGGCGCGGAGATCGTGACCGCCGAGGGGCTCGGCGAGCCCGACGAGCTGTCGACCGTCCAGGCGGCCTTTCACGAGCATTACGCTGCTCAGTGCGGCTTCTGCACAGCGGGCTTCGTGATGGCCACCGCGGCGCTCGCCGCCCGCTCCGACGGCGACGTCGGGCGCGAGGAGGTCATCGAGGCTCTCAGCGGACACGTGTGCCGCTGCACCGGCTACGTCAAGATCGTCGAGGCCGCCACCGCGGCGGTGCGCGGCGACGCCTCACCCGCGCGCGCTTCGGCGGACACCGAGCCGCAGGGCGAAGACGAGGTCACGCTGATCCCCGGGAGCCCGGCATGAAGGCCGTCGGCGCCCGTCTCCCCCGCTACGACGGCCTCGCGCACGTCACCGGCCGCAGCGTGTACGTCGACGACGTTCGCGTCCACGGGGCGCTCTGGTGCAAAGCCCTGCGCTCGCCGCACCACAGCGCGCTGATCCGCTCGCTGAACACCGCGAAGGCCGAGGCGCTGCCCGGCGTGCACGCGGTCGTCACCCACGCCGACGTGCCCCACAACGTCTACGGGCACCTCGAAGGCCTCGGCGTCCCGGCCGACGAGCCGCTGCTCGCGGTCGACGACGTCCGCTGGAAGGGCCAGCCGATCGCGGTCGTGGCCGCCGAGTCCGAGGGCGCCGCGCTGGCCGCGGTCGAGGCGATCGAGATCGAGTTCGAGGAGCGCGAACCGGTCCTCGACATCCGCAAGGCCGCCGACCCGGGCCTCGACCACTTCCACCAGTGGGGCGCGCTCTATCCGCACTTCGGCCCGCACAACCACCGCCGCGTGCGCAAGGGCGACATCGACCGGGCCTTCGACGAGGCCGACCTCATCGTCGAGGGCGTCTACCGCCCGCAGGCGATCGAGCACTGCCCGCTGGAGACCCAGGTGTCGATGGTGGTGCCCGAGCCCAGCGGCCGGTTGACGATCTACTCCTGCACGCAGGCGATGTACTTCTCGATGGGCGTCGTCGCCGCCCACCTGCAGTGGCCGCTGAACAAGCTGAAGTTCGTCGGCGGCACGGTCGGCGGCGGCTTCGGCGGCAAGGTCGACACCGCCACCGAGACGCTCTGCGCGCTGCTCGCGCTCAAGTCGCGGCGGCCGGTCAAGTGGCGCTACACGCGCGAGGAGGAGTTCCTGACCTCCTCCACGCGCGCGCCCTGGCACATCGAGCTCCAGGACGCGGTGACCAACGACGGCTGGATCCTCGGCCGCCGCACGCTGACCCTGCACGACGCGGGCGCCTACGCGCGCTTCTCGCCGTACGGGCTGACCAAGCACGCCTTCCACCACACCGGCGCCTACACGATCCCCAACCTGCGCTTCGACGGCTTCGTGATCTTCACCAACCGCGTGCCGACGACCGCCATGCGCGGCTTCGGCGTGACGTCGGTGTCGCTGGCGGTCGAGATGCACATGAGCCGGGTGGCCGAGCAGCTCGGCATGGACCCCCTCGAGCTGCGGCTGAAGAACGCCAACCGGATCGACGACACGACCGGCAACCGCGTCGTCATGCACGACCCGTCGACCGTCCCCGTGGTGCTCGCGGCGGCCGACGCCGCCGGCTACGAGCTCGGCGACGACTACCGCGCGATGACGCCCGAGCGCCGCGCCGGCGACATGCTCCCCGAGCACCTCGTCGCCCAGCAGGCCCCGGAGGGCGAGCACCTGGCGACCTACCGCGGCGCCGCGAGCAACGGAGGTGGCAGCTGATGGCCAAGCACCGCGGTCGCGGCTTCGCGACGATCGAGTACCCGACCGGCATGAACCAGAACGGCGATCCCAGCCAGGCGTGGATCAAGCTCAAGCCCGACGGGCGCGTCGACGTCTTCGCCGGCACGGTCGACATCGGACAGGGCTCGAAGACGGTGCACACCCAGATCGTGGCCGACGCGCTCGGCGTCCCCTACGACTGGGTGACGATGGACAACTCCAACACCGACTCCTCGGCGGTCTGCACGGGGACGTTCGCCTCGCGCGGCACCTTCATCGGCGGCAACGCCGTGCGCTACGCGGCCGAGAAGGCGCGCGAGCGGATCCTCGACATCGCCTCACGCGAGCTCGAGATCGGGCCCGAGGACCTCGACATCGCCGATGGCGAGGTCAAGGCCAAGGGCGCGCCCGACGTCAAGATCTCGATCCCGGACGTCGCCGGCGCGGCGACCTATGTCTACGGCGAGCTGATCAGCGGCAACGGCACGGCGCTCAAGCCGCTGGCCGAGGTCGACGACGACGACGGCTCGGTCACCGTCGAGCCGCACTCGGCGATCTCCTACGCCGCATGCATGATCGACGTCGAGGTCGACGACGAGACCGGCGAGACCACCGTGCTGCGGATGCTGCAGGTCTACGACGTGGGCCGCGCCATCAACCCGACGCTCGTCGAGGGACAGATCGAGGGCGGCGCGATGATGGGGCTCGGGCTCGGTCTGCTCGAGGCCTCCTATCCGTACTACCCCTCGGTCGAGCATCGCGGCGAGCAGTTCGGCACCTACCTGGCGCCCTCGCTCGCGGACCTGCCCGAGTTTCAGAACGTGATCCTCGAGAACCCGTCGATCGACGGGCCCTTCGGGGCCAAGGCGATCGGCGAGATGGCCAACAACGCCCAGCCGCCGGCGATCGCGGCGGCCATCCACGACGCGGTCGGCGTGTGGGTCACCGAGATGCCGGCGACCCCCGAGCGGGTGCTGCGCGCGCTGGAGGCCAAGCGCGAGCCGCGGCGCGAGGGCAAGCGGGTCATCTTCGACGAGGAGATCTCGGTCGCGGGCGTCAGCGCCGACGGCGGGCAGGCGTTCTGGGGCGTCGATGCCTGAAGCCGGCTCGGGGTTTGGCACCTGGAACGGCGTGAAGGCCTTCGAGTTCGTCGACGGCGTGCGCCTGCACGCCATCGGCGGCGACCAGGTGCTGCTGTGCCGCGTGCAGTACGAGCCGGGCAAGCAGGTCACCCGCCACGCGCACGAGCACACCGAGCAGCTCATGGCGATCGTCGACGGCTCGGTGCGGATGACGATCGGCGACGAAACGCGCGAGCTGGGGCCGGGCGACGTCGTGTGCGTCAACCGCGGTATCGAGCACGAGCTGTATTCGGAAGGCGGCGTGACCTTCTTCGAGGCGCTCGCCCCCGTGCCGCTCGACCACGTGCCCGACCGCGATCGCGACCTCGTGCTCTCCGAGGGCGGCGCGACGCACGTCGAGCGTTAGTAAGTGGGCCCCTACTGATGCGCGAATTCGACGGCAAGGTCGCCATCGTCACCGGTGGCGCGAGCGGCATCGGCGCCGCCACCGTCGCGCTGCTCGCGGAGCGCGGGGCGGCGGTCGCCTCGGTCGACCTCGACGCCGACGCCAGCCCGCAGGGAGCGCTGCCGGTGGCCGGCGACGTGACCGACTCGCGGTCGGTGGCCGAGGCCGTGGCGCGGACCGAGCGTGAGCTGGGCCCGCTCGACGCCCTCGTGTGCTGCGCCGGCACGGCCGGCGACTCCCTGCGGACGGTCGACGTCAGCGACGACGAATGGCGGCGCGTCTTCGCCCTGAACTGCGACGGTGTCTTCTACTGCAATCGCGAGGCCGCCCGGGTCATGGTGCCCCGCGGCGCCGGCCGGATGGTCAACGTCGCGTCGATCGCCGGCAAGGAGGGCAACCCGATGGCCGCGGCCTACTCCGCCAGCAAGGCGGCCGTGATCGGGATGACCAAGTCCTTCGGCAAGGACCTCGCCACGACCGGCGTGCTCGTCAACTGCATCGCACCGGCCGTCATCGCCACGCCGATGCTCTCGCAGATGAGCCAGGAGCACATCGACTACATGGTCGAGAAGATCCCGATGAACCGGTTGGGCCAGCCGGCCGAGGTGGCCGAGCTGATCGCCTTCCTGGTCAGCGAGCGGATGACGTTCTCGACGGGCGCGACGTTCGACATCTCCGGCGGCCGCGCCGTCTTCTGACCCCGACAAGGAGCCCTTACCGATGGCCTACGTGCTCATTGCCCGCATGACCGCCCGCGAGGGCGAGGAGGAACGCGCCGCCGAGCTCATCGGCCGGCTCGCGCCGGCCTCGAACGCCGAGCCGGGCTGCATCCAGTACGTCCCGCACCGGGCCGTCGACAACCCGCGCAGCTTCATGCTCTACGAGCAATATCGCGACGAGGCGGCCTTCGAGGCGCACGGCCAGACCGAGCACTTCCAGACGCTCGCCGCGGGCGAGCTCTTCGGGCTGATGGAGACCCGCGAGCGGCTCTTCTACGAGACCATGGATTAGCTCGCGCGGGCGGCGCGCCAGCCGCCGGGCGCGTAGGAGCTGCGGACGACCTCGACGTAGGGCACCGGGCTGACCACCGCGCGCATCTCGGTCTGCACGTGGCGCTCGACGGTGGGCTTGGCCGTGCCGCCGTTCTCCTCGCCCCACACGAAGGTGACCTCCGTGCCGGGCTCGGCGTGCTGCTCGTCGAGGACGGCGAGGGTGAGGAGCTTGCCCTCGTTGGCGCTGTAGCAGATCCAGGTCGAGACGCCGACGGTCTCGCCGTCGACGGTGACGTTGTCGAACGGGTGCATCGAGTACACGGCGTTCGGCCACTCGATGTACTTCGCGCGGTCGGTCTTCTGCAGCATCGTCCCGAGCGTGCGCGTCACGTCGTCGTCGTCGAGCGCGAGCGTGACCTTGGTGCGGTGCTCGCCATCGGCCATCCGCTCGAGCGCCTCGCGGCCGACGAAGTCGTGGTCGAACTTGACGAGGTGCCCGTAGCCGAGGTCCCACGGCGTGAAGTAGTAGTCCTCGATGTTCGCCGACAGGAAGCTGCCGCCGACCGAAGCCGAGCCCTCGTAGCCCTTGGCGGGCAGCCACTCGCGGTAGGCCCTGAGGCTGTCGCCCGTATAGACGGCGGGAAGCGGTGAGGGGATCCAGCCCGATTCGATGGCGTTGGACCCGTACGCGCGCCCGCCCACGAGGGTGAGCCCGAACTCCTCGCCGGCTTCGACGAGCGCCTCGTGCACCGCGGGCCCCTCCTCCCACGGCCCGAACAGCTCCCAGCCCGGCTGGCCGGCCATGCCGTGGCGCAGGGCGCAGACGTCCTTGTCCGCGATCCTCTCCATCCGCATGTTGAAGAACTTCAGCTCCTCGGGCGCGTGGCCGAGCGCCTTCTCGATGACCGCCATCGCGTTGGGGCCCTGCACCTGGAAGCGGTAGTTCCGGCGGCGCCCGTCGGTACGCAGCGCCGTGCGCTGGTCGAACTCGACGCTGACGTCGTAGCTGCCGGTCTCGACGTGATAGGTGATCCAGTTGAGCACCGGCGCGCGACCGACCAGGTTGAAGCTGTTGTCGGCCAGGCCGAAGAGGATCACGTCGCCGATCACATAGCCGTCGGGCGTGCACGGCACGAACTGCTTGGCCTTGCCGGGGGCGAAGGTCGCGAAGCTGTTGACGCCCAGATGGGAGAGCAGGTCGAGCGCGTCGGGCCCCTCCACCAGCAACTCGGCCATGTGGTAGGACTGGTTGAAGAGCACGCAGCTCTCCTGCCACGCCTTCTGCTCGTCGCGCCAGTTGGTGAACTCGGCGGGCACGCCGGGGTAGACGTTGGGCCCGACCTGGGCATTGCGCAGAAGCTCGACGGGACTTTCGACGGTCCCGAGGAGCTCCTCGAGGCTCTGCTGACTCATGCTGGCTCCCTTCTCAGGGTTCCGAATGCTACCCGGGCGCGGTTGCGCTCGGCCGTGCGGTCTGCTCGATCTAGTGGGTCTTCCCGTGACGTTGCACCGGGAAGCCCGGGATGCCGGCGCCGCCGGGCAAGGACGGGGCACCGACGGCGAAGCCGTTGGTCCCGAAGGAATACCGGAGGTATTTCGAGGGTCGAGGACGCCGCCCGGCGGTGATCGGCGCCCGGGATTACCGGTGAAACGTTGCGAGAAGGCCCACTAGGAGCCGATCCGCTTGACCCCGGCCCGGTCGATCCGGAAGCCCTTGCCGGTCTTGATCACGGTGCACGTGACACCGGCTTTCCCGGATTGGCAGCGAAAGTGCCTCAACGTGATGTGCTTGCCGTAGCCGAGGACGGGCGTGTGCTCGCCGGGGTCGCCCAGGCAGCGGTTCGTCGTCGCGGTCCCGCCGCGGCAGATCTTCAGCCGCCCGTCGAGGCCCATCTTGACACTGTGCGGATGGGCCCGGCTCTGGCAGTACACGAAGGAGCCGACCTGCGCGCGGCCGTCGTTCATCTCACAGGAGACGTTGCGGCTGGGCGAGTAGAACGTGGCCGACGTCCGCGCCGCCGCGGGCTTGGCCTGCTTCCACGGGCCGGCCGTAAAGCGCGCGCCATCCCAGTGCCAGATCCGCGAGCGTGTGCCGCCCGACGGAACGCAGCGCGGATCGGTCGAGCGGAAGACCGGCGTCGTCTCCTTGATGTCACCGCCCACGGCCACCAGCGGCGGGACGACGAAGGCGCGCTCGTCGAGCACGAGCCGCCAGGTGCCCCCCGCGAAGTCGAACACCACCCAGCGCTGGATGCTCCAGCAGGTCGCTGCGCCGATCGTGACGGCCATGGCCTGGCTGCCAGGGCCCGTGAACGGGCCGCAGAGGACCTGGACGACCGGATCGGCCACGGCGAAGTCGTTGAGCTGGTGCTCGGCGACGAGCTGCGCGGCGGTCGCGGGCGAGCAGTCGGCCGTCGCCGCGCGCACGCTCGCGCCGCCCGCCGCGGATCCCGCGGCGAGGGCCGCGACGACGCAGACGACGACCAGCAGGATGCGTTTGCCCAGCACGGTGAGATCCCCCAATCGGACGGGTGCTTCTACCAGCACCGACGCGGCGTGGGCAAACCAGCGACCTGGACGGATGGCCAGTCTGTCATCGGACGCGGGCGCTTTACTTCGCATTGCGTAAACGCGAGGTTCGCCGCCGTGGCATTGGATGCCGCCATGCCTCGGGGCGAGGTGATCAGCGGGGAGCTCGTCGCGCGCTTCGACGACGGCGGGATCGTCAGCGAGCTCTACCGGATCCGTATCCAGGCGGGCACTCAGGGCCACCAGGCCACGTATGCGCCCGGAGTGCGCAAGGTGATGACCGTGTTCGCCGGCGAGCTGATCGCCGCCCTGCCGGACGGCACCCGCGTGGTGGGCGCGGGCCACAGCGCCGAGTGGATCGCCGACCGCCCGCACACCTACGCGGCCGGCAGCGCCGAGGACGTCCAGGCGGCGGTGCTGATGCGCTACCCGATCGCCCGTCCGGGACGCCGTGCTACGTCGCCGACCTCGACGCGGAGCCGCCCGTCGCGGACGGAGATCGCCGGCGTCACCCCGCCGTCAGTCCGCCGTCGATGACCAGCGCCGAGCCGGTGACGAAGGCGGCGGCGTCGGAGGCCAGGTAGAGGACGGCCTGGGCGATCTCGTCGGTCGTGCCCAGGCGGCCCATGGGCTGGCGGGCGCGCAGCGCGTCGAGCGATTCGCCCACGTCCTCGACCAGGCGGCGGACCCACGGCGAGTCGACCGTTCCGGGGCACACCGCGTTGACGCGGATGCCGTCGCCGACGTGGTCGATGGCCAGCGCGCGCGTCAGCGCGATCACGGCGCCCTTGGAGGCGCAGTAGGCGGCGCGGTTGCGCAGCCCGACCAGCCCGGCGACCGAGCCCATGTTCACGATCGCGCCCCCGCCGCGCTCGATCATCCCGGGGATCGCGTGCTTGCAGCACAGGAACGTGCCGCGGGCGTTGACGGCGAAGACGTCCTCCCAGACGTCGAGCGCGGTGTCGGGCGCGCTGGTGGTCGAGCCGATCCCGGCGACGTTGGTCAGGACGTCGAGGCCGCCGGTGGCCGCGGCGACCGCGTCTTCGTCGCGGACGTCGAGTATCAGCGCCTCCGCGCGCTCGCCCAGCTCGCCGGCGAGCGCGCCGACGCGGTCGCCGGCCCGGTCGGCCAGCACGACCTCGGCGCCCTCGGCGTGCAAACCGCGGGCGACCGCCTCGCCGATCCCCGAGCCGGCACCGGTGACCAGGGCGCGCCGCCCGGCGAAACGCTCGGCGCTCACGAGCGGTACCGGACGGTCTCGCGCGCACCCGACTGCGCCGAGCGCAGGATCGCGTCGCACACCTCGGCCGCGCGATAGCCGTCCTCGAGCGTCGCGCCGTGCGGGGCGACGTCGCCGTCCTGCGCGATCGCCGTGAGCAGGTGGTGGATCTCGTGGACGAAGGTGTGCTCCCAGCCGATGATGTGGCCCGGCGGCCACCAGTGCTCCCAGAACGGGTGCTCGGCCTCGGTGACGAGCACGGTGCGGAAGCCCTGCACCGCCGCGCCCGGCGAAGAGTCCACGAAGTTGACCTGCAGCTCGTTCAAGCGCTCGAGGTCGAAGGCGATCGAGCCGCGTGAGCCGTTGATCTCCCAGCGGAAGGCGTTCTTGCGGCCGGTGGCGAAGCGCGTCGCCTCGATCGTGCCGACCGCGCCGCCCGCGAAGGCGACGGCCGCCTCGACCGCGTCGTCGACCTCGCGGCCCGGTTGGAAGGTCGCCGCGAGCCCGGAGACCGACTCGATCTCGCCCACGAGGTAGTGCGCGAGGTCGACGACGTGCGCGGCGAGATCACCGAGCGCGCCCGAGCCGGCCGCGGCCTTGTCGAAGCGCCACACCTCCTCGGTCGTCGTCCCCCAGTCCTGCAGGTAGGAGGCGCGGAAGTGGTGGATCTCGCCGAGCTCGCCGGAGGAGATCATCTCGCGCGCCAGGCGCACCGCCGGGACGAAGCGGTAGTTGAAGGCGCACATGTGCTTGACGCCGGCGGCCTGCACGCGCTGCCAGGTCTCGTAGCTCTCGTCGGCGTCGCGCCCCAGCGGCTTCTCGCAGATCACATGCTTGCCCGCCTCGGCGGCCGCGATGGTCGGCTCGGCGTGCAGGTCGTTGGGCCCCGAGTTGTCGAAGAGCGCGATGCGATCGTCGGCCACCAGGGCGCGCCAGTCGGTCACGTGGTCGGCGAAGCCGTAGCGGCGGGCGGCCTCGGCCACCGCCTCCTCGTTGCGCCCGGCGATCGCCACAAGCTCGGGCACGAGCGGCGGCGGCCACGTCATGTAGGCCACCTTGCGGTAGGCGTTGGCGTGGGCCTTGCCCATGAACGCGTAACCGAGCATGCCGACGCCGATCGGCGCGGCCTCGCCGCCGCCGCGCGGGTCGCCCTGCGTGTGGAAGGCCGACACCTCAGGACTCCTTGGCGAAGGCGGCGTCGAAAGCGACCGACGACGGCGCGAAGTCGGTCTGGCGCAGGAAGGTCACCGCGTCGGCGGCGCCCCACTCGCGGTCCATGCCCGAGTCCTCCCACTCGACGGCCAGCGGCCCGTCGTAGCCGATCCGGTTCAGGACGCGGAACAGCGCCTCGAAGTCGACGTCGCCGTGGCCCGGCGACACGAAGGTCCAGCCGCGCTCGGCCTCGCCGAAGTCGATGTGCGAGCCGAGGATCGAGCGCCGCCCGTCGGCCATCACCTGCGAGTCCTTGACGTGCACGTTGTAGACGCGGTCGGCGAACTCGGCCGCGAAGTCGGCCGGATCGAGGAGCTGCGGGATGAAGTGGCTCGGGTCCAGGTTGATGCCGAAGCCCTCGCGGCGGTCCAGCGCCGCCAGCGCCTTGCGCGTGGTGACGAAGTCGTAGGCGATCTCGGTGGGATGGACCTCGAGGGCGAAGTGCACGCCCTCGGCGTCGAAGACGTCGATGACCGGGCCCCAGCGCTCGGCGAAGTCCTCGTAGCCGCGCTCGATCGCGGCCCAGTCGTTGGGCGGGAACGAGTAGAGCATGTGCCAGATCGACGAGCCGGTGAAGCCGGTGACGACGGGCACGCCGAACTGCGCCGCCGCGCGCGCGGTGTCCTTCATCCGCTCGGCCGCGCGCCCGCGCACGCCCTCGGGATCGCCGTCGCCCCACACCTCCGGCGGCAGGACGCCCTTGTGGCGGGCGTCGATCGGATCGCACACCGCCTGGCCGACGAGGTGGGCGCCCAGGGCCCAGCACCCCAGGCCGTGGCGTTCGAGCAGCTCGCGCCGACCGCGCGCATAGCCCGGCTCGGCCAGCGCGCGGTCGACCTCGAAATGGTCGCCCCAGCACGCGAGCTCCAGCCCGTCGTAGCCCCACGACGCGCATTTGCCCGCCAGCTCCTCGAGCGAGAGGTCCGCCCATTGCCCGGTGAACAGCGCGATCGGTCTGGCCATGTCTCTCCTCGGTCGTGGGACGCCGTGCGCGGAGGATTATCGGTCACTCGCGATGCTGCCGGGCCTCGGGTGAGGCTTCCCAGAAGTCGTCGATCTTGGTGGCGTCCCCGCGATCGGTCTTGCGCGAGATGGCCCACATCTCGACGGGCTCGTCGGACTCGTTGCGATGCGATCGCGGCGTGTTCGGGGCGACCCGCACCGCCGATCCGGCGGACACCGTCCGGACGTCGTCGGCGAAGCGCATCGTCAGGGTGCCGCGCGTGACGAGATAGATCTCCTCGACCTCGTCGTGGAAGTGGCCGGTGCCCTGCTCGAAGTCCGAGTGCGCCGGCACGCGGATCAGCGTCACCGCCACCTGCTCGCATCCGAGCGCATCGGTCAGGCGCCGGAACTCGCCGGGAACGTCGGTGCCCGCGTACGGGTCGTCGGCGTCGTCGGCGTCGATGATCGAGTAGTCGGTCATGCGCCGACCTCTACCCGTTGGCGGCGAAGCGGACCCGCTCGGCGCGAGGCGAAGGAGGCGCCGCCGGGGGCTGTCGGCGGCGCCTCTCCTCGCTTGTCCCCCCTACTCGTCGGGGCCCAGGTCGACGACGGGCGTGAGGAGGTCGCTCACGTCCGGCGCGACCGTGGCACGGTCATCGCCGCCGAGGGTGTTGATCCTCAGCGTGTCGTTGGCCGCTTCGCTGCCGACGATGCTGGTCTGCGGGGTCACTCCGGTGGTCAGCACCTGCGATCCGGACCGCGTGACGCTGACGTTGTCCTTCTTGTCGGTGCCGTTCTCGATGACGGTGTCGGCCGCGGCGTCACCGCTGCCGTCGAACGAACCGAGGTCGATCGTCGCGTTCTTGACGTCGGTGCCCGACAGATCGTTGACGGTGACGGTGTCGGGGCTGCCCAGCGCGCGGACGGTCAGGCCCTCGACCGCGTCGAGGTCCATCGTGACCGCCGCGATGTCGCGGGACAGGCGCACCCGCGGGCCGTTGGCCGAGACGTCGATCTTCTCGGCGGCGTTGGAGCCGTTGAAGAGCAGCGTGTCCTTGCCACCGTCGCCCTCGACGGTGTCGCTGCCGTCGCCCGGATCCCACTCGAACGTGTCCGTCCCGCCGCCCAGGCGGGCGACGTCCGCGCCACGGTTGCCGTCGACGAAGTCGTTGCCGGCACCGCCGAGCAGCAGGTCGTCGCCGTCGCCGCCGGCGAGCGCGTCGTTGTCGGCGCCGCCGTCGAGGGTCAGCTTGGTCAGGCCGGCGATGCCGTTCTGGCCGGAGATCTGGTCGGCGCCGCCGAGGCCCTGGACGTCGAGATTCTCGACCGCCGTGACGTTCAGCGGCGCGCTGGTCGGCGTGAAGGTGGCGACCTTCCCGGCGTTCTGCGCGATGCCGATCGTGTCGGCGGCCGCGCTGCCCTTGTAGGTCGTCGTGTCGTTACCGGGACCGCCGTCGACGGTGACGGGGGTTGACCCGGTGAAGTCCACGCCGCCGGACGCCGAGTCGTCGCCGCCGAGCGCCTCCACGTTGACGTCGTCGAGCGCCGGCTCGCCGCCCGCGACCGTGACCTGCGTCGACAGGCCGGTGACGACGTCGCTGCCCGCCGACGAGCTGACGTCGACGTCGTCGGCGCCGTCGGTACCGAGGACGTTGACGTTGTCGGCCGCCTCGTCGCTCGCGCCGAGATCGACGTTGGCGTTCGTCAGGTCGGTGCCGGCGAGGTCGCCGACCGTGATGGTGTCGGCGCTGCCGAAGGCGTGGAGGTTGAGGTTCTCGATCCCGTCGAGGTCCATGGTGACCGCGGCGACGTCGCGGTGCAGGAGGACGCGTGAGCCGTTGGCCGACACGTCGATCGCCTCGGCGGCGTTGGAGCCGTTGAAGGCCAGCGTGTCCTTGCCCGAATCGCCCTCGATGATGTCGCTGCCGTCGCCCGGATCCCACTGGTCGGTGTCCGCGCCCGAGCCGAGCGACACCGTGTCGGCGCCGCGGTTGGGATCGACGAAGTCGTCGCCCGAGCCGCCGATCATCGTCTCGGCGCCGCCGCCGCCGATGAGCGTGTCGTCGCCGGGGCCGCCGTCGATCGTCACGCTCCCGTCGGGCAACGGAGTCGTGAGGTCCAGGACCCTGACCTGGTCGTCGCCCTTGCCTGCGTCGATGGCGATCGCGGTGAACGTCGTGCGATCGAAGCTGAAGTCGGTGGTGCCGTCGGCGCCGACGTCGAGCAGCACGCTGCCCGCCACGCTGTCAAGGACGAGCTGGTCGCTCGCCCCGTCTCCCTTTATCTGCAGGGTCCCGTTCTGCACCTGTGCTGTATACGAGGCCATCGCCGGCGCGGCACCGAAGCCGAGCACGGCGACGCAGGCGGTTGCGACGGTGCCGGTCGCGAGCACTCGGATTCGTGCGTGACGAGTCATGATCCGCGGAAGGTAGGCCGGACGGCCCGGCCCGCCAATCGGGACGCCACCCTGGACTTAGCCGGTCGCACCCCGCAGATATGGAGTGAAAGCGGCCCTGGACCCGACCTTCACGCCCTCGCACCGAGGCGGCAGCGGGCCGCCGCTGGTCTGCCTGCACGGCTTCGTCGACACGTGGCGCACGTGGGAGCTCGTCCTGCCCGCGCTCGAGCGCCGCCACGACGTCCTCGCCCTCACGCTGGCCGGGCACGCGGGCGGCCCGCCGATCGACGGCACGCCCGACGAGGCGGCGCTCGTCGGCGCGATCGAAGCGGCCATGGATGCGGCGGGCTTCGCCACGGCACATCTCGTCGGCAACTCGCTCGGTGGCTACCTGGCGCTCCAGCTCGCCACGCGCGGCCGGGCGCGCACGGTCGTTGCGCTCGCCCCGGCCGGCGGCTGGGCGCGCGGCGACGGCTCCTACAGGGAGCTCCTGCGCTTCCAGGCCGAGCTGCACGAGATGGCCAAGACCGCGGCGCCGCACGCCGAGGCGATCCTCGCCACCGCCGACGGCCGCCGCCGCGCGACGCGCTACCTGACCACGAACTTCGAGCACATCCCCACCGAGCTGCTCGCCCACCAGATGGTCGGGGTGGCGCGCTGCGACGCCGCAGTCGCTCTCATCGACAACGTGGACAGCGCGCGCTGGACGCTCGACGCCGAGCGCGTCACCTGCCCGGTGCGGATCGTGTGGGGCACCGCCGACCGGCTGCTGCCGTGGCCGTCGGCCGCCGCGCGCTTTCGCAGCGAATGGCTGCCCCACGCCGACTGGGTCGAGCTCGAGGGCATCGGCCACAGCCCACAGCTCGACGTCCCGCTCGAGGCGGCACAGCTGATGCTGGGCTTCACGGCGCCATGACGCCGAGCGCTACCGACTCCGGGCGCGCAGCGCCTCACCGAGCGCCTCGACGGCGGCCTCGAGCTGCTCGTCGGCCAGGTAGGGCGCCGGACCGAGGCGGAGCCACGGGCCGCGGGCGTCGGTGAGCACGCCCCGGTCGGCGAGCGCTCGGTGCAGGTCGCCGGCGACCGCTGAGCGCAGGGCCAGGAAGCCGCCGAAGTGCTCGAGCGGCGTCGCGCGGTCGCGGGTGACCAGCGTGTCGGGTGCGCCGAGGGCGTCGAAGCGCGCCGCGAGCAGGTCGACCTGGCGGCGGTAGGAACGGCGCAGGCGTTCGGGGGTCAGGCCCTGCTCGGCGAAGAAGGCGAAGACGCGCGCGGCGCGGTAGTGGCTGGTGGGGTCGTAGGTCGAGCCCGCGAAGCGCGACGCGCCTGGTCCGTAGGCCACGCGGTCGGGGTCGTGCTCGTCGGCGAGCTGCGCGAACTCGGCGAACCAGCCCGTGATGACGGGCCGCAGGTCGTCGGCGTGGGCGGGCAGGCGCAGGAAGCAGTTGCCCTCGCCGAGCTGCAGATACTTGTAGCCACCGCCGACCACCCATGCCGAGCGCAGACCGAGCCCGTCGATCGCGAAGGGGACGGCGCCGAGCGCGTGGTAGACGTCGACCAGCAGCTCGGCGCCGACGCGCTCGCACGCCGCGGCCACCGCGCCGAGCCCGGGGACGATCCGCGCCGTCTCGAACAGCACGGCCGAGACGAGCACGGCGGCGGTGCGCTCGTCGGCGGCCGCGGCAAGCCGCTCGGCCAGCGTCTGCGCCGGCTCGGCGGGGAGCCGCACGACCTCGAGGTGCTCCTCCCCCAGCCGCGCGAGCTGGCGGCGCAGCGTGTGGAACTCCCCATCGGTGGTCACCAGCCGCGGGCGGGCGCGCAGGTCCAGGGCCGAGAGGAAGCGCAGGACGAGGTCGTGCGTGCTCGCGGCCAGGGCGAGCTCTCCGCCGGGGTCGCCGAGCAGCCACCGGTACCCGTCGCGCACCTCGTCGGCCTTGGCGAAGGCGCGCTCCCACTTGTCGTCGACGTGGCGCGCGGCGTCCTCGAAAGCCTCGACGACGCCCTCCAGCGCGACGTCGGGCCAAGCCTGGTGTGAGTGCCCGGTGAGCAGCAGTCGCTCAGCGACCCGGAAGCGGGAGTAATGCTCAGCCAAGGGGTTCACAGGCCCGGGACCCTAAGGGGTGCTGCCCCGCGGGCTAAGGGTCGGCCACCGAGATCTCGCTGCGAGCGCCCGATGCGGGGCGAGCCGATGCCCCCGATCCTTGTGCGATGACACCACCAGCATCGGCCGCCATCGACGTCAACCGCGATACTTGGACGGTGGCCATACGCGTCTGCAGTACGACCTTCGTCGGACGCTCCGCGGAGCTGACCGAGGTCGAGGCGGCGCTGGCCGATGCGGCCGACGGGCATCCGTGGCTCGTCTTCGTCGCCGGCGACTCCGGCGTGGGCAAGACGCGGCTGCTCTCCGAGCTGACCCGGCGGGCCCAGGCATCCGGCGCGCGCGTGCTGAGCGGCGACTGCGTCGAGCTGGGCGAGGGCGAGCTGCCCTACGCGCCGCTCGTGGGCGCGCTGCGGTCGCTGGCGCGCGACCGCGACCCGGTCCTCGACGAGCTCCCCGTGTCGATCCGCGGCGAGCTCGCGACACTCCTGCCCGAACTCGGGCAGGACTCCGGCGCCCACGAGCCGGCCGACGCCAGCGCGCAGGGCCGGCTCTTCGAGGCGCTGCTGTGGCTTCTGGACCGGCTCGGCCAGGACTCGCCGGTGCTGCTGGCGGTGGAAGACCTCCATTGGGCCGACCGCGCGACGCGCTCGTTCTTTGCCTTCCTCGGCCGCAGCCTGTGCCGCGAGCGGGTGCTGGTGGTCGCCACCTACCGCTCGGACGAGCTTCACCGCCGCCATCCACTGCGCCCGCTCCTGGCCGAGCTCGAGCGCGACACGCGCTCGCGGCGCATCGACCTGCCCGCGCTCTCGCGCGACGAGCTGGCCGAGCTGCTGGCCGACATCCTCGGCGGCCCGGCCGACGACGAGCTCGTCGAGCGCCTCTATGCGCGCTCGGAGGGTCATCCGCTGTTCGTCGAGGAGATCCTGGCGGCCGGGCTCGACGGTCGCGGCGGCCTTCCGCCCACGCTGCGCGACGCGCTCATGGTCCGCGTCGAACGGCTCTCGCCCGGCGCGCAGGAGGTCCTGCGCGTCATTGCCGTGGGCCAATGGCTCGACGACGAACTGCTCGCCGAGGCGACGGGACTCGAGCAGGCAGCGCTGCACGAGGCGCTGCGCGAGGCCGTCGCCAACCACATCCTGGCCGTCGGCGACGACGGCCGCTATCGCTTCCGCCACGCGCTGCTGCGCGAGGTGGTCGACGACGATCTGCTGCCCGGCGAGCGCGCCGCCATCGACGTCCGCCTCGCCCAGGCGCTGGAGGCGCGCGCCGAGCGCGACGGCCTCAGCGTCTACCTCTCGGCCGCGATCGCGCACCACTACGCCTCGGCGGGCGATCAGCCGGCCGCGTTGCGCGCCTCCGTGCTGGCCGCCGGCGCGGCCGAGGGCGTGCACGCCTACGCCCAGGCCGCCGCGCTGCTCGAGCGCGCTGTGGAGCTGTTCGATCGCGTGCCCGATCCCGAGACGGTCGCGGGCGTCGACCGCGCGACGCTCCTTGGCCGCGCTGCCGCCGATCATCTGCGCGACGGCGACGCCACCCGTCAGGAGGCGCTCGCCCGCGCGGCGCTCGCCCTCGTCGACGAAGAGACCGAGCCGCGCCGCGCCGCGCGCCTGCTCGAGACGCTGCACGACGCCCAGTGGCACCTCGGCCGCGGTGAGGAGTCGCTGGCCACCATCGAGCGCGCCCTCGCGCTGCTGCCGCCGGACGAGATCTCGCCCGAGCGCGGCACGCTGCTCTCCGCGCAGGCGACGTCGATGATGCTGCGCGGCAAGAACACGAAGGCCGCGGAGGCGGCGCGCGAGACCCTCGCGGTCGCCGACGCGCTCGGAGATGACCCCCTGCGCGGGCGGGCGCTCAACACGATGGGCAGCGCGCTCATGAACCTCGGCGACGTCGAGCAGGGCTCGACGGCGCTGCGCGAGGCGCTCGCCCTGGCCCAGCGCAGCGGCGTCCCGTGGCAGGAGAACTCGGCCTACATCAACCTCGCCGACGCGCTGCACCTCAACGGCCGGCTGCGCGAGGCGCGGGCGGTCGTCGAGGAGGGTCTCGCTCAGGATCTGCGCCTCAACCAGCGGTGGCTCGTGATCCTGCGCGGCGAACTTGCCCTCGAGGCCGGCGAGTGGGACGCGGCGGACGCGACACTCGCGTCGATCGGCGGGCGCCCGATCGGCAACACGCTCGTCAACCTCGACCTGCGCCGCGCGGAGCTCGCGCTCGGGCGCGGGGATCACGCGGCGGCGCGGGCGCACCTCGACGAGGCCGCGCAGCTCGGCGCCGGCATGGACGAGCCGCAGTTCACGGGCGTGCAGGGCGCTCTGCGCGCGGAGCTCGAACGGCGCGAGGGCGATCTCACCGCGGCGCGGCAGGCGGTGCAGGATGCGCTGGATCGCCTGGAGACGTGCACCGACGACGCCGCGCGCCTGGCGCGCGTGACGGCCGCCGGCGCGACCGTCGAGGCCGACGCGGCGCAGCGCGCGCGGGACCTCGGCGATGCCGAGGACGAGCGCCTGGCGTTGATGCAGGCCGAAATGCACGTCGCGCGCGCCGAGGCGGCAGCCGCAGGCGACGGCCCGCTCGAGTGCGCCCGGCTGCTGGTCACGCGCGCGGAGCGCACGCGCGCCGACGGCGCGGCGGACCCCGCCGCCTACGCGGCCGCCGCCGACGCCTGGGCCGCGCTCGAGCGCCCCTATCCGTTCGCGGTCATGCGCTACCGGCAGGCCGAGGCGCACGTCAACGCCGGCGATCGCGAGGCGGCGGCGGTCGCGGCCCGCGAGGCGCGCGCCGCCGCGGCGCAGATGGGCGCGGGCTGGCTGCGCAGCGAGGTCGACGGCCTCGCGGCACGGGCGCGGCTCGCCGTCGGCGAGGACGGCGCCGCGCCGGCGGCCGCGGAGTCGCCGGAGCTCGCCGACGACCCGTTCTGCCTGACCCCGCGCGAGCGCCAGGTGCTCGAGCTCGTCGCCCGCGGCGCGACGAACCGCGAGATCGGCGCCGAGCTGTTCATGGCCGAGAAGACCGCCAGCGTCCACGTCTCGCGCATCCTGGCCAAGCTCGACGTGCGCTCGCGGACCGAGGCGGCCGGCGTGGCCCACCGCCTCGGCCTGGTCGGCTGAGCGCGATTCGCCGCGGCTCACGCGGGGTAGACAGGCGGCGCGGAG
>DATBKW010000357.1:0-12346 GCA_036555665.1 Solirubrobacteraceae bacterium | reverse complement strand
AGCGGGCGGTAGATCAGCCAGTACATGACGACGCCGAGCACCGCCGCGTAGACGAGCGAGAGCGCGATCGCGGGCGCGGTGGCGAGCGGGCTCCCGAACTCGATCTCGTGCGGGATCACCACCCACGGGAACTGCAGCGTGCCCTCTTCCCGCAGCCCCAGGTACACGTAGGCGATGAACATCGCCACCGCGCCGTGGCCGAAGTCGACGACGCCGGCGCTGCGGTACTTGAGCACCAGGCCCAGGGCGAGGATGCCGTAGACGGCACCCGCGCCCAGGCCCAGCAGCAGGAAGAGGACGTAGGAGGACAAGGCCCTACGGCGCCGTCGGCCGGTACAGCGACGCGCCGCTGATCCACTGGTCGTCGACGGTGGTGACCTTGCCGCCCTTGACCTGCTTCATCTTCTGGTAGGCGTTGCACACGGCCGTCGAGCCCGGCAGCTGCTTGCCGTCGCACGTGTAGTCGTGCGCGAGGAAGTTCGCGTTGGCCTTGTCGTTCTTGATCGCGGCCAGCACCGACTTGGTGTCGATCGTCTTGACGTCGTTGAGCGCGGCCTGGATGTTCATCACGGATCCGAAGCCGGCCTGCGCGATCGAGTCGAGCGCGAGGTCCTTCGGCCCGTACTTCTGGACGACCGCGAGCATCAGCTTCGCGTCGGGCGTGCCGCTGTCGAGCGAGTCGAACGGCTGCGCGAAGTAGAGCCCTTCGGCGGCGTCGCCCGCGGCCTTGATGGCCGGCGGGGAGGTGCACGGGTCGATGCCGAAGATCTTGGCCTGGTTGCCGACCGCCTTGAGTGCCTTGAGGATGCCCGGGCACGCATTCGGCGAGTTGACGTAGACCATGTCGGGCGACGACTGGATCGCGCTGGCCGCGACGGCCGAGAAGTCCGACGCGTTCGGTGCGACCGGCACGGTCTTGACGTCGACGCCCAGCTTCTTGAGCACGTTGGCGATCACGCCGAGGCCGGTGAACTTGCCCTGCGTGTCGTCGGTGTAGATGACCGCGGCCTTCTTGACGCCGAGCTTCTGCACAGCGTAGGTCGACGCGGCGGCGTTGTCGCCCACCGAAACCGAGATGAACTGGGCCGCGTTGGGCGCGTTGCTCTCCACCGGCGTGAACGGGATGCCGCCGATCACGGCGAGGTCGGTGCGCTTCCAGACCGTGAACGAGCCCGGCCCGCCGGTGTCGGCGCCGCCGAGGATCAGCGCCGGGTGCTTGTCGGCGAGCTGGCTCGCGCAGCGCGCCGAGGTCGGCGGCGTGCCGTCGCTCGCGCAGGTGGCGAGCTTGATCGGATGGCCGCCGATGCCGCCCTTGTACTGGTTGACGTACTTGACCGCGTCCTCGGCCGCCTGGCGATACTCGGGGAACGTCACCGGCCCGGTCTCCAGGTTGATCAGGCCGATCGTGATCGGCGACCCGCTCGCGGGCTTCGGCGACCCGAGCGCGCTGGAGGTGTCCGGCGTGGTCGAGGAGCCCGCCGCCGCGGTCGCCGTCGTCGACGACGTGGAGGACGAGTTGCTGCTGCCGCATCCGGCGGCGAGCAGAGCGGCGGCAACGAGCGCTGTCGCCGCGCCCGCCCAATGCCTGGTGACCTTCATGTGGTTCTCCTCTGGTGGTGTGGTCAGGCGCCGGCCGGAACGGCGGCCTCGCCGAGGTAGCTGGATTGCAGGAGGTCGCGCCGGTTGCGCAGGTCGGCGGCCTTGCCCTCGAGCACGAGCCGGCCGTGGCTGAGGACGTAGGCCCGGTCGGCCACGTCGAGCGCGAGCGCGACGTGCTGCTCGACGAACAGCACGCCGGCGCCGAGGTCCTCCGCGATGCGGCGCAGGACCGGCAGCAGGCGCTCGACGATCACGGGCGCGAGGCCGAGGCTCATCTCGTCGACGAGCAGGACGCGCGGGGCGCAGACCAGCGCGCGGCCCACGGCGAGCATCTGCTGCTCGCCGCCGGAGAGCACGCCGGCCTTGCGGTCCAGGCACCGGGCGAGCTCGGGCAGCATCTCCAGCAGCTGGTCGCGGCGCAGGCTGCCCTTGGTCTCGGCGAGCTTGAGGTGCTCGCTGACGGTCAGGCCGAAGAACAGCGAACGGCCCTCGGGCACGAGTGAGACGCCGCGGCGGGCGAGCTTGTGCGCCGGCACGCCGGCGACGTCATCGCCCTCGAGGAGCACGCTGCCGCCGATCGGGGGCTGCAGGCCGGCGACCGTGTTCAGCGTGGTGGACTTCCCGGCGCCGTTGGGACCGAGCAGCGCGACGACCTCGCCCGCGCCGACCTCGAGGCTCAGGTCGCGGACGACCGGCGAGCCGTTGTAGCCCGCGTCGAGCTTGTCGAGGCGCAGCAGCGGCGTGTCAGCCATTCGCCGCCTCCTCGTCGTGGGAGCCGAGGTAGGCCGCGATGACCGCCTCGTTGCGGCGGATCTCGGCCGGGGTGCCGCGCGCGATGACCTGGCCGAAGTCCAGGACGACGACCTCGTCGCAGATGCTCAGCACGAGGTTCATGTCGTGGTCGACCAGCAGCACCGTCACGCCCTCGCCCGGCAGGGCCCGCAGGTGGCGGCCCAGCTCGACGCTCTCGTCGGTGTCCAGGCCGGCCGCCGGCTCGTCCATCAGCACGAGCCGGGGGCGTTGCGCGAGGGCGCGCGCGACGCCGACGAGCTTGCGCCGGCCGTGCGAGAGCTCGGTCGGCTTGCGGTCGGCGACGTCGGTCAGGCCGCACAGCTCGAGCGCCCAATCGACGTTGTCGCGCGGGTGTGCGCCGATGGGGAGGAGCAGGTCGCGCAGCGCGCGCAGGACGCCCATCCGCTCGCTGGCGACCAGCAGGTTTTCGTCGACGGTGAGGTCGTCGAAGAGCTCGACGGACTGCCAGGTGCGCGCGAGGCCGCGCCGGGCGCGCACGTGCGCGCGCATCGACGTGATGTCCTCGCCGTCGAAGACGACCGTGCCCTTCGATGGCGCGTGGTAGCCGGTGAGGGCGTCGATGGTCGAGGTCTTGCCGGCGCCGTTGGGGCCGATGAGGCCCACGACCTTGCCTTCGGGTACTGCGAGGTCCACGCCGTCGACGGCGGTTACGCCTCCGTAGGTGACGCGCAGGGCGTCGACATCGAGCAGGGCAGTCATCTCCTCACCAGCCGGGCGCGCTATGCGCGTCCAACTCGCGTAACTGTACACACTTCTGCAAGTGGTGTCCAGTTTTCGCCTAGGCAGCCGCGGCGGCGCCCTCGCCCGCGATGCGGCCGAAGACGATCGCGTCGGTCAGCCCGCCGCCGTGCTCGGTCAGATGGCCCCAGATCGAGCCGCTGACAGCGAAGAGACCGGGGATCGGCGTGCCGTCGGGCCGCACGGCGCGGGCCTGGGCGTCGCGCCGTGGGCCGCCCGAGGCCGTCGCCACGGCGGGGACCATCTCGATCGCGTACAGCGGCGGCTCGAGCGCCACGATCGTGCGGGGATCGCGGCCGAGCTCGTCGGGCACGGCGCCGTACTCCCTGAGCGTGCGTTGCAGCTCGGGCGCGTCGATCTCCTCGACCGGCCTGATCCAGCCGGCCTCGAGCTCGGCCGAGTTGTCCGCGCTCCAGGCGTAGTCGTTGGGCGTGCCGACGATGCCGTTGAGCGGCCCGGCCAGGCGCGCGCGCTCGTCGAAGATCAGGTAGCCGGGCATGCGCGGGCGGTTGCGCCGCCGCGGCAGATAGGTCGTCAGGCAGCGCAGCTTGTCGTGGACCTCCCAGCCGGTCTCGTCGGCGAAGCGGCGTCCGTCGCCGTCGACGTAGATGAAGCTCGGGGCATGCACGTCGAGGGGGAAGGCGGCGACGTGGTCGGGGTGGCTGAAGGCGAACCAGCCGAAGAACGCGCTCATGTGCCACAGCGAGGCGCCCGCCTGCTGCGCGAGCCGGATCGCGTCGCCGGTGTTGCCGGGATGGCCGACCGCGGCCAGCGGCAGCGGCAGGTAGGTGTCGCGCATGCGCGCGTCGTGCTCGAACCCGCCGGCGGCCAGGACGACCGGCCGGCCGTCCGTTGGAAGCTCGGTGGCGGGGCTGTCGTAGCGGACCTCGATGCCGCGTTGCTCGACCGCTTCTCTGAGTACGCGGAACAGCGCGGGCCCGGGCCGCTCGCCGTCGCCGGGCACGACCTGGCGGTAGCTGACACGGCCGGCGCCGGGGAAGTGCGGCCACGAGGGCAGCATCCCCATGAACGCCTCGACGTCGACCGGCGCGGTGGCGCCGCCGAGCGCCTCGATCCACGCCGGCACGTCGTGTAGGCCCGCCGCGTAGGCCTCGAGCACGTCGCGCGGCGTCTTGCCGAAGCACAGCGCGTCGAGGTGGTCGACCGCCCGCGGGCCGTCGACGTCGAAGAGGAACCCGCCCGAATTCAGGCAGTTGCCCCCGCCGTAGGGCATCTTCTCGACGACCGTCACGCGGGCGCCGGCGTCGTGGGCGGCGATCGCCGCCGCCGCGCCCGCCGGGCCGAAGCCGATGACGAGGACGTCGCTCATGGCGCCGGCGCCCATCGGAAGGGCTCGCGGCCGTCCCACCCGTCGGCGGCCTCTTGCAGCATCGCGTAGAAGCCGAGCACCTCGGGCCCGCGCTGCAGCACCTCGACGGGATGGCCGAACGGTGGCCCGCTCAGCCACGCCGCCGACACCGGCCCCGTGCGCCCGGTATGGAACACGTGCAGGCCGGCCCCCTCGAGGCGCGCGGTCTCGGCGCCGAGGTCGTCGGCGAGCCAGGCGACGTGGCCAACGCCGTGGCCCGGCTGCGTCAGCTTGTCGGCGAGGCCCGCGGGCCGCACGTCGTGCACCTCGGTGAGCTCGACGAGGATCGGGCCCCAGGCGCCGAAGGCCGACGAGTGGTCGTAGACCGCGGGGGCGCCCTCGAAGGTCACCTCGTCGAAGGCGATGTGCTCCATCGCGTAGAACGGGCCCGCGCCGAAGTCGCGCGCGAAGCGCTCGGCGCCCGTGGCAAGGTCCTCGACGACGTACCCGACGTGGTGGATCACCGCGACGCCGCCACCCAGCGGAAGGTGTTGAGCATGGTCACCGCTTGTGTGACCGGATCCTCGAACTGGCGCAGCGCGGTTTGCAGCACTTCGCGCACCGCGCCCTCCCCGGCGGCTTCGACCGCGCGGGCGCCGCCCGCCGAGCACAGCAGCCCGCGCACGGCGTCGTCCATGTCGCGGTAGGCCCACGCGCATTGGACCTCGCCGTCCGCGACGACCCGCAGCCCCGCGTCGCTCATCGCCGCCTCGAGGTTGCCCGGGGCGGAGAGGGCGTACGGCGCGTGGTCGGAGGCGTCGTCGGGCGGGATCAGGGCGCTCATCGCGTGGTGGACCGCGGTGCCCTGGCTGTGCTCGGGCGCTGCGAACAGGCTCGCCACCACGCGCCCGCCCGGGCGCACGACGCGCGCCGCCTGGGCCAGCGCCCGGCGCGGATCGCCGGCGAACTGGAAGGCGTTGATGCCCAGCACGGCGTCGAAGGCTGCATCGTCGAACGGGAGCGCCTCCATGTCGCCTTCGCACAGGTCCGCGTCGGCCAGTCGCTCGCGCGCGACGCCGAGCAGCCCCGGGCTGATGTCGATGCCGCTGGGCACCGCGCCGCGCAGGGCGGCGAGCACGAGCGTCAGCCCCGAGCCGCAGCCGACGTCCAGCACGCGCGTACCCGCTCGCACGTCCGCGGCCTCGAGGACGGCCTCGAACAGCGGGCGGTTGTGCGCCTCGGCCAGATCCGCCCACGCCCGCGGGTCGGTCCCCCACAGCCGGCGCTGGACCTTGGCGGCCTCGGTGATCACGCCGCCACCGGCACGATGTTCTGGTTCAAGCGGAAGACGTTCTCGGGGTCGTAGACCGCCTTGATCTCCTGGAGGCGCTGCAGGGTGCGGCCGTAGGCGCCCTCGGCGGTGTCGTCGGCGTCGTCGCCCATGAAGTTGACGTAGTTGCCCTCGCTGAGGTGGGGCTTGATCGCCGCGTACGTGCCGCGCGCCCACGCGATCTCGCGCTCGTCGTCGGCCACATCGCGCCATGTCGCGGGGATGTTGATCAGCCATCCTGCGTCGCGGAACGGGAAGGCGGTCGCGTCCCGCTCGACGCGGGCGATCGCGCCGCGCATCGCCAGCAGCTCGACCTGGGAGATCGGCGAGCCGAGCCCGGTCGCGCGCTCGAGCAACGCGTCGATCAGCTCGTCGTGCAGCTCGTCGACGAAGCCGGCCTTGATGTAGGTGCGCAGGCCGTGGGCGAAGAGGTCGTCGGTGATCGTCTGGATGGTCAGGAACGGCACGACCGCCAGCTCGCCGGCGACCGGTCGGAGCTCGTCGCGGATCCCGGCCAGCAGCCCGCGGCCTGCGCCCGCGTCCCCGGACCACTCGATGAGCGACATGATCCCGTGCCGGCCGACCAGCTCGCGCGGCATCCACGGCACGTCGGTGGCGCGGCGCAGGAAGCTCGTCCACAGTAGCTCGTCGGGCGCGCCGTCGGCCATCGCCGCGCGGCCGCGCTCGATCACCGCGCGCGCGTCGGCGAGTGGATGGAAGGTCGCGAGGATGACCAGCTCCGCCAGCGGGTGCAGCGCGAACCCGAACTCGGTGACGACGCCGAAGTTCCCGCCGCCGCCGCGCAGCGCCCAGAACAGGTCGGGGTTCTCGTCCTCGGAGGCGCGCACGATGCGCCCGTCGGCCAGGACGACCTCGGCGGCGAGCAGGCTGTCGATGGTCAGGCCGAAGCGCCGCATGAGTCGCCCGACGCCGCCGCCGAGCGTCAGCCCGCCGGCGCCGGTGTGAGACACGACGCCCGCCGGAACGACGAGGCCGTGCGCCTGCGTCGCGCGGTCGACATCGCCGAGCAGCGCGCCGCCGCCCACGGTCGCGCGCCGCGTTTGAGGGTCGACCTCGATGCGATCGAGCGCCCGCAGGTCGATGACGATGCCGTCGTCGCAGACGCTGTGCCCCGGCATCGAATGCCCTCCGCCGCGGACGGCGATGACCAGATCGCGCTCGCGCGCGTATCTGATGGCGGCCGCCACGTCCTGGGGCGACTCCGGCCGCACGATGAGCGCCGGGCGGCGGTCGTGCATCGCGTTCCAGATCGCGCGCGCGGCGTCGTAGTCCGCCGACCCCGGATCGATGACGGTGCCAGCCATTGCATACTCTGTCATCAAGTGCATACACTAGCGATATGGCTGGCAAGCTTCTAGGCCTCGGCTGCGGAGAGCTCGACGGCAGCGCCGAGATCCTGTTGAAGATCGCGCTGCAGGCCGCCGAGGAGGCCGGCGCGACGGTCGAGCTGGTGCGCCTGAACGAGCTGCGGATCCCCAGCGGGCCGGACGCGCCAGAGCCCGACGACGCCTGGTGGTTCTGGGAACGGCTCGTCGAATGCGACGCCTTCATCGTCAGCACGCCGATCATCTCCCGCACGGTCGCGGCCCGGCTCAAGCTGCTCGGCGATCGCCTGCTCGGCCCCAACGCCGACGCCGCGATCATCGAGCAGCTCGTCGCCGTCAAGCGCGCGGGTGGGGAGCCGGTCGTGCCCTTTCGCGTCGACGAGCGCGTGCTCAGGCCGCGGGTGGCAGGGTTCATCGCGGTGGGCGGCTCGCTGACCTCGCAGTGGAAGACGCTGACCCTTCCGATCCTCCACACCACGACCTTCTCCATGCACATGGCGGTGGTCGATCAGGTGCAGTTCGAAGGCGCCGGCACGCCGCGCTCGATCGTGCTCGACGACGCGGCGCTGGCCCGCGCGGCGCAGCTGGGGCGCAACGTCGCGGAGCAGATCGGCCGGGCGTTCGACGAGGCCGAGTACCGCGGCGAGCCCGGCCTCTGCCCGCTGTGCCATCTCGACGTCGTCGCCCTGCGCGGCGAGGACGTGGAGTGCGCGACCTGCGGCGCGCGCGGGCGCCTCGGCGACGGCGGGGTCGTCGACTGGACCGACCTCACGACATCCGTCATCTCGATGGACGAGAAGCGCACGCACTACGCCGAGATCGTCGACACGGCCGAGCGTCACGCGCAGCAGCGCGACGAGATCGAAGCGCGCGCCGCCGCGTACGCGGCGTTTGACCGCGTGGTGCGGCCGCCCGGCGATCAGCCGGCCTGAAGCTCCATCACGGCGCCGGCGCCTCCGATTCGTCGTCGACCGGCTTGGCCCAGTCGAGCACGACCGGCAGCCCATCGGGCTGGAGGCCCTTCTTGGCGGCGCGCACGCTGTCGTAGAAATGCTCCGGCCCGACGAGGTCGACGATGTGGCTCTCCAGGAGCGCGTCGTGCACCGGTCCCTTGACGCGGCACATCCGCAGTTCGACGCCGCGGTGATGGATGTCGGTGATGAGTTCGCGCAGGGCATCGATGCCCGTCACGTCGATGTCGGACATGGCGTCGCAGACGAGGACGAGCACCGCGGGATGCGGATGCTCGGCGTCGAGGAGCTCGAGCACCGAGTGGTGCAGATACTCGGCGTTGCCGAAGAAGACCGGCGCCTCGAAGCGGACGATCAGCACGCCCTCGCGCGTCTTGGCCTCGGGGTGGCGTTGGATGTCGCGGTGTCGCTTGCCGCCGGGGACCTTCCCGAGCACGGCCACGCGCGGACGTGACAAGCGGTGAAGGACGGCGAGCAATGTGACCAGGACGCCGACGAGGATGCCGTTCAGGATCCCGAACAGCAGCGTGCCGGCGAACGTGGCCAGCGCGGACCACAGCTCGGGCTGGCGCGGGACCCGGCCGCGGGGATGCCCCGGCGAGCGCTCGGCGGCGCGCTGGAAGTGCGACAGCCGCCGGAACGCGGGCAGGTCGATGAACGACAGCACCGCGGCGATCACGATCCCGGCGAGCGCCGGGTATGGGAGATCGGCGAACAGCGGCGTCAGCACCAGGAGCGTCGCAAGGATGGCGACCTTCGTCGTGACCGATGCGATCACGGTGCGGCCGCCGGCGCCGTCGGACAGCGCGGTCTGCGCGAAACTGGCGTTCCCCGGATACCCCTGGAACGTCCCGGCCGCGAGGTTCGCGAAGCCCAGTGCCAAGAATTCGTCGCGGGGCTCGATCGTGTAGCGGTGCCGCCTCGCGAACGTGCGCCCGATCGCGACCGTCTCCACGAAAGCGATCAGGGCGATGCCCGCCGCCGCAGGTACGAGCCGTTCGATGTCGTCGTAGGAGACCGCGGGGATCTTGGGCGCGGGCAGGCCGCTCGGCACGTCGCCGACCACGTGGACGGTGTCCTGCAGACCGAGCACCGAGACGAGCAGCGTCGCCGCGGCGGCGGCCAGCAGCTCGCGGGGCCATCGCGGTCGTACCCGACGCAGGGTCAGGAGCGCCGCAAGCACGCCGACCCCGATCGCGAACGAGTCGAGATCGATCTCGTCCAGCCGGCTGCCGAGTCCGTCGAGCGTCGTCTGGAACGTGCGTGTCGTGACGCCCGTCAGCCCCAGGAGATTCGGGAGCTGCGCGGCGATGATGACCAGCGAGATCGCGGTGGTGAAGCCGACGAGCACGGGGCGCGACAAGAGATCGGCCAGAAACCCGAGTCGCAGCGCCCAGGCGAGCAGCAGGAAGGCCGCGACCTCGAGCGCGAGGATCGCGGCGAGCGCCGTCGCGCGCGGGACGTCCCCGTGGGCCATCGGCGCGATCGCCGCGGCCGTCAGGATCGAGCTCGTGGAGGTCGGGCCGACCTGCGCCTGGCGGATCGAGCCAGCGATCCCGTAGGCCAGCCCGGCGACCGCCGACGCGTAGAGGCCGACGATCGGCGGCAGGCCGGCGAGGCCGGCGTAGGCGAGGCCGCTCGGCACCGCGGCTGCCCACACCGCGAGCCCGGCGGCCGCGTCGCGACGCAGGTCGCGCGCCCGGTAGCCGCGCAACGTCGCGAGCGGCGGCATGAGCCGCTCGAGTTGGCTGAGGCGCCTAGCGCCTCGTTGCGACGCCGTGCCCACCGGCCGATGCTATCCGCGCGCGTCGCGGGCTTCAGCTTGCCGCTGCCGCCCGCATGCACGGGGCTCGCTGGCGTAGGTTCCCGACCGACATGCGCAAGCTCATCATCATGGGAGCCGGGGGCCGGGACTTTCACAACTTCAACCTGGCCTTCCGCGACGACCCCGACACCGAGGTCGTCGCCTTCACCGCGGCGCAGATCCCTGGGATCGACGACCGCCTCTATCCGCCCGCGCTCTCCGGCCCGCGGTACCCGGAGGGCATTCCCGTCCGCCCCGAGTCCGAGATCGCGGCGCTCGTCCGCGAGCATGAGGTCGACGAAGTGGTCTTCGCGTATTCGGACGTCAGCCATGAGGAGGTCATGCACCACGCGTCGGTCGCGATCGCCGCGGGCGCGGACTTCCGGCTCATGGGAGGCCGCTCGGCGATGCTCTCGAGCGCGAGGCCGGTGGTCGCGGTGTGCGCGGTGCGCACCGGCTGCGGCAAGAGCCAGACCAGCCGCGAGGTGGGGCGCATCCTGCTTGCGGCGGGTCTCGATGTGGCCTTGGTGCGCCATCCGATGCCCTACCACGACCTGGCGGCCATCGCCGTTCAGCGCTTCGCGACGCTCGAGGACATCGATGCCTCCAATCCGACGATCGAGGAGCGCGAGGAGTACGAGCGGCCCGTCGAGATGGGCATGGTGATGTACGCCGGCGTCGACTACGGGGCGATCCTGGAACAGGCGCAGGAGGAGGCCGACGTCATCATCTGGGACGGCGGCAACAACGATTTCTCCTTCTACCGCGCCGACCTGACGATCGTGGTCGTCGACCCGCTGCGGCCCGGCCACGCGCTGCGCTACCACCCCGGCGAGGCGAATCTGCGCATGGCCGACGTCGTCGTCGTCAACAAGGTCGACAGCGCGACGCCGGAGCAGATGGCCGCCGTCCTCGAGGACGTCGCGCAGCTGGCGCCGACGGCGACGGTGATCCACGCGGCCTCTCCCGTGGTGCTCGAACCGGGCCCGCCGTTGGCCGGCAAGCGCGTCCTCGTGATCGATGACGGCCCGACGATCACCCACGGCGGTATGCCCTTCGGGGCCGGTGCCGTCGCCGCCCGCGATGCGGGCGCGATCGAGGTCGATCCGCGGCCACACGCCGTCGGCTCGATCGCCGAAACGCTCGCGCGCTTCCCGCACATCGGGCGCGTCGTCCCGGCGATGGGCTACTCCGATGAGCAGCTGGGCGATCTGGAGCGGACGATCAACGCCGTCGACTGCGACGCGGTCATCGCGGGCACCCCGATCGACCTCCCTCGGCTCGTCGACTCACGTCACCCGATCCGCAGGGTCACCTACAGCCTCCAGGAGGTCGGGGAGTCGCGGCTGGCGGACGTCCTCGCGCCGATCATCGACCGGGCGCGGTAGCCGTCCCGCTGAGCGGCGACGATGACCTCCGAGGTAATCGACGCGCGGCCGCTCACCGGCTGAACTCTCGGCATGCCCAACCTCCACACCACCGACGGCACCACTCTCTTCTACCGCGACTGGGGCACCGGCGACCCGATGGTCTTCGTCCACGGTTGGGGGCTGAACTCCGACATGTGGGAGTACCAGCTGCCCGACCTCGTCGACCGCGGGCTGCGGTGCGTGGCCTACGACCGGCGCGGCTGTGGGCGCTCCGACCAGCCCGGCGACGGCTTCGACTTCGACACGCTGGCCGACGACCTCGCCGCCCTGATCGAGCACCTCGACCTGCGCGACGTCACGCTCGTATCGCACTCGATGGGCAGCGGCGAGGTCGCGCGGTACCTCACGCGCCACGGCGGCGACCGCGTGGACCGCGTGGCCCTGATCAGCCCGACGCTGCCGTACCTGCGGCTCGACGCCAGCAACCCGGAGGGCGTCGACCCCGCCGCCTTCGAGCAGATCATCGCGGCGCTGCGTGCCGACCGGCCCGGGTATCTGACCAATGTCGCCGCGGCCGCGATCGGCGCCGACCTCCCCGGCGTCGAGGTCTCCGACGCGCTCATCGACTGGGGTATCGGCCTGTTCCTGTCCGCCTCGCCCAAGGCCTCGATCGACACCGTCCGCACCCACACCGACACCGACCTGCGCGACGACATGGCCTCGTTCACGATGCCCACCCTCATCGTGCACGGCGACCACGACGCCCTGGTGCCGATCGAGGTCTCGGCCCGGCGGGCGGCGCCGATGATCGCCGGCTGCGAGCTCGTGGTCTACGAGAACGCGTCGCACTGGCCGTTCGTCACCCACCGCGAGCGGCTCAGCGACGACCTGGCCGCCTTCGCGCGCGCCGGTGCGATGGTCGGTTCCTAGTGGGCCTTCTCGCAACGTTTCACCGGAAACCCCGGGCGCCGATCACCGCCAGGCGGCGTCCTCGACCCTCGAAATGCCTCGGCATTCCTTCGGGTCTGCGTCCTTGCCTGACGGCGCCGGCATCCCGGGGTTTCCG
>DATBKW010000356.1:0-9807 GCA_036555665.1 Solirubrobacteraceae bacterium | reverse complement strand
GCGAACGTCCACGACGTAACAACCTGGTCCGACGTCCGGGACGTTCGCGGCCTAGGTGAAGATCTCGGTCCCCAGCCAGGCGATGAGGCCGACGGTGATCACCGCGGCCACCAGGCCGAGCAGCAGCCGCCCCGGATCCGCAACGGCGGGTCTGGGGCGGTCGCCTGAGAGGAGGTCGGCCTGGAGCAGGACCTCGCGCGCCGCCGTCGCGCCGGAGGCCGGGACGAGGATGTCGCGCGGGCCGGCGGCGAGCATGTCGGGGACGTCGAAGCCGGCCGAGCGGCGCACCATCGACGGGATCCCTTCCTCGAGCAGGATGCCCTGCACGAGCTCGGCCTCGGCCTGGTGGCGCGCGCCGACCACGCGCACGAGGTCGCCCTCGCTGTACTGCGGCTTGATCTTGCGGGCGCGCTCGTGGGCGGCGGTGACCGGCTGATCGGCGCCGGCGCTGCCCGAGTACACCAGCGGCATCCCGCACTCCGGGCAGAAGCGCTCGTCGAGCGGGTGGGTCGAGGCGCAGCTCGGGCAGACCAGCGCCTCACCCGGCAACGACGTCGACCTCCTCGATGACACCGTCGTCGATCCGGTAGGAGCGCACGGTCGGCTCGCCGTCGCCGCGCAGCCCGACGATCAGCCATTCCACCCCGGGCCACCCGGCCGCGAAGTTGATGTCGGTCTGCGAGGGGTACGGATCCGAGCGCGTGTGCGAATGGTAGATCGCGCCGAGCTCGGCCCCGCCGGCCTCGAACGCGTCCTGCGCGCGGATGATCTCGCGGCCCTCGACCTCGAAGCGCAGCGGGCTCGCCGCCACGTTCGTCGCCTCGTGGATCGCCACCGCCCGCCCGTCGCGCACGGCAATCATCCCGCAGCATTCGTTGGGATAGTCGCGCCGCGCATGGTCGACCACGCGGTCGAGGAGCGCCGCGTCGATGCGCACTACTCGGTCTTCAGGGCGGGGCGCTCGTCGTCGTCGTCGCGATCGGACTCGCCGTTGAGCGAATCCTTGAACTCGCGCATGCCCTTGCCGATGGAGCGGCCGACTTCTGGCAGCTTCTTCGGACCGAGGACGATCAGCGCGATGGCCAGAATGACGATGAGCTCGAGCGGGCCAACGTTGGGCATGGACTCAGCGTAGCGGTCCTACCACCAGACGGTGGAATCAAGGTTCTGAATCTCGTCGACGGGCCGGCTGTAGATCCCGCTGGAGAGGTACTTCCAGCCGTCGTCGCAGACGATGAAAACGACGTTGCCCTCATCCATCTCGTTGGCGATGCGCACCGCGATCGACGCGATCGCGCCGCTGGACACGCCGGCGAACAGCCCCTCCTCGTCGAGCAGCCTGCGCGTCCAGATGACCGCGTCGCGGTTGGTGACGAAGATCTTTCGGTCCAGCAGCGACAGGTCGATGATCGGCGGGATGAAGCCGTCGTCCAGCGAGCGCAGGCCCTGGACCGGCTCGCCCTGCATCGGCTCGGCCGCGACGATCTTCACGCGGTCGCCGAGCTCCTCCTTGAAACGCCGCCCGTTGCCCATGAGCGTGCCGCCCGTGCCGAGGCCGGCGACGAAGGCGTCGACCTCGCCGTCGAGCTCGTCGAGGATCTCGGGCGCGGTGCCGTGGTAGTGGGCCAGCGGGTTGGCCTGGTTGCCGTACTGGTAGGGCATGTAGTACGTCGCGTCGGCCGCCGCCATGTCGAGCGCCATCGCGACCGCCCCGTTGGAGCCCTGGTCGCCGGGCGAGTAGACGATCTCGGCGCCGTACATCTGCAGCAGCTGCGTGCGCTCGGGCGTCACGTTGTCGGGCATGACGACCTTCAGCGGATAGCCCTTGCGCGCGCAGATCATCGCCAGCGAGATGCCGGTGTTGCCCGAGGTCGGCTCGAGGATCGTCATGCCGGGGCCGATGGAGCCCTTCTCCTCGGCATCCTCGATGAGCGAGCGCGCGACGCGGTCCTTGACCGAGCCGGTCGGGTTCTGGGACTCGAGCTTGGCCCAGATGCGCACGTCGGGCTTGGGCGACAGGCGGCGCAGCTCGACGAGCGGGGTGTTGCCGATGGCCTGGATGAGGTCGCCGTAGCGACCGCCGCACGGCTTGTTCTGGAGCGGGGGGAGACTCACTTCAGAAAGTGTAGCCAGGCGCGCGTCAGCGCAATCCCCGGCGTTCGCGCTCGCGCTCGAAGATCGCGTCCTGCGACTCGTCGGCGTGGTCGGGCGCCGTGGTCTCCCACTCGGGGCGACCGCGCTTGAAGCGGCGTGTGAGCGCCTCGCGCTTGCGCTCGTTGGCGACCCCGATGTCGAACCAGCTGATCGGCGCGCCGATGCTGTCGGCCAGCGCCATCGCGGCGATCAGCGCGAGCACGATCACCAAGACGAGCGCGGCGCCGGGGGCCACGAACGCGAGCGCCACGGTGACGACGACGGCGACGAGCAGGAGCCAGCCGACGGTGGTGACGCGCCTCACGACGCGCAGGCTACGCGGCCGTCACATCGCGCGCAAACGCCTCGAAGGCGTCGACGTAGCGCTGCAGGTCCTCGTCGCCGTGGGCGACGCTGAGCGTCCACTGCTCGTCGACGCCCGGAGTCATGAAGATGCCGTGGTTCATGTGGTAGAGCCAGGCGAGCGTCGAGAGCTCCTCGTCGACCTTCGTGGCGTAGTCGCGGTACTCGTAGAGCGGCTCGGAGGCGAAGACGACGCAGCCCTTCGAGCCCAGGCCCACGGTGTGGCACGGCAGCCCGTAGCGCTCGATGACGTCGTCGAGGCCGCCGCGCAGGCGCGCGTCGAGCGCCTCGAAGCGCGCGTAGGCGTCGGGCGTGAGGACCTCGGTCAGCGCCGCCTGCGCCGCCGCCATGGAGAGCGGATTGCCGTTGAAGGTGCCGACCTGGCGGACGGTGCCGGTGGTGATGAGGTCGGCCAGCGTCTCGGTCATGCCGATCGCGCCGCTCGGGTAGCCGCCCGCTATCGCCTTGGCCAGGCACACGACGTCGGGCTCGACGCCGAAGCGCTCGACCGCGCCGCCGGCGGCGATCGTGGCGCCGGTCTTGACCTCGTCGAAGACGAGGACGACGCCGTGGCGCGCGGTCAGCTCGCGCACGCGCTGCAGATAGCCCGGCCGCGGGGCGACGATGGTGATGTTCATCATCGCCGGCTCGAGGATCAGCGCGGCGACGCGGGCGCCCATGTCGTCGAGAACGCGCTCCAGGACGTCGGCGTCGTTGAAGGGGATGGCGAGGGTCAGCTCGCTGACGGCGTGCGGGTGGCCGGCGCCGAAGGGGACGCTGGCGGGGATCCCGCGCTCGCCGAGCTGGCCGAGCGGCGGGCGGACGCTGACCATGACCGCGTCGTGGTGGCCGTGGTAGGAGCCCTCGATCTTCAGCACGACGTCGCGCCCGGTGGCGGCGCGCGCGAGGTGGATGGCGTCCATCGTGGACTCGGTCCCCGAGTTCGTGAAACGCCACTGCGGCAGCCCGAAGCGGCGCTTGAGCTCCTCGGCCACGACGATCGAGCCCTCGGTCGGCGCCGCGAAGTGCGAGCCGCGCGCTGCCCGCTCGGCGACCGCGCGGACGATCGCCGGATGCCCGTGGCCGACGCACATCACGCCGAAGCCGTTGTGGAAGTCGACGTACTCGTTGGCGTCGACGTCCCAGACGCGGGAACCCTCGCCGTGCGACAGGTAGATCGGGCGCGGATCGGCCGCCTGGAAGGAGCTGGGCACGCCGCGCGGCATGACCGCCCGCGCGCGTTCGAAGTAGGTCTGCGAGCCCTCGGTGGCCGCGAGCAGCTTGCCGCGCTCGCGCTCGGTCAGGTCGCGGACGCGCGCGCGATCGATGGTCTCGTGGACGGTGGCCATGCGTCCCAGGGTAGGGCCTGCGCCAGTCGCCCAGCAGGCCAAAGGTGCAGGCGGCTCAGTGGACGACGCGGTACTTGACGTGCGTCACGGCCGGCGAAGCGACGACCTTGACCGGCTCGAGCGTGGGGTCGCCGACGTTCTCCAGCAGCCGCTCGCCGCCGCCCAGGAGAACCGGGGCGATGTGCAGATAGAGCTCGTCGAGCAGGCCCGCGGCGAGGTACTGCTGCACCGCGCTCGCCCCGCCGGCGATCGACACGTCCTTGTCGCCCGCCGCCGCGCGCGCCTGCTGCAGCGCTGACTCGATCCCGTCGGTCACGAAGTGAAACGTGGTGCCGCCCTGCATCGTCAGCGGCTCGCGCGCGTGGTGGGTGAGCACGAAGACCGGCGTGTGGTAGGGCGGGTCGTCGCCCCACCAGCCCTTCCAGCTCTCGTCCCATGGCCCGTCGCCGCCGCCGAACATCTTGCGTCCCATGATGTAGGCGCCGACGTTCGCGACGACCTCCTCGACGACCTCGGAGTCGGCGGTGCGCTCGCCGGCCCGTCGGCCGTGCTGCTCGTGCCAGGCGTCGGTGGCGAAGGCCCACTCGTGCAGGCGCTCGCCGCCACGGCCGAGCGGCTCCTCGAGGCTCTGGTCGGGCCCGGCGACGAAGCCGTCGAGCGAGATCGAGATCTGGCAGGTGACGCGGGTCATCCACCCGCCATCGCGGGCAGGATCACGAGCGTGTCGCCCTCGCCCACCGGCGTGTCGAGGCCGCCGAGCACGCGGACGTCCTCGTCGTTGAGGTAGACGTTGACGTAGCGGTTGAGGTCGCCGTCGTTACCGAAGAGCTGGTCCTGCGTCTCGGGATGCGCGCCCGCCAGGGAGCGCAGGACCTCGCCGACGTTGGCGCCGTCGGCCGAGACCTCGCGTTCGCCGCCGACCGAGGGCCGCAGAACGGGTGGGATGCGAATGGTCGCCATGAGCCGGGCGGAGGCTAACCGGCCGCGGCGCAGAACGCCTCGTAGTCCGGGAAGACGCCCATCTCCTCGTCGGAGATCGCTTCGGGCTCGCGCGAGCAGATCGGGCACTCGGGGTCGCGGCGGACCTTGAGCTCGGTCGTGGTGGCGGCCAGCGCGTCGTACATCAGCAGGCGGCCGATGAGCGGCTCGCCGGCGCCGATGATGAGCTTGACCACCTCGGTCGCCTGCAGCAGGCCCATGGTGCCGGGCAGCACGCCCAGCACGCCGTTGGCGCCGCACGACGGCGCAAGCTCGGCGGGCGGCGGCTGGCGGAAGAGGCAGCGGTAGCACGGGCCCTCGTAGGGGGCGAAGACGCTGAGCTGGCCCTCGAAGCCGAGGATCGCCGCGCTGACGACCGGGATGCGCAGGCGCACCGAGGCGTCGTTGAGCAGGTAGCGCGTCGGGAAGTTGTCGACCCCGTCGACCACGATGTCGTAGTCGCGGATGATCTCCATGATGTTCGAGGCGTCGAGGCGGGTCTGGTACTTGATGACCTCGACGTCGGGGTTGAGCGCCTTGATCTGCTCCTCGGCCGAGTCGACCTTGGCCACGCCGATGCGGTCGGTGGTGTGGATGACCTGGCGCTGCAGGTTGGAGACGTCGACGACGTCGTCGTCGACGATGCCCAGCGTCCCGACGCCGGCCGCGGCGAGGTACAGCGCCGTCGGCGACCCGAGGCCGCCGGCGCCGAGCAGCAGCACCTTGGAGTGGAGCAGCTTCTGCTGGCCCTCGACGCCGACCTCGGGAAGCAGGAAGTGGCGCGAGTAGCGCTCGCGCTGCTCGGGCGTGAAGGTCTTGGGGTGCTCGACGGGGTAGCCGCGGTCCTTCCACAGCGTGATGCCGCCGGTCATCGACTCGACGTGCTCGAAGCCGAGTTCCGTGAGCGTGTGGGCGGCCAGCGCGCTGCGCTGGCCGGAGGCGCAGTAGGCGATGACGTGCTGGGAGCGGTCGGGCACCGCGGCGTCGATGCGCGACTCGAGGTAGCCGCGCGGGATGTGCTTGGCGCCGGGCAGGTGGCCCGCGTCCCATTCGCCGGTCTCGCGCACGTCGATCAGGGCGACGCCCTCACCGGCGAGCTCGCGAACGGCCGACGGGTCGATCTCGTCGACCTCGGACTTGATCCGACGGATGTACTCGCTGCCGGACACGCTCACGGTCAATTCACCTGGAACTCGGTCGGGATTCACTTCAAAAAGTATAGCGCCGGGTGTGCAACCCCCGTCCAGACAGCATTCCCGCGGCTCGCGGCGAGAACGCGGGACGCCGATACCCACAGTGTTCCCCATGAAGCGCCCGTCCCTTCTGACGCAGGTCCTCGCCGTCAACGCGCTGCTCATCACGGCCACCGTGTTCGCGGCGTCGGTCGCCGCCAGCCTGCACTCCGAGCCGGTCATCGAGCGCAAGCGCTTCCTCGTGCTCGTCGCCGCGCTCATGGCCATGGTGCTGCTCAACGGCTGGCTGCTGCGGCGCCGCTTCGCGCCGCTGGAGGAGCTCATCGACGCGATGGAGCGGCTGGACTTCGCCGGGCGCGACACGCGCGCCCGGATCCCGACCGCCAACGTCGAGGAGGTCGCCCGCCTGCACCAGGCCTTCGACACGATGCTCGCGCGGCTGGAGACCGAACGGGCGCGCACGGCGACCGCGGTGCTGCAGGCCCAGGAGGCCGAGCGCGCGCGGCTGGCGCGCGACCTGCACGACGAGGCCAACCAAGCGCTCACGGGCGTGCTGCTGCGCCTCGAGGCCACCGCCCAGGACGCGCCGGCCGACCTGCGCGACGAGCTGCGCGAGACCCAGCGCGTGGCCACCCAGGCGATGGGCGAGCTCGTGCGCCTGGCCCGCGAGCTGCGGCCGATCGCCCTCGACGACCTCGGCCTCGGCGCCGCGCTGCGCACGCAGGTCGACGACTTCGGGCGCCGCGCCGGAGTGCGCACCGCGCTGACGCTGCCGCCCGAGGGCATCGAGGACATCGGCGCCGACGAGCAGCTCGTCGTCTATCGCATCGTCCAGGAGGGCCTTTCCAACGTCGCCCGCCATGCCAACGCCGGCAGCGTTCGCGTCGAAGTCGAGCACCGCGACGGTGGGACGGTCGTCCGCCTCGCCGACGACGGCGCCGGCTTCACCCCGGGCCGCGAGCCGGCCGGCCTGGGCCTGACCGGCATGCGCGAGCGCGCGGTGCTCGCCGGCGGCCGCGTCGAGGTGGCCTCGGCCCCCGGCGCGGGCACGACGATCGAGCTGCGACTGGGGGCCGCCGCTCCCCCGCCTGCACTCGCAGAGGGCACGATGCCGCCAGGAGGGGGGACCCCGTGGGCCTGAAACTGCTGATCGCCGACGACCACGGCGTCGTGCGCGGCGGGCTGAAGCTGCTGCTCGACCGCCAGCCCGACATGGAGGTGGTCGGCGAGGCCGCCGACGGGGCGGAGGCCGTCGAGCAGGCGCTGCGCCACCGCCCCGACCTGGCGATCCTCGACGTCGCGATGCCGCGCCTCACCGGCCTGCAGGCCACGCGCGAGATCAAGGCACAGGCGCCCGACGTCGACGTCTTGATCCTCTCCATGCACGACGACGAGCGCTACCTGTTCGAGGCGCTGAAGGCCGGCGCCTCGGGCTACGTGCTCAAGCACGAGGCCGACCACGACCTCGTGGCCGCCGTGCGCGCGGTGACGCGCGGCGAGTCGTTTCTCACCAACGCCGCCCAGCGCGCGCTGGTGCGCACGTGGATGGAGGACGAGAGCGCCGGCCCGCGCGAGCCGCTCAGCCCGCGCGAGCAGGAGGTCCTCAAGCTCATCGCCGAGGCGCACACCAATCGCGAGATCTCCGGGATCCTGCACCTCGCCGAGAAGACGGTCGAGTCACACCGGGCGAACATCCTGCGCAAGCTCGGCATGCGCGACCGCGTCGAGCTGGTGCGCTACGCGATCAGGCGCGGCCTGGTCGAGCCCTAGCCGGCTGCGCACGCGTGGGCGCCTGCGGCCCGCGCCGCGAGCGGCTACTACCCTGCGGGGCAGTGCCCGTCCGCGTGCGCCTCGCGCTCATGGTCTTCGCCTCGCTGGCCATCCTGGCCGCCGCGGGGGTGGTCGTCTTCGCCCGTCCCGACAAGCCCCCGCCGCTCGGCGCGGGCGGCTTCGCCGGAGCGCTGAGCCCGCCCGACATGCCGCCCGGGAACTTCACGCTGTCCGACGAGAACGGCAAGCCCGTCTCTCTGCGCGACTACCGCGGGCAGGTCGTCGTGCTGACCTTCATGTACTCCACCTGCCAGGACACCTGCCCGGTCACCGCCACGACCATCCGCGGCGCCCTCGACGACCTCGGCCACGACGTGCCCGCGCTCGCGGTCAGCGTCGATCCCGCCAACGACACGCGCGACAGCGCCGAGGCGTTCCTGGTGAAGCGCGGCCTCAGCGGCGGGCGCATGCACTTCCTGCTCGGCAGCCGCGGGCAGCTCGCTCCGATCTGGCACGCCTACGGCATCCAGCCGCAGGGCAACGGCTTCGAGCACACCGCCCGCGTGCTGCTCATCGACAAGAGCGGGCGCCAGCGCGTCGCCTTCCCGGTCGAGCAGCTCGTCGACCGTGACCTCGCCCACGACATCCGCAAGCTCGAGGCCGAGCCGGCGTGATCAGGCCCCGCTCGCCTCGGGCAGCGCCTCGGAGGGCCGCACCCGCAGGACGCGCGCGACGCCCACGGGCATCCACCAGTTCCAGCGCCCGAACAGCGACATGAGGGCGGGAACGAGAACGGCCCGGATCACCGTCGCGTCGAGCAGGATCCCGGCGGCCAACCCGGTCGCCAGCACCTTGACGTCGGTCTCCGGCCCCGAGGCGAGCGCCGCGAAGGCCAGGAAGAGGATGAGGGCCGCACTGGTCACCAGCCGGCCGGTGCGGCCGAGCCCGAAGATGATCGCCTCGTTGGTGTCGTGCGTCTTGTCGTACTCCTCGCGGATGCGGGAGAGGATGAAGACCTCGTAGTCCATCGACAGCCCGTAGAGGAAGGCGAAGACGATGAACGGGATCCACGAGGAGACCGAGCCGGTCGCCGCGATGCCCCAGATCTCGTCCGAGCCGTGGCCCTGCTGCCAGATGATCTCCATGATCCCCCACGCCGCGCCGATCGACAGGACGTTGAGGACGATCGCCTTCGCCGGCAGCAAGAGCGAGCGGAACGCGCGAGCGAGCAGCAGGAACGTGAGGATCCCCAGCACCGCGATCAGCAGCGGGAACGATCCGTAGACCGCGTCGATGAAGTCGGCGTTGAGCGGCCCGCTGCCGCCGACGCGCGCGTTGGGCGAGGCCGCGTGCGCGGCGTCGCGGACGTCCTGCACGGCGTCGCGACCGGCCTGCGACTCGTCGCCCTGACGCGGCATGGCGACGACGAGCGCCTTGCCGTCCCTGCGCCAGTCCGCGCCCGTGGGCGCCGCGGCGCCGTGCACCCCGTCGACGCGCGCCTGGGCGGCCGCCACCTTCGCCGCCTCGCCCGCCGGCACGAGCGTCTCGACCGGCGCGATCGCGCCCTTGCCGATGCCCGACCGGTCGAGCGCGTGCAGACCCTGCTTGGCCGGGCCCGCCTTGGCGATCGTGTCCGGGTCGGCGTTGCCGAGGTGCAGGTTCGTCGCCGCGGACAGCAGCGCGAAGAGCACGGCGAGCGCCCCGATGGTCGCGATCCAACGGCGCCGCACCATGACCTCGGCCCAGCGCGTCCAGAAGCGATGGCTGTTGTCGTTGCGGCGCAGGCGGCGGCGATCCATGCGCGGCCCCACCGTCGCGAGGATCACCGGCAGCAGGGTGATGGCGCAGGCCGTCGCCACCAGCGGGATCAGCAGGCCGCCGTAGCCCATGCTGCGCAGGAACGGCAGCGGCACGACCACGAGCGCGAGCAGGCCGATCGCGACGGTGGTGCCCGAGAAGACCACGGCCCGCCCGGCGGTCCCCATCGCGGCGACGACCGCAGCCTCGTTGTCGAGGCCCTT
>DATBKW010000355.1:0-4039 GCA_036555665.1 Solirubrobacteraceae bacterium | reverse complement strand
CGGGTCGGAGAGGACGGTGCGCCCGTGCAGGGCGAGGATGTCCTCGGGCGTGGCCGCCTCGGCACGCGCGAGCATCTCGCGCACGGCGGGGTCCTGCTCGGCGATCGCCGCGCGCTCCTCGTCGCTGAGGGCGAGGACGTGAAGCAGCAGCGCCTCCTCGATCTCGGTGCCGTCGAAGAGGTCGCCGCGGCTCTCGGGCGCCAGCTGCGGGTGGTCGGGCAGCACGATCGCCGCGCCGAGCAGCGCGTCGTCGGCGTCGGTGGCGAGCACCGGGTAGGTGTTGACGCTCTCGGCGCCGTCGGCCTCCAGCGGCGACTCGAAGCGCCCGCCGCGCAGGCGCAGCAGCGGGTGGGTGGAGATGAGGCTGGCCGTCAGCGCGCCCGCCCGGTCGAGGCCCTCGCCGACGGGCGTCGTGTTGTGCACGCACAGCATCACGCGCCAGCGGCCCTCGCCGAGGTCGTCGGCCGCCATCCGCACGCGCCCGTGCAGGCCGTCGCGCTCGAAGGGCTCGACGTGCGGGGCCCGGGCGAGGTCGACGAGCCTTTGCGCCGGCGCGTCGAGGCGCTCCTCCGAGGCCTGGTGGCGCTCGCCGGCGCCGTGCAGGAAGCGCACCTCGCCGCTGAGCACGGCGTCGCCGTCGGCGCGGACGATCCCCTGCATGCGCAGCTTGTCGAAGGTGCCCGGCGTGGCCTGCGCGTAGACCGGCGGGTAGACGATGCCGAAGGGCGTGGGCGTCGCGTTCTTGGTCGCGCCCGGCGTATACGGGTACAGCGCGTAGCCCTCGTAGAGCAGGGTGTGCAGGAGCTCGTCGAGCACCTCAGCCATCACCGAGCAGCTCCGCGACGCACGCGTCGTACGACGGCAGGCCCTCGCGCGCCCTGTAGCGCCCCAGCGCTGACATCGTCTCCGGATGCAGCCGCACCCAGGCGCCGTTGGGGTAGTGGTGCTCCATCATCTCCTTCCACGTCGCCACCGGCATGCGCCAGTCGGCCGAGCACGTCCACGGGATGAGGACGACCTGCAGCTGCCCCGCATCCCCGCGGTGCAGCACCGAGCCCGTGAAGTGAAAGCTCAGCGGGATCTCGCCGTCGGGCACGGTGTAGAGGTACTTGGCGGCCGCGAGCTCGAGATCGTAGGTGCAGGGAACCGGCAGCGTGAAGGTCGCCTCGCCCGTGAAGCTCGGCACGAGCGTGCCGACCTGCGCCCACACGAAGCTCTTGGTCGTCGATGCCCAGCGCTCGGGCGTGCCGAAGAGCTCGACGAGCGCCGCGCGCGTCTCGTCGTCGTACCGGCGTCGCGCGGGGTCGATGTTGATCTGCGCCGTGAGAGCGATCGTGAAGACCTCGCGGCCGGAGGTCTCGGTCACGCCGAGCGCGAACGACAGCGTCGGCGCGGCCGCGTCGCGCACCCAGGTCACGTCGTGGACGGCGAACTCCGGCGCGATGGCCACCGTGTTCACGCGGCGCTCCTGGCGTCCAGTCGCGCGAAGAAGGCGTCGACCGCGTTGCGTACGGCGTCGCCACCGGAGATCCCCTCCCAGGTGGCCTTGATCATCCCGACCAGCTCGTAGCAGCGGTCGATCGGCACGATGGCGAAGAGGTGCGCGTCGGCGATCCGGTTGACGACCAGCGCCTCGATCTCGGGCTCGAGATCGGCGAGCACGGGGTTGGCGGCGACCAGCTCGTTCCAGGCATCGAGGTGCAGCTCGGACTCCGTGGCGCCGGCCGGGCTCGGGTACAGCGCGACGACGCCACCCACGGTCTCGCTGAGGAAGAAGAAGGCGAGGCCGATGGGGATCTGGAACGCGGCCCACAGCTCCTCGGGGAGGTCGAAGCCGTCGAGCCGCAGCGTGCGCGTCCCCGTCGGACGCAGGTCGCCCTCGCCCGAGCGCATCGCGATGCACGGCTCGCAGGCGCACAGGATGCGCCGCTCACCGACGTCGAGCAGGTGGCGATGGTCCTCGGCCATGACGGCGCCGCAGAGGTCGCAGCGCGCCGTGTCCCGGCGTGCGGGAGACGCCCGCGGCTGCGCCATGCGGCGCAGCCGCGCCACCACGTCGGCGTTCGCGGGCGCAGTCACGAGGCGAGCGCCACCTTCACCTCCGCTCCCGTCGCGCGGCGCAGGAGCGGCACCGGCTCGAGCTGGCCCGGCTCGGCGCCGAGCGCGCGCCCGGCGCGGCGCAGGTCGAAGGCGCGCCCGCAGCGCGCGCAGCCGAGGACCTCGCCGCTCAGCGACGCATCGCCCAGGCCGGCCCCGCAGCCCGCGCAGGCGCTGCGGTAGGCCAGCAGCGTGCCCTCGACGTTGGCGACGATCAGCTCGGCACCGCGCAGCGTCACCGAGCGCAGCTCGCCCGGGGCGACCTCGCCCGCCTGGTCGAGCGCCATCCACGTCGGCGTCGGGGCGGGTGCGGTGCGCGGCGCGGCCACGCCCTCGACCTCGAGGCCGGCGAGGTCGGGAGCGGCCTGGTCGAGCGCGTCCTTGATCGCGAGCTCGAGGGTCGCCGCCGACGCCGGGCAGCCGTCGCAGCTGCCGGCCAGGCGCAGCCGCGCGATGCCGTCCTCGAGGCTCAGGAGCTCGACGTCGCCGCCGTGGGACTCCATGTACGGGCGCACGCTGTCCAGCGCCTCGCGCACCCGCGTCTCGAGGTCGATCGGGTAGAGGTCGTGGATGAGCAGCAGGCTCGCCACCACGCCGTCGGCCACGAGTCGCCCGTGGATCTCCTGGCCCGCCGCGCCCGCCTCGTGGAGCGCTTCGACGACGCGGCGCAACCCGTCGCCGTAGAGCTCGACGATCGCGCCGATGAGGTCCTCGGCGACATCCTTCTCGCGCCCCTCGGGGAGCGCCTCCAGAGCGTCGGTCAGCTCCTGGACGCGGGCCAGGTGCTCCTCGGAGCCGACGCCCGCGGCCATCAGCACAGGCCGGTCGGCCGGTGCACGACCTTGCGCACCCGGCCGGCCCCGGTGTACATGTGCACGCCGCACGGCAGGCACGGGTCGAACGAGCGCACGGCGCGCATGATGTCGACGCCCTTGAAGTTCTCCGGGCCGTTCTCCTCGAAGATGGGCGTGTTCTGCACGGCGTCCTCGTACGGGCCCGGCGTGCCGTAGACGTCGCGCGGGTTGGCGTTCCACGGCGTCGGCGGGTAGGGCTGGTAGTTGGCGATCTTGCCCTCGCGGATGACCATGTGGTGTGAGAGCACGCCGCGGGCGGCCTCATGGAAGCCGACGCTGATCGCCTCCTCGGGGACCTTGAAGTCCGACCAGCTCTTGGTCCGCCCCGCGCGGATCTCGGCCAGCGCCTTTTCCAGGCAGTGCAGCCCCACCAGCGCCGAGTAAGCCTGGTGGTAGGTGCGCGCGCGATCGCGCTCGACCGCGTTGGACTTCTCCGGGATGTGCCATTCGAGCTCCATCTCGGGCATGCCGGCGGTCTTGGGCAGCACCATCTGGAGGCTGTGGCCGGTCGCCTTGAGGTAGCCGATGTCGACCAGCCCGGCCTTGGCCGTCACCCACTGGCGCGCGAACGGCCCGCCGCCGGTGTCGCACGCGACGTAGGTGTCGTTGCGCTTGTCGTACATGCGCGGCGACACCACCCAGCTGTACTTGTCGGCCCAGTCGCGCTTCTGCGGCTTGGGCAGGGTGACCTTGTTCCACGGGTGGCGCTTGTCGACCGCGTTGCCGAGCGGGTCCTGGGTGACGAACGTCTCCTCGCTGGTCCAGTCGTCGAAGTACGAGCTGCCCAGCAGGATCCGGATGGCGAGGTTGATCTCGACCAGGTCGGTGGTGATCAGCTCGCCCTTGAAGACCAGGCCCGGCGTGATGTAGCGGTGCCGGCCCCACTCGGTCATGTTGCGGTAGGAGTAGTCGACGTAGTCGGGGTTGTCGAAGCAGCCCCAGCAGATGAGGTCGGTGTCGCGGTAGCCGACCATGTCGTACCCCGGCAACTCCTGCAGGAAGAAGTCGTAGAGGTCGTCGTGCATCGGCACCGTGCGCTTGACGTACTCCATGTAGCGCATGAGCCGCACGTAGTAGTCCGTGCAGGT
>DATBKW010000354.1:0-6160 GCA_036555665.1 Solirubrobacteraceae bacterium | reverse complement strand
GCGCGGCTGACCGAGCACCTCGGCGGGCCCGAGATCTGGGCCAAGCGCGAGGACGTCAACACCGGCGTCGGGATGGGCGGCAACAAGCTGCGCAAGCTCGAGTACCTCGTCGCCGACGCGCTGGCCCAGGGCTGCGACACGCTCGTGTCGATCGGCGGCGTGCAGTCCAACCACACACGCTCGGTCGCGGCTGCGGCGGCGGTCGCCGGGCTCAAGGCGCGGCTCGTGCAGGAGAGCTGGGTCGAGTGGCCCGACGCCGTCTACGACCGCGTGGGCAACATCCTGCTCAGCCGGATCATGGGCGCCGAGGTCGAGCTCGTGCGTTCGGAGTTCAACATCGGCATCAAGGAGAGCTGGCAGCAAGCCATCGACGACGTGCGCGTCGCCGGCGGCAAGCCCTACCCGATCCCGGCCGGCGCTTCGGATCACCCGCTCGGCGGCCTGGGCTTCGCGGGCTTCGCGCGCGAGGTCGAGCGCCAGGAGGCCGAGCTGGGCGTGTTCTTCGACCACGTCATCGTCTGCACCGTTACCGGCAGCACCCAGGCGGGGATGATCGCCGGCTTTGCCGGCGGCGAGCGTCCGCGGCGGGTGCTGGGCATCGACGCGTCGGCGCGGATCGAGGAGACCCGCGCCGCGGTCGACCGGATCGCGCGCGACACCGCCCAGCGCATCGGCCTGGGCCGCGACCTGCGCGACGACGAGATCGAGGTGCTCGAGGGCTACGCGGGCGAGCGCTACGGCGCCCCGGTGGCCCAGACCCTCGACGCCATCCGCCTGGCCGGCCGCCTGGAGGGGATGATCTGCGACCCGGTCTACGAAGGGAAGTCGATGGCCGGCCTCATCGGCCTCGTCGCCGACGGGACGATCCCCGCCGAGGCCACGGTGCTCTTCGCGCACCTCGGCGGGGCGCCGGCGCTCAACGCGTACAGCGCGCTTTTCTAGGCTTCGGTGCGCTTGCGGTAGGCGGCGATCGCCAGCGGCACGACGACCGCGAGGATCGCGGCGCACCACATCAGTGCGCTGGCCACGGGGTGCTGCAGCGGCCACGGCGCGTTCGCCGGGATCGCCGTCGGATTGCCGAACAGCGTCCGGAGCGCGGCGACCAGCGAGCTGATCGGGTTCCAGTTGGCCACCGTCTGCAGCACGCTCGGGAGCGTGCCGGCCGGCACGAACGCGTTGGCCACGAAGGTCAGCGGGAAGATGACGATGAAGACGATCCCGGTGACCGCGTCGGCCGAGCGCGCGACCGTCCCGAGCAGCATTCCGATCCACAGCATCGTGAAGGCCACGAGCAGAAGCAGGCCGAAGCCGGCGGCGGCGTGGGCGACATCGGTGTGGATGCGCCAGCCGACCACGAGGCCGGCGACGGTCATGACGGCGAGCCCGAGCATCGCCGCGAGGAACTCGGCGATGACGTGGCCGCTCAGGAAGGCCGAGCGGGCCATCGGCAGCGAGCGGAAGCGATCGAGCACGCCTTCGCCGAGGTCGTTGGCCATCGACATGGCGGGGCCCATGACGCCGAAGGTCAGGGTCTGGATGAAGATCCCGGCCATCAGGTACTCGTGGTAGTTGCCGCCGGGCACCGCGATCGCGCCGCCGAAGACGTAGGCGAAGAGGATCACGAACATGAGCGGCTGGACGGTGACGTCGATGAGCTTCTCGGGGATCTGGCGGACGTGGGAGAGGTTGCGCCCGGCCAGGACGAGGCTGTCGGACAGCCCCAGGCGCAGGCGCTCGGCGTAGGCGGACATCAGGCGGCGATCTCCTCGGGAGCGGTGGTGGTCGGTTCGGTGATGGCGAGGAAGACGTCGTCGAGCGTGGGCTCGCGACGGTGCAGGTCGGTGGTGGCGACGCCGGCGGCGTCGAGCGCGCGGACGACGTCGGCCAGGGCGACGCCGGCCCGCACCGGGGCGACGACGCGCGCGCCGTCGCCATCGACGACCGGCTGGTCGCTGGCGAAGTGCCCGAGCGCGGCGGCGGCGGGCAGGAGCTCGTCGGGCGCACCGACCGTCACCTCCAGGCGCTCGCCGCCGATGCGCGTCTTCAGCTGCGCGGGCGAGCCCTGGGCGGCGACGCGGCCGCCGTCGAGGACGACGATGTTGTCGGCCAGGCGGTCGGCCTCCTCGAGGTATTGGGTGGTCAGCAGCACCGTGGCTCCGTCGCGCACGAGCTCCTCGAGCAGCGCCCACAGATCGATGCGGCTGCGCGGGTCAAGCCCCGTGGTCGGCTCGTCGAGGAAGAGCACGGGCGGAGCGGCGACGAGGCTCGCTGCGAGGTCGAGCCGGCGGCGCATGCCGCCGGAGAAGGTCTTGACGAGGCGGTCGGCGGCGTCGGTCAGGCTGAGGCGCTCGAGCAGCTCGTCGGCGCGGGCGCGGGCGACCTTGCGCGGCAGGTGGTACAGGCGCCCGACCATCTGCAGGTTGGCGCGTGCGGTGAGCAGCCCGTCGACGGTGGCCTGCTGGCCGGCGAGGCCGATGCTCCTGCGCACGAGCGCCGCGTCGGTCACGACGTCGTGGCTCGCGACGGCGGCGCGGCCTTCGGTCGGGTGCAGCAGTGTCGTGAGGATCTTCACGGCGGTCGTCTTGCCGGCGCCGTTGTGGCCGAGGAGCCCGAGCACCGAGCCCTGCGGGACCGCGAAGTCGACGTCGCGCAGCGCCCAGAGCTCGTCGAAGCGCCGGCCGAGGCCTTCGACGACTACTCCTGCGTCCTGGGTGGATGTCATGATGTTGGTCCTTGTTCGTACGCTGTACGTGTATTCGTACGGCGTACGGTACTAGTACACTGTACGAAATGTCAAGGCCTGAGCACCGGGAACGTGACCGGACCCGAAGGGGTCACGGCGACGACGTCTTCGACCCGATCTGGTCTCGCGCCGAGCCTGCCGGACGGCGTGCCCCCCAGTCGCGCGCGGAGATCGCCGCCGCGGCCATCGCGGTGGCTGACGTAGAGGGCTTCGAGGCCGTGTCCATGCGCCGCGTCGCGCGCGAGCTCGGAATCGGGACGATGAGCCTGTACCACTACGTCCGCAGCAAAGACGAGCTCATGGACCTCGTCAGTGACGCGGTCATGGGCGTCCAGCTCGTCGACGAAGCGGAGCTGCGCAGGGGATGGCGCCCTGCGCTGCGGGCGATCGCCACCGCAACGCGGCGCAACTTCGAGCACCACCCGTGGATTCTCGCCGCGATGCAGCCACGGCCACGGCAGGTCCCGGGCCCTAACTCCTTGCGGCACTTCGACCAATCGGTCGCCGCGGTCGTCGACCTCGACGTCGACCTGCCGACGAAGATGGAGATCGTCGCGCTGATCGACGACTACGTCTTCGGGTTCAGCCTCCGGGCCTACCTCGCCGGCCTCGAGCAACGCGTCGAGGAGGCGGAGCCGCGCTGGATGCAGGCGGTCTTCGACTACATGGCGATCGAGCTCGAGACCGGCGCGTACCCCAACGTGGCACGTATCGTCGAGGCCAACCGCGCAGCCGGTGGCAAGGACGAGGACCTTCCGGCCATGGTGCTCCAAGAGGGGCGCTTCGAACGCGGCCTCGAGCGGCTGCTCGACGGCATCGAGGTCGAGCTCAAGCGGCGTCGTGGAAGATGACGCCGAGCGTCGTGCGCTGCCCGGAGAGCACGGTGGCCACGCCGTGGCGCATGTTGGCGCGGTAGTAGCCGCGCGTGCCCTCCACCGGCCGGTGGCGGGTGGCGAAGATCAGGAAGGCGCCGCGCTGCAGGTCGATCACGTGCGCGCGTGACTGCGCGCGCGGGCGCTGCTCGAGCAGAACGAACTGCCCGCCCTCGAAGTCCTGGCCGGGGCGATCGAGCACGGTCACGGCCTGCAGCGGGAAGGCCACGTCGCCGTAGATGTCCTGATGGAGGGTGTTGTGGCCGCCCTCGCGGTAGCGCAGGATCAGCGGCGTCGGGCGCTGCTGGCCGGCGGCGTGGCAGCGGTCGAGGAAGGCCTCGAGCGCGGGCGGGTAGTCGGCCGTCTCCCCCAGCCGCTGCGCCCAGTCGTGGGCCACCGCCGCCAGCGGCGGGTAGAGCGCGTGGCGCGCGTCGTCGATCAGCGCGGGCAGCGGCGCGTCGAAGTACTTGTAGGCGCCCTCGCCGAAGCGGTAGCGGCGCATGTCGATCGTCGAGCGAAAGCGGCCGTCCTCGAAGCTCGCCGCGAGCTCGCGGCACTCGCCCGCGGTGTAGACGGGCGGCGTCTGGACGAAGCCGTCCGCGTCGAGACGGGCGGTCAGCGCGCTCCAGTCGAAGTCTGCGATGCGATCGGCGACGGCGTCTGCGGTGGCGGTGGTCATGTGGGTGTAACGCCGTCGGCGCCGGGCGCGTGAGATCGGTCGCTATCGTCATTTGACGATGCCGAAGATCTCCTCCTCCGTCGCCCCCAACGGACTGCCGATCCACCGCGTCGCCCTCGACGGCACGCGCGCCACCACCATCCTCGTCGCCTTCGACGCCGGCGCGCGCACCGAGCGCCCGGAGGAGAACGGCATGGCCCATTTCCTCGAGCACCTGGTGTTCAAGGGCGGCCAGATCTACGACGACTACCGCAAGGTCAACGAGACCGCCGAGCGCATGGGCGGCTCGCTGAACGCCTACACCTCGCACGACCTCGTCGCCTTCCACATCACCGTCCGCGCCGAGGCGGCGATGGAGGCCATGGACCTCCTCACCGACTTCGTCGGGCGCCCGAAGATCGATCCGGCCGAGCTCGACAAGGAGCGCGGCGTCGTCATCCAGGAGATCCAGCGCTACAAGGACCAGCCCGCCGCCGTGGCCGAGGAGCTGATCGATCAGGCGCACTTCGGCGATCACCCGCTCGGGCGCACCGTGCTCGGCCCCGAGGAGCACCTGCGCACCTTCTCGCGCGAGGCGATCGTCGCCTTCCGCGAGCGCCGCTGGGCCGGCGCGCGCGGCGGCGCGTTCATCGTCGGCAACGTCGACCACGTCCCGGCCAACGGCAACGTCGACGAGCTGTTCGGGCGCTTTCCCGACCTGCCGGCGCCCGAGGCCTACGTCCCTGCGCCGCCGTTCGCGCCGCAGGTCCTCGTCGAGGAGCGCGACTCCAACCAGTCGCACCTGCGGATGTCCTACCGCCCGCGCGTCGCCGTCGGTGACCCCAAGGCCCGCGCGGCGTTCACGATCTACTCGACGCTGCTGGGCGGCTCGATGGGCTCGCGCCTGTTCGACGAGATCCGCGAGCAGCGCGGGCTGTGCTACTCGGTCTACGCGACCGACCACGCCTACGCCGACGTGCCGGTGCTCCAGCTCGGCTCGGGCCTTGAGTCGAGCAAGTGCGTGGAGGCCTACACACGGATGCGCGAGATCGTGGGCGAGCTGGCCGCCGACGGCCCGCGGCCCGACGAGGTCGAGCGCGCCCGCGCCTACGCGGCCGGCCGCCGCGTCCTGGCCTTCGAGAACACCAACGCGGTGGCCCGCTACGCCGCCAACCAGACGATCGTCTTCGCCGAGGACATCGACCCCGACTCGGCGATCGCGCTGCTCGACGGGGTCAGCTTCGACGAGGTCGCCGAGGCGGCGCGCACCGTCGATCCCGAGGAGCTCGCGGTCGCCTGCGTCGGCCCGCACCAGGCCGACGAGTTTTGATCGTGTAAAGCCCGCTTTTCGGCGGCCACGCGGTCGTTCACAATGAGCCCGTGACGGTGGCCGAGGCCCTCAACGAGCGCGAGCTCTCCCGGTACGTCGCGCGCGTGAGCGACCGTTGGCCCCTCGAGCGGGCGCTGCTGGGCGGCGCGCGCGCCGACGACGCCCAGGGCGCCGGGCCCCAGCGCGAGCGCGGCCCCGAATACGTGGTCGTTCTGGTCTCGGAGATGTTCGACGGCGTGCCGTGGCTCGAGCGCGTGTACCAGTGCGCTTCGCTGTGGGACGCCGCCGAGATGGGCGATCCGGCCGACGTGCACTGCTACACGCCGGCCGAGTTCGAGCGCAAGCGTCAGAGCCTGCCGCTGGTGCGGCGGGTGGCCGAACGGGGAATCGACCTGCTCCCGTCGTGACGCTGCGGCGCTAGTGGGTCTTCTCGTGACGTTGCGCCGGAAACCCCGGGATGCCGGCGCCGTCAGGCAAGGACGCAGACCCGAAGGAATGCCGAGGCATTTCGAGGGTCGAGGACGCCGCCTGGCGGTGATCGGCGCCCGGGGTTTCCG
>DATBKW010000353.1:0-12126 GCA_036555665.1 Solirubrobacteraceae bacterium | reverse complement strand
GGCACCGTCACCGAGATCTACGACTACCTGCGCCTGCTGTGGGCGCGCATCGGCCATCCGCACTGCCACATCTGCGGCAAGCCGATCGCCGGGCAGTCGGCCGAGCAGATCATCGACCAGGTGATGGAGCTCGAGGAGGGCACGCGCTTCATGGTCCTCGCGCCGGTCGTCCGCGGCCGCAAGGGCGAGTACGGCAAGGCGCTCGAGGAGCTGCGCGCCGAGGGCTTCCAGCGCGCGAAGGTCGACGGCGAGCTGCGCATGCTCGAGGACGAGATCGTGCTCGACAAGAAGTACAAGCACGACATCTCGGTGGTCGTCGATCGCCTGGTGATGCGCGCCGAGCTGCGCAAGCGCCTGGCCGACTCGATCGAGACCGCGGTGGCGCTGGCCGACGGCATGGTCGAGATCGAGACGGTGCCGAAGGACGGCGTCGGTGCCGTCACCCTCTACTCGGAGAAGTTCGCCTGTCCGGATCATGGGCCGGTCATCCCGGAGCTCGAGCCGCGGATCTTCTCGTTCAACTCCCCGCACGGCGCCTGCCCGCGCTGCACCGGGCTGGGCTCGCAGATGGAGATCGACCCAGAGCTGGTCGTGCCCGATCCGTCGCTGTCGATCGGCGAGGGCGCGCTGGCGCCTTGGGCGACTTCGACCTCGCAGTACTACGAGCAGATCAGCCAGGCGATCGCCGAGAAGTACGGCATCGACCTCGAGGCGCCATGGCAGTCGCTCGACGAGGACGCGCGCGACCTGTTCCTGTACGGCACCAACGGCGATCGCATCGAGGTCTCCTATCGCAACCGCTACGGGCGTCGGCGCACCTACGCGACGCGCTTCGAGGGCATCGTCCCCAACCTCGAGCGCCGCTACCGCGAGACCGACTCCGATCTCGCGCGCGAGAAGATCGAGGAGTACATGTCGCTCGTGCCGTGCCCGGCCTGCAAGGGCGCGCGGCTGAAGCCCGAGTCCCGGGCGGTGCTGGTGGGCGGCGTGGCCATCCACGAGTTCACGTCGCTGAGCGTCAAGCGTGCGCTGCAATGGCTGGGCGAGGTCGAGCTGTCGGAGACCGAGCGCCACATCGCCCGCCTGATCCTGCGCGAGATCGACGAGCGGCTGCGCTTCCTGGACAACGTCGGGATCGGCTACCTGTCGATGGACCGCGCGGCGGCCACGCTCTCGGGCGGCGAGGCGCAGCGCATCCGGCTGGCGACGCAGATCGGCTCCGCGCTGGTCGGCGTGCTCTACGTCCTCGACGAGCCGTCGATCGGCCTGCACCAGCGCGACAACTCCAAGCTCATCGCCACGCTCGAGCGCCTGCGCGGCCTGGGCAACACCGTCATCGTCGTCGAGCACGACGAGCAGACGATGCGCGCAGCCGATCACCTCGTCGACCTCGGCATCGGCGCCGGCGAGCACGGCGGGCGCGTCGTCGCCGAGGGCACGGCCGACGAGGTGGCGAAGGTCAAGGAGTCGCTGACCGGGCAGTTCCTGGCCGGCACGGCGACGATCCCGGTGCCGGAGCAGCGGCGCACGCCGAGCGGCCACATCGAGATCCGCGGCGCCAAGCAGCACAATCTCAAGTCGATCGACGTCCACGTCCCCCTGGGAGCGTTCACGTGCGTGACCGGGGTCTCGGGCTCGGGCAAGTCGACGCTGGTCAACGAGGTGCTGTTCAAGGCGGTCGCCAACCGCCTGCACCGCGCACGCCAGCGGCCAGGGGCGCACACGGCCGTGCTCGGGCTCGATCAGCTCGACAAGATCATCCAGGTCGACCAGTCGCCGATCGGGCGCACGCCGCGCTCGAACCCGGCGACCTACACGGGCCTGTTCGACGTCATCCGCGACCTGTTCTCCAAGACTCAGGAGGCGCGGGCGCGCGGCTACAAGCCGGGGCGCTTCTCGTTCAACGTCAAGGGCGGGCGCTGCGAGGTCTGCCGCGGCGACGGACAGATCAAGATCGAGATGCACTTCCTGCCCGACGTCTACGTGCCGTGCGAGCAGTGCCACGGCAAGCGCTACAACAAGGAGACCCTCGACATCCGCTTCAAGGGCAAGACGATCTCCGATGTCCTCGACATGCCCGTCGAGGAGGCGGTCGAGTTCTTCCAGCACATCCCGAAGATCCGCCGGCGCCTGGAGACCCTCAACGCGGTCGGCCTGGGCTACATCAGGCTCGGTCAGCCGGCGACGACGCTCTCGGGCGGCGAGGCGCAGCGCGTCAAGCTCGCCACCGAGCTGTCCAAAGTGGCCACGGGCAGCACGCTCTACATCCTCGACGAGCCCACGACCGGGCTGCACTTCGCCGACGTCGAACGGCTCCTCGACGTGCTCCAGCGCCTGGTCGACCAGGGCAACTCGGTCGTCGTCATCGAGCACAACCTCGACGTCATCAAGAGCGCCGACCGGATCATCGACATGGGTCCCGAGGGCGGCGAGGACGGCGGCGAGCTGATCGCGTTCGGAACGCCCGAGCAGGTCGCGGGCACGCCGGGGTCCTACACGGGCGAGTTCCTGGCGCCGCTGGTCGAGCCCGCGGCGCCGACGGCGCGCCGCGGCGCCGGCAAGCGCAAGCGCCGCGTGGCCGCCACCGCGTAGGCGCTACTTCGCGCGCGGGGCTGCGGGCGGCTCGAGAAACGGCGTGAGCAGCCCGGGACGGACCGCCTCGGCGAAGCGCAGCGCCTCGCCGAGCTCGACGTCCTCGATGTCGTAGTGCTGATGGCCGGCCGCCGTGGTTGCGGTCAATGTGGCCAGCCCGGCGCGGCGCTGGAAGAAGGTCTGCTCGATGTTCCAGCCGATGATCCCCTCCGAAGCGAGGATCGACCTGCGCCGGACGAGCGAGCCGAGCCGCGTCACGAGCCGCGCTCCCGCGAGGGCGTGGCCGAGGCTGCGGTAGCGGTCCTCGGCGAGCGCCAGCGCGGGGACGACGAGCGCGATCGCCGTCTGCCAGATCCACGCCGGCCAGTCGAACAGGGCGCAGGCGGCCAGCAGCACGACGACGAGGACGGCCCAGCCGGCGAGCGTGCGGGTGTACCGCCGCCGGCGGGCGCGCGGACCGTGGGCGGTGAGCGGGCAGGCGACCGGGTCCGGCGTCTGCACAATGGCTGCGGCCACCCGCTGCGCCTCGCTCGCCGGGGCGGGCGGGAGCAGCAGCGAGCCGCCGCGCTCGGCGCCGCGGCCGACACGCAGGCCGGTGGCGATCGCGATGGCGCGTGCGCCGCCGACCGCGCGCAACAGCAACGGCTCGCTGACCTCGACGCCGTGCAGGCGCCGCTCCTCGATCGTCGTCGCGCGCGTGGTGATCAACCCGCGCATCACGTGCAGGGTTCCGCGCGGGTTGCGCGTGAGACGAAAGTCCCAGAAGGCGAGGATGTACCCGATCGTCGACGCGAGGGCCACGACGGCGACCGCCGCGACGAGCACGACGCCGACCGCGAGGGCGAGCGGCAGATCGCGGAGCTGATCGATCGCGTCGCGCAGCACCCCGTAGTCGCTGGGATCGAGATGGGCCTCGTTGGCGAAGTTCGCGCCGAAGCCGACGACGACCCCGACCGCGACGATGCCGGAGAGGGTGAAGGGCGCGTAGCGGATCCAGCGGGAGTCGAGCCGGACGATCTCGGTCTCGGGCAGGGTCTCGGCGGCCGGGGCCGCGGTGATGGGCGCGCGCCCTTCGTGGAGGAGCTCGTCGCGCAGCTGTGCCGCCACCGCGGCGGTCAGGCCGTCGAGGCGCACCTCGCCGCCGCGCTCGCGATCGGAGCGGCCGGTGCCGATGCTGACCCGGGCCAGTCCGAGCAGGCGATGAAACGCGTGCGCGGTGACGTCGACGGTGCGCAGGCGGTCGCGCGAGACCGCCAGCAGCCGCCGCCGGAAGAGGCCCTGGCGCACCTCCACGCGGTCCTCCGTGACGCGATAGCGCGTCGTGAACCAGCGCATCAGGCCGAGCCCGACCGTGAACCCGACGCCGACAAGAGCCCAAAGCTGACCGTTGCCGCTGCGGCTGCCGGCCACGAGCACGGCGAGCAGGGCGGGCAGCGCCCGCGGGATCTCCTGGATCGGATGGACGAGCAGCATGCGCCGGCTCAGGCGCTGCCAGTCGGGCGGGGCGGCGGCCTGTGCCTCGCTCACGTCGCGTCACCCCTCGTGGCGTGGGCCGCCGTGGTGAGGTCGTCGACGAGCTGCTGCGCCGTGTGGCGGTCGAGCCCCTCGATCTTCAGCGGCCCCGCCGCCGACGCCGTGGTTACCGTCACGTTGGCCAGCCCGAAGAGCTGCTCGAGTGGCCCGCGCTCGCTGTCGACGGTCTGGATGCGCGAGATCGGCGCGATGCGCGACTCCTGGTGCAGCCAGCCGGCGCGCGTGTAGACCGCTTCCGGCGCGACCTCCCAGCGGTGCACGCGATAGCGCCACTGCGGCATGACGCCGGCGTGCGCGGCGGCCAGGAGCGCGGTGGCGACGAGCCCGGCGACGCGCACGCCGGTGTGCCCGCCCGCGGTCACCCACCACACCACCTGCGCGGCTGCCACGACCAGCCAGAGGGCGAGCGCGCGTGCGGTCCAGTAGCGAATCGCCGTACGGCTGACGCGGTGACGAGGCGGCCGAAGGCGCACCTCCATCACGGTATCGGGCGACAGGCCCCGCGCGATGCGGCTAGCCGGTGTAAGGCGGCATCGTCAGCGCGCGCTCGTAGTCGGCGCGCGCGTGCACCGGCTCGCCGTGCCCCACGATCACGTGCTCGAAGGGGAGGTCGAGCAGCTCGCGCAGCGCCGGCAGCACGCGCTTCTCGTGCCACGGCGTCGCCCAGACGCGCAGCTCGCCGCCCGGCGCCGTGAGCGCGTCGGCGAAGACCAGCGCGCGCTGCTCGGGCAGCCACAGCGGCGTCTCCTCGCGGCCGCGGCCGTCGTAGAGCGCGACGAGGCCGCCGGGGAGCACGCTCTCGGGCTCGATCGGCACCAGGTCGGTCTCCGGGATGTCGTCGCGCCAGAACAGGCGCGGCCCGAAGGCGCGTGCACCGTAGCGGTGCACGAACAGGTCGACGTCGCGCACGTGGTCGGGCTTGAGGATGACCACCGCCGTCGGCGGCCGCGCGTCAAGCCGCTGCCACACATCGCTCTCCGCGGGCGGCGCGAGCGGATCGAGGGCCAGGATCTCGCCGCCGGACTCGCCGCACGTGGAGGTGACGAGCGGCTCCCAGTCAAGGCCCGGCCGCCATGCGGGATGCTCGACGCGCCAGACCCAGAGGCCCTCGGCGACGTCGATCATTCGGTGCGCGCCGTCCCGCCGACGTGCGCGAGCTTGTCCGGGTTGACGATGATCCGCACGGCCTGGATGAGGCCGTCGGCGACATCGAGGGAGAGGACGCCGACCGGGTTGCCGTCGGCGTCGCGAGCAAGGCGGCCGGGGCGGCCGTTGACGTCGACCGGATGCATGGTCACGCCCTCGGCGCCCCCGCCCGGCCCGCTGATCGCGACCATGAAGCGGGCCACGCGCTCGCGGCCGTGCAGCGTCTTGCGCGGGGCCTGGACCTTGCCGCCACCGTCGGCGTAGGTGTAGGCGTCGGCGGCCAGCAGCTCGATGAGGCCTTCGAGGTCGCCGCTCTGACTGGCGACCACGAAGCGCTCGGTCAGCTCCTCGTGCGCCTCGCGCGAGACCTCGAAGCGTGGGCGCTCGGCGTCGACATGGCGGCGCGCGCGCGACACGAGCTGGCGAGCGTTGTCCTCGCTGCGGTCGATGATCTCGGCGATCTCGTCGTAGGGGTAGCCGAAGACCTCGCGCAGCAGGAAGGCCGCGCGCTCGACGGGCGTCAGGCGCTCGAGCAGCACCAGGAAGGCGAGCGAAAGCGAGTCGGCGAGTTCGGCCTGCTCGCTCGGATCGGGCGCGTGCTCGTCGGCGAGCAGCGGCTCGGGCAGCCATGGGCCCACGTACTCCTCGCGGCGGGCGCGCGCCGAACGCAGGTGGTCGATGGCCAGGCGCGTGGTGATCGCCGACAGATAGGCCTTCGGATTCTCGACGTCGGCCGGCGCGGCGCGGTGGTAGCGCAGGAACGCCTCCTGAACGATGTCCTCGGCCTCGCTGACGCTCCCGATCATCCGGTAGGCGATCGAGAACAACAGCGGGCGGAACTCAGGATGTACGTCGGTGGTGGTCACGTGCCCTACGACGAGGCAGCGGACCCCACTGTGACAGGCGAAGCCCCGGGCTCAGCCCCCGAAGCGACCTCTCAGCGCCAGGACGTTCGCGACGTAACGCTGCGTCTCCGGGAGCATCCCGATGCGGCGCACCGAGTCGAGCCCCTGGTAGTACGCCGCGGCCGCCATGGCAGGGTCGCCGCTGGTCTGGCGCAACAGGTGGGCGAGGTAGAGCGACCCGGCCTTGACGTTGTCGGTCGCCGACGACGGATCCAGGCGCGCCGAGCTGAGGTTGGACTGCACCCAGCTCCACGTGCCGGGCATGATCTGCATGATCCCGCGGGCGTTGGCGGACGAGATCATCCCGTTGTTGAAGCCGCTCTCCTGCCAGGCGATCGCGGAGGCCAGCGAGGACGGCACGCCCTGCGCGGCGGCGAGGCTGCCGACCTGGGCGGCGCTCAGGCGGCCCGGTGATGCCATCGGCGCAGCCTGCGGCACGATCGTGCGCGCGGGCGCCGGCCCGCTGGCCGCGATCGAGGCGCCGGTGGGGAGCTTGATCACGGTGCCCGCGATCAGCATCGCCTTCGGGTCGAGGCCGTTCATGTACGCCATCTGGGCGGCGGGCACGCGCGCGGCGGCGGCCAGGCCGCTGAGCGTGTCGCCGGGGCGCACCTTGTAGGCGCCCATCGCCTCGGGGGCCGCCGTCGCCGCCGCGGGCGCGGCCTGCGCGACGGGCGCGCTGCCCGCGGCCGGGAGGCGCAGGCTCGTCCCCTGGATCACCCACGAGTCGGTCTTCAGCCCGTTGGCGGCCGCCAGCGCCGACAGCGAGAGGCCGTTGCGCGCCGCGATGCCGCTCAGCGTGTCGCCGGCCACGACGCGGTAGCCGCCGCCCCCGGTGCCTGCTGAGGGCGCCGCGTTGACGGGCGGGGTCGGCGTCTGGCCGGGCGCCGGGATCGTCAGATTCGTGCCCGCGACGACCCGCGCCTCGGGCGAGAGGCCGTTGGCCGTCGCCACGGCGCTCGTCGGCAGGTTGTTGGCCATCGCGATGCCCCACAGCGTCTCCCCGGGGGCGACGGTGTGGACGGCTGCGGCGGAGGTCGCCGGTGTGAGTGCGCAGACCGCCAGCGCGGCCAGCAGAGAACGGGCGAGCATGTGCGTTGCCTACCACCGACCGGCCGCGACCAACTCGGGCCGCGCGATGTTCCGTGAACCTGCAAGCCACGGTTCACCTGCGATCCTGCGCGTTCGTGACCGCCGCGCAGGCCAAGCTCTGGCTTCTGAAATGGCGCTGGTACGAGCGCAACAGCCTGCCCTGGAACCGCGCGCGGATCCACTGGGAGTTCGCCCGCCGCGAGGCGTTCGTGCGCTGGCCGGTGCACGGCAACGTGCTCGAGGCCCTGCGCGATGGGCGCCTGGAGGTCGGCGCGGGGACGCTGTTCGAGCCCGGGGTGTGGATCACGGCGCCCGACGCCGCGCGCGTGCGCATCGGCGAGGGCACCTTTCTGAACCTCGGCGTCATGGTGGCGAGCGTCGAGCTGGTCGAGATCGGCTCGCACTGCATGTTCGCCAACGGCTGCTTCGTCACCGACGGCAACCACCGCTTCGACGACCCGACCCGGCCGGTCACCTGGCAGGGCTTCACGACCAAGGGCCCCACGCGCGTGGGCGACAACGTCTGGTGCGGCGCCAACGTCGTCGTGACGAGCGGCGTGACGATCGGCGACCGCTGCGTGATCGGCGCCAACTCCGTCGTCACCGAGGACGTGCCCGCGGGCTCGATCGCGGCCGGCGCGCCGGCGCGGGTGCTCAAGGCGATCGAGTTCGCCTGAACCTCAGAGCCCGCGGCGCCCGATCACGAAGGCGACCGTCCGCAGCAGGATCTTGACGTCGAGCCACGGAGACCAGTTGGCGGCGTAGAGGTAGTCGAGCTTGACCATCTCGTCGAGCGGGATCCGCGCCGATCCGAGCACCTGCCAGCGGCCGGTCATCCCGGGCATCAGGTGTAGGCGACGGCGGTACCAGCCCTCGACGCGCTCATCGTCCTCCGGGACGAGCGGGCGCGGGCCGACGAGGCTCATCTGGCCGCGCAGGACGTTCCACAACTGTGGGAGCTCATCCAGCGAGGCGTGGCGCAGAACGCGACCCACGCGCGTGATCCGCGGGTCGTCGGCGATCTTGAACAGCCCGTCCGCCTCGTTGCGGTGGCGCAGCGCAGCCTGCTCGCGCTCGGCGCCATCCACCATCGTGCGGAACTTCGCCATCGCGAACGTGCAGCCGTCGCGGCCAACGCGCTGCTGGCGGAAGAGCACGGGGCCGCGGCTGTCGAGCTTGATCGCGGCGGCGATGGCGGCGAGCAGCGGGCCGAGCAGGACGAGGCCGAGCGTCGCGCCGACCACGTCAGACGCGCGCTTGAAGACCCACGCCGAGCGCGACAGCCCGAAGCGCGTGACGCCGAGAAGCGTCAGGCCGTCGACGTCGTCGAAGACCACCGACGAGCCGACGACCTCGAGCATGCGCGGCACGAGGCTGACCTTGAGACCGACGGCCTTCGCTGCGCGGACGAGGTCAAGGATCTCCGCTTGGTCGTCGGGCCCGGGGGCGACGATCAGGCGGTGGATGTCGCTGCGCGCGGTGATCGTTTTCAGGGCTTCCGCGGCGACGTGCTCGTCGCCGAGCTGACCGGACGCGATCGCCGCCACCACCTCCGCGTGGGCGCGCCGCGACTCGCGGATCTTGCGCTCGGTTCGGGCGCAGGCGGCGCGGTCGCCGACGAGCAGGCAGCGTTCGGGCGCGGTGACGTAGCGCCCGATCGCGCGGGCGAACGCACGGCCAACGAGCAGCGCGATGGTCAGCCCGCCCCAGATCCCGAGGATCTGGTCGCGGCCGAGGAAGCCGCCGAGCACGGGCTCGCCGGCCAGCCAGAGGACCAGAGCCCATAGCGTCGCGAGGTGAAACAGGCGCGGCGTTTCGTCGAGCGTCGACGGCCGCAGCGTGAGATGGTCGCGGTCGTAGAGGCCCAACGCCTTGGCCAGCGCCAGGCACCCGAGGGCGGCGACGACCACCGCCGGAGCGGGCAGGCGATCCTGCGAGCCGCCGAGGGCGAGGATGCAGATCGTCAGGGTCCCGATCGCTGCGGCGGCATCGGCGCCGGCGAGCAACTGGCGCGTGCGGCGCTCGCGCCGCTGGGCCGCCGGTGGGCGTAGGGCGTCGGAGTCGGGCCGCCACGCGCTCGGACGGCTGCTGGCCGCCGAGTGCTGGCGCGGGAGCAGCTGCTCGACGGCGACAGGGGGGAGTGGGCGCGTGCGGTAGCGTGCCGGACCCCACCGACCAACGTTGCCGAGCTGTGGCGACATCACCTCGCGCTGGCGGCCGCCGGGTGGTGTTCGGCGTCGACGAGGAGGGCGAGCGCCTCGGAGCGGTTCTGCACGCCGAGCTTGGCGAAGCACGAAGAGAGGTGGCGTTTGACGGTGCCGATCGACACCGTCAGATCGGATGCGATCTCGGCGCTGGTGGCGCCCTCGGCGGCGAGCGCGAGCACCTGCCGCTCGCGTGGGGACAGCGCTGGGGGCTCGAGGCGCTCGCGCATCGCCTCCGGCACAACGACCATGCCGGCGGACGCGGCGCGCACGGCGAGCGCGAGACCCGTCTCGATCTGCGGGGCGGCGACCGCGCCGCACGCACCGATGCGGAGCGCGCGCCGGAGCGGGCTGCCAAGAAGGTGCTCGGTGACGAACACCACGCGGGATTCCGGCAGGCTGTGGGATGCGGCCTCGATGGCCTCCAGCAGCGGCTCCTCGGAGAGGCCCGCCACGACGACGACACGCGGATTGCACCTGGTGAGCCCATCCAGCAGCGCGTCGCAGGTCTCTGCGTGCGCGATAACCGGCAGGCGGTCGTAGTCAAGGGCGGCGAGGATCCGACGGCAGAGAAGCGTCGGCGCAGCGATCAGGGCAACCGAAGGTTCGGGCTCGATGATGTCGAGGTCTCCGAAAAGGTCGTTGAGAAAGGGGTCAGGGACCGTCGTGGGGTCTGCCACGGGTGCCTCCTGGTCCACTACGCGCGGAGCGCCGGGCCGCGCACGCTATGCAATGCGTGTCGCCCGAGCCTGAGATCGATGTTGCGTGCGGATTAGACGGTTGAGATTCGGTCTACGCTCAGGAGGTTGGCATTTGGTTTGCGCTCGGAGCGTGAATTTCTCGCCCACCGCCGAACCTCAACGCGTTTGCGCTGTTAGAGATGAATGGGGCGCAGGCGCCTGTGCAAGCCCTCGCCTGTCATGGCAGATCCCCCCACCCCCCAAACGCGTGGATCGCGTGCATCCGCGCGCCTCCAGGAGTTGGCCGTGCCACTGCTCGCCGAGATGCCGTTCGGCATCCTCGTCGCGGACGGCCATGGGCGCATGCAGGCCTGGAACGACGCTGCGCGCCACCTCCTCGGCGACGACGAGCGCCTCGGGGAGAGCCCGCCGGACACGTTGCGCTGCTGCGACCTCTTCGGATGCCGTAGCGGCGAGGGCCCGCTCGGCGATGCGTGCATCACCGAGCTGGCGCTGCAAGCCGATGACGTCCTGCCCGAGGTGCGCATCGACTTCCCCGGCGACGGTGCCGCGTGGATCATCGCCTCGCGAGCGCCCGACGACCAGGTCGCCATCCAGGTCCGGCCCGCTGACACGCGCGATCGCCGCCGCCGTACCGATCCGCACTGGGTCGCAGAAGCCCACCTCTACGTCGATGTGCTCGGCCTCACGCAGGTGCGCAGCGGCGAGACGCAGCTCGGCGGACGCTGGCTGACCCAGCGCCCAGGGCAGTTGCTGAAGTTCATGATCGCCAGCCGCGGGCGGCCCGCGCACACCGAGGAGATCGCACACGCGCTGTGGCCCGAGGCGGGCTACGCGGCGCCGACCAACGTCCGGCACCACATGCACGCGCTGCGCCGGCGCCTCGAACCTCGCCGCCCGCATCGCGCCGAGTCGCAGTTCGTCGTGACTCGCGGCGGCGGCTACCAGCTCGACCGCGCGCGCATCACGATCGACGCCGACGTCTTCCAAGAGTTCGCGCAGGTGGGCCTCGACGCGGCAGCCGACGGGCAACCCGCGCGACGACAACTCGCCGAGGCCGCCCGGCTGTACGGCGGCGACTTCCTCGCCGACGAGCCCTACGCCGTGTGGGCGCTGGCCGAGCGCGATCGGCTGCGCGAACTCGCGGCCCGCACGCTCCAGGTCCTCAGCGGGCTCGATCGCGCCGCAGGTGACCTCGAGGCCGCTTACCGCCATCTGTGGCGCCTGGCCGAGCTCGAGCCGCTCGACACGCACGTGCAGCGCGAGTTCCTGGAGATCTGCCTGCGCCTCGGGCACAGGACCGAGGCCACCCGCCGCTACGGCGCGCTCCGGATGCGCACGATGCGCGAGCTCGGCCAAGAGCCGGGGTTCAGCCTCGCCGACCTCGCGCACGAGGTCGCCGACGACGTCCAGCTGCGCGGGGCGCCCTAGGAGCGAGGGATGCGTGTCGGGCTCGTGCACGACTACCTCCTGGTGCTCCGCGGAGCAGAGCGGACCTTCGGCGCCCTGGCCGACATCTGGCCCGGCGCACCGATCCACACGTTGCTCTACGACGAAGCCGGCACGCGCGGCCGCTTCCGCCATCGCGACGTACGACCGTCGTGGCTCCAGCATCTGGGGGTCGGCCAATCGAACTTCCGTCGGCTACTGCCCCTCTACCCGGCTGTCGCCCGGCGGCTGCCGGTCACCGACTACGACGTGGTCGTCAGCAGCAGCAGCGCGTTCGCCCACGGCATCCGCCCGCGCCGCGATGCCGTCCACGTGTGCTACGTGCATTCGCCTTTCCGCTACGCCTGGGACGAGCGCGATCAGGCGTGCGCCGAGGTCCCCGCGCCGGTCAGGCCGGCGCTCGAAATCGCGCTGCGCCGTCACCGGGCGGTCGATCGTCGGGCGGCGCGGGCCGTGACGACGTTGGTCGCGAACTCACATGTCACGAAGGAACGGATCCGCCGC
>DATBKW010000352.1:0-10189 GCA_036555665.1 Solirubrobacteraceae bacterium | reverse complement strand
TGCGCCGGTGCAGGGCGCGGCCGAGCGGCTCTGCGAGCCCGACGTGCTGACCGGCTACGGGCTGCGCACGCTGAGCGACCGCCACCCCATGTTCGACGCCTTCTCGTATCACCGCGGCTCGATCTGGCCGTTCGACTCGTGGCTGGGCTTCAGCGGTCTGCGCGCCGCCGGGCACGCCGAGGAGGCCGAGCGCGTTCGCCGGGGTGTGCTGGCCGGCGTCGAGCGCATCGGGCTCTACCCCGAGCTCTACGCGGTCACCGATGCCGGCGTGGAGCAGATCGGGATCTCGAACTTCGTGCAGGCGTGGACCATCGGCGCCGTGTGGGCGCTGCGCAACGAGTGGGACGGAGCGGCGCATGTGGTGGCGTGACGGTGCCCTGTACCAGATCTACCCGCGCTCGTTCGCGGACTCCGACGGCGACGGCGTGGGTGACCTGCGCGGCATCATCGCCCACCTCGACCACCTCGCCTGGCTGGGGATCGAGGGCCTGTGGCTGAACCCGACCTTCCCGTCGCCCAACGCGGACTGGGGTTTCGACGTCTCCGACTATCGCGCCGTGCACCCCGAGCTCGGGACGCTGGACGACCTCGACGAGCTTGTCGCGCGCGCCCGCGAGCACGGCATCCGCGTGATCCTCGACCTCGTCCCCAACCACACCAGCGACGAGCACCCCTGGTTCCGCGACCGTCGCGACTTCTACGTCTGGCGCGAGGGCCGCGACGGCGGCCCGCCCAACAACTGGGTGAGCATCTTCGGCGGGCCGGCGTGGACGCGCGACGAGACGTCCGGGCTCTGGTACCTGCACAACTTCGATCCCAAGCAGCCCGACCTCGACTGGTGGAACGACGACGTCCGCGCCGAGTTCGACGACATCCTGCGCTTCTGGTTTGACCGCGGGATCGCGGGCTTTCGCATCGACGTCGCGCACGGCATCGTCAAGGACCGCGAGCTGCGCGACAACCCGCCCGCCACCGAGGACGACTCCCAGCACTTCCAGCGCCTCGGGCAGCGGCCGGTGTTCTCCATGAACCGGCCCGAGGTGCACGAGGTCCTGCAGCGCTGGCGCAAGCTCTCCGACCCCTACGAGGCGGTGCTCGTCGGGGAGACCTACGTGCTCGACGTCGAGACGCTCGCGAGCTTCTACGGCGCCGACGTCGACGAGCTGCACCTGGCCTTCAATTTCGTCTTCCTGTTGAGCGAGTTCAGCGTCGCGGCGCTGGCGCCGGTGGTGGCCGAGACGGAGGCGCGGCTGCCCGAGCACGCCTGGCCGGTCTGGACGCTGGGCAACCACGACATCACCCGCTATCCGACCCGCTGGGCGGGCGGCGACGCGGGGCTGGCGCGCTGCGCGCTGATGCTGCTGATGACGCTGCGCGGGACGCCGGTCGTCTACTACGGCGACGAGCTGGCGATGCTCGAGACCGACATCCCGCCCGACCGCGTCGTCGACCCCGAGGCCCGCCGCGACACCGACCATCCCGGCCGCGACGGCGCGCGCACCCCGATGCCATGGCGCGACGGGGCCGGCCGGGGCTTCACGCGCGGCGAGGTCGAGCCGTGGCTTCCGTTCGGCGAGGCCGGGATCGACGTGGAGAGCCAGCGCGCGGCCCGCGACTCCGCGCTGTGGCTGTGCCACGACCTCATCGCGCTGCGGCGCGCGGAGGAGGACCTGCGGACGGGCGCGTACGCGGAGGTCAGCGCCGCCGACGAGGTTTGGGTGTACCGGCGCGGCGAGGGCTTCCTGGTGGCGCTGAACCTGGGCGGCGACGACGCCGCCGTGCCGGCTCGCGGGACCGTGGTTGTCGGTACGCGCCGGGCGCGCGACGGCGAGGCGGTTTCTGGCACGCTCGCGCTCGGGCCGCACGAGGGCGCGGTCGTGCGGTCGACCGAGCTGTGGTGACTTTTGTGGCTCCTGGCCACACAAACGACCACAGTTGCGGGGGAGCGCGGCTCGATGGCGCCCACCTCCTTCATTGCCCTCGGCCGCGCGGCGCCGCGAACCGAAGCGGAGATTCACACCACCAGCCGCACCGCCAGCCCCAGGACGATCAGCTGGCCCGCCACCGACGTCCACACCCGCGTCCGCGCCGGCACGCCGTGACCCAGCAGCGCGCCGCCGCCGGCGAGGGTGCTCTGCCACGCCAGCGACGCGCCGAAGGCGCCGAAGACGAACGCGGCCTTCCCCGGCGTCGACGCGTGGGCGACCGCGGGCAGCCCGATCATCAGCCCTGCGAACGTCGCGGCGGTCGTCGGGTTGATCGCGGTCAGGCCCAGGAAGCGGGCGACCAGGCGGCCGTCGGCCGCGGGCGGCGGGCGCTCTCCGGGCGGCCGGCGCAGCGCCAGCAGCCCGAAGACCCCCACGCACACGAGCACCGCCGCCGCGGCCCAGGCGATCTCGCGCTGGGCCGGCGCCAGCCACGCGCCCACGGCCAGGCCGGCAACGGCCGCGACCGTCGCGTAGAGCCCGTCGGCCATCGCCGTGCCCAGGCCGGCGAGGAAGGCGGGCCGGAAGCCGCCGCGCACGCCGAGGTCGACGATCAGCACACCGATCGCGCCGAGCGGAACGGCGACGGCGAGGCCCGCGACGATGCCGGCGACCAGGGCGTTCATGATTCGCATAAATCTGGCCTGAGAACATGCGAAGATCAAGTTGTCACCGGCAACCACCGCGGATATCACAGCCATGGACCAGATCGACAGCGCGATCCTCAGCGAGCTTGTGCGCAACGGGCGCGCGTCGTATCGCGAGCTGGGGGCCATCGCCGGCCTCAGCGCCAATGCCGCAGCCGACCGCGTCCGGCGCCTCGTCCGCAGTGGCGCGATCACCGGCTTCACCGCCCTCGTCGACCACGCCGCCGCCGGCCGCGGGCTGTCGGCGCTCGTCGACGTGCGCCTCGCGCGCGAGCAGACCAACGACGGCTTCGAGCGGGCGCTCGAAGCGGTCGAAGGCGTCGTCTACGCCGCGCACGTGACCGGCGCCTTCGACTACCACCTGCAGATCGCCTGCCGCGACACGACTGAGCTCGACACGCTGCTGCGCACGTTCAAGCGCGGTCTCGGCGTCGAGCACACCGAGACGCGCGTGGTGCTGAGGACAGCCGTCGGCTGAACGCGCACTTCACTTTTCCCGCCGTTCGCGTCGAACCGCTTTACCGACCGGCGCAGCGTTTGGCAGGATGCGCCTCCCATGGCACGCATCGGCATCCTCACCGGCGGCGGCGACTGCCCCGGGCTCAACGCGGTCATCCGCGGCGTGGTCCGCGCCGGGATCAATCGCTATGGCCATCAGATCATCGGCTTTCGCTACGGCTGGGCCGGTGTGGTGGAGGCCAACACCGTCGAGCTCACGGCCCAGAGCACGGCCGGCATCCTGCATCGCGGCGGCACCGTCCTCGGCACGTCGCGCACGAACCCCTACAAGGGCGACGCAGACGGCACCGCGCTCGTGCGCGCGGTGCTCGAGCGAGAGGGCATCGACGCGATCATTCCGATCGGCGGCGAGGACACCCTCGGCGTCGCCGGCAGGCTGTCGGCCGACGGGGTGCCCGTGGTGGGCGTGCCCAAGACGATCGACAACGACCTCGCGGGCACCGACGTCACCTTCGGCTTCCACACCGCCGTGCAGATCGCCACCGACGCGATCGACCGGCTGCACACCACCGCCGAGTCGCACAACCGCGTCATCGTCGTCGAGGTCATGGGCCGCCACGCCGGCTGGATAGCCGCCTACAGCGGCCTGGCCGGCGGCGCCGACGTCATTCTCGTGCCCGAGCGCCCGTTCGACATCGACGAGGTGTGCGAGCGCATCAAGCACCGCCACGCAAGCGGACGGACGTTCTCGATCGTCGTGGTCTCCGAGGGCGCGGTGCCGCGCGACGGCAGCGGCATCACGACCTCGGGCGCGAAGACCGACGCCTTCGGCCACGCGCGGCTGGGCGGCATCGCGGTCGCGCTCGAGAGCGAGATCGAGGAGCGCACCGGCTTCGAGACGCGCATGACGATCCTCGGCCACGTCCAGCGCGGCGGTACGCCGACCGCCTATGACCGTGTGCTGGCGACGCGCTTCGGCGTCAGGGCGATCGAGGCGGCCGACCGCGGCGAGTGGGGCACGATGGTCTCCCTGCGCGGGACCGACATCGTCCTGGTTCCGCTGGCCGACGCGGTCGCCGAGCCCAAGCTCCTCGACGACGACCTCTACGAGACGGCCGAGGTGTTCTTCGGCTGAAGGCGGGGCGGCGCCGAGCCGCTTCCGCCGAGCCCCTCGCTCGCTACCCTCGCGGAGTGCGACGGCTCATCCCGGTCCTGCTCATCGTCGCCATTGCCGCCTCGGGGTGCGGCGGCAACGACACCAAGCAGGCCAACGACTACGTCGATGCGGTCAACAAGGCCCAGAACGACTTCGCCGCAACCTTCGACAAGCTCTCGAGCCAGATCACCTCGACGAGCACGGCCGAGCAGGATCGCAAGACGCTCGACGGCTTCAAGCGGGCGGTCGACCGGGTCGTCGCCGACCTCAAGGCGGTCGAGCCGCCCGACAAGGTCAAGGACCTCCACAGCCGCCTCGTCGCCGAGATCTCCTCCTACGGCACGGAGATCGACAAGGCCAAGAAGGCGTTCGCCGGCGACGACCCGCAGGCGATCATCAAGGCCCAGACGCAGCTCGTCGGCGCGGTGACGCACGTGAGCACGCAGATCAACGCCACGATCGACGCAATCAACAAGAAACTGCGCGAGTAAGGAATTAGGCTGAGGCCATGCTCGAGGGCCTCATGCAGAACGACTACCAGCTCACGGTCGGCGCGATGCGGACCCGGCTGCGGACCTGCTACCCGCGCCAGGAGGTGGTGACCCTCGAGGCCGACGGGCCGGTTCGCGCCTCCTACGCGCAGGTCGCCGAGCGCGTCGAGCGCCTCGGGCGCGTACTCGAGCGCCTCGGCGTCGAGCGCGGCGAGCGCGTCGGGACCTTCGCCTGGAACTCGCAGCGCCACTTCGAGCTGTACATGGCGGTGCCGTCCTACGGGGCCGTCCTGCACACCCTCAACATCCGCCTGTTCCCCGAGCAGGTCGTCTACATCGTCAACCACGCCCAGGACCGGGTGATCTTCGTCGACGGCTCGCTGGTCGAGCCGCTGGCCAAGCTCGCGCCGCAGTTCGAGGGCGTGCGCCAGTACGTCGTGATGGGCGAAGGCGATCTCGACGCGCTGCCCGGCGCGCTGTCATACGAGGCGCTGCTTGAGGAAGCCGCCGATGGCGACTTCGCGTGGCCCGAGATCGACGAGCGCGAGGCCGCCGCGCTCTGCTACACGAGCGGCACCACCGGCAACCCGAAGGGTGTCCTGTACTCGCACCGCTCGGTTTCGCTTCACTCCACGACGATCTGCTGCGTCGATGCCATAGGCCTATCGTCAGCCGACCGGGTGCTCGTGATCGTGCCGATGTTCCACGTCAACGCGTGGGGGCTGCCCTTCGGCGCCGCGCTCACTGGCGCCGAGCTGCTGCTCCCGGGCCCGTTTCTGCAGGGCGAGCCGCTGGCCCGCTTCATCGAGGCCGAGCGCGCCACGCTGGTGGCCGGCGTGCCGACCGTCCTCGGCGTGCTGCTCGAACACGTCGACGCCCATGGCGGCGACATCAGCTCGATGCGGGGCGGCCTCTGCGGCGGCTCGGCGGTGCCGCGCAAGCTGATGGAGGGCTTCGAGCGCTACGGCGTGCGCATCCTGCAGGGGTGGGGCATGACCGAGACGAGTCCGATCCTCACCGTCGCGCGGCCCCCGGCGGGGGCCGAAGACGGCGAGGAGCACTGGGCCTACCGCACCACGCAGGGCCGCATGGTGCCGTGGGCCGAGCTGCGGTTGAGCGAGGACGTCGGCGAGGTCGAGGCGCGCGGCCCGTGGGTGGCGGCGCGCTACTACGAGGACCCCTCGGGCGACGACAAGTTCACCGACGACGGCTGGCTGCGCACCGGCGACATCGGCGAGCTCGACGAGCAGGGCTATGTGCGCGTCACCGACCGGGCCAAGGACCTCATCAAGTCCGGTGGGGAGTGGATCTCCTCGGTCGAGGTCGAGACGCTGCTCATCGACCATCCCGCGGTGCGCGAGGCCGCGGTGATCGCCATGGCCGACGAGCGCTGGGGGGAGCGGCCACTGGCCTGCGTCGCGTTGGCGGAGGGCAGCGGCGTCTCACCGGCCCAGCTGCGCGAGCACCTGAGCTCCGGCCTGGCGCCCTGGCAGCTGCCCGACGCCTTCGCGTTCATCGACGAGGTCCCCAAGACCAGCGTGGGGAAGTTCGACAAGAAGGCCCTGCGCCGGGCGCTGGCCGACGGCGACCTCGCGGTCGAGCGCGACGAGGCGGTCCGTTAGGAGGGAGTCGGCTGCGCCCGCCGGGCCGGTGAGGAGCCGGCCCGGCGGGCGCGCCGCGCGGGGGTCAGCGACCGGCGGGGAGGGTGATGCTGGCCGGGCGCTTGGGAGAGGGCGCCATATGGGGAAGGAGGACCCATGGCTTGCCCGCTCGCGTCAGCTCAGTGACCTTCGGTGTGAGCATGGGCGGCAGCTTCGCGTCTGTGCCATCGCGGGGCGACGGGGCCACCCGGCATCTTCAGGTACGGCTGACCGCACGCCCGAACGCGACCTCCGCCGCGTACCCGGTGTCCATGTACTCGCGGACCGACTGGATGTGGCCGTCGCGCACGTGGAACCACGCGGCGCAGTGGTTCTCGTACGGCGTGCCGTCCGTCGTGCGCGCCCGCGACGTCCACTCGGCGGCGACGTGCTCGCCGTCGGCGAGCAGGCTCGTGACCTCGATGCTCACCGAGCCGGCCTCGTAGTAGCTCATCGCGGTGCCGAAGAAGTCGTCCATGATCGCGTCGCGCCCGCGCCAGGTGCCGGAGATCGGCAGCTCGCCGCGCAGCCACCAGGTGGCGCCGGGGGCGAAGCTGGAACGAACCGCGGCGACGTCGCCGCCGCTGATCGCGGCCATGTAGCGCTCGATCACGGCCCTGCTTTCGGAGGAGGAGTTGGTCATGGGCCCGACGGTACGAGCGCACGGCGCGGAACGGAAAGACCGTTGCGGCCTTGCTTCAGCGCGCCGCGGTATGACCGGCGGGCAGCCAGCCGAGCTCGTGCGCGATCTCGGGCGCGAGCGCGAGCAGCCGCTCGACCACCGGTGAGCGGTCTTGGTCGCGCACCAGCAGCGCGATCTCCAGCGGCGCGTGCGGCGACAGCGGGACCCAGGCCAGGTCGGGCGGCAGGCCGGCCAGCGTCGACTCGCCGACGATCGCGATCGCCTCGCCGGCCGCCACCGGCGTCTGCGCGAGATCGAGGCTCAGGGTGCGCAGCGCCAGCCGCGGCTGAAACCCCGCCCCGGCGCACAGTGCGACGACCGCGTCGTAGTGGCCCGGGTTGGCCTCGCGCGGGTGCAGCAGCAGCGTCTCGTCGCGCAGGTCAGCCAGCGCGATGCTCGTGTCGCTCGCGCGGGGATGGTCGCGGCGCATGAGGGCGCCCTGGAGCTCGCGGCGCACGAGCCGCGCCTCGGTGCCCGGCGCCGGCGCCGGGCAGCGCACGATGCCGGCGTCGAGCCCGCCGTCGCGCACGCCACGCTCGATCTCGGCCAGCGGCGCGACCCGCGCCGCGATCGTGACGTCGGGCAGGCGCGCGCGCAGCGCGCCGAGCAGCAGCGGCGCGGTCTCGTAGCCCGCGCTCGTGCCGTAGCCGATCGTGACGGTGCCGCGCTCGCCTTCGCCGAACTCGCGCGCCGCGCGCCACAGCTCGTCGGCGGCGCCCAGCAGCGCGGGCCCGCGCTCGGCGAGGAAGCGGCCGGCGTCCGTCAGCTCGACGTCGTGCGTGGTGCGGCGCAGCAGCTCGACGCCGAGCTCCTGCTCGAGCAGCCGCACCTGGCGGCTGAGCGCGGGCTGGGCGATGTGCAGCCGCTCGGCCGCGCGGGTGAAGTTGCGCTCGCGGGCGACGGCGAGGAAGTAGCGCAGGCGCCGGAGGTCCGACACGGCGGCGCTCACCGGCCCGCGCGGCGGGCCGGCGGGTGAGGCGGAGAGGGAGGGATTCGAACCCTCGGTGGACCGTAAGGCCCACAACGGTTTTCGAGACCGCCCCGTTCAACCACTCCGGCACCTCTCCGCGGGAAAGCCTAGCGACAAGGCACTCAGCGCCGCGAGCCGAAGAAGTCGGTGAGCAGGACCGCGCACTCGGCCGCGAGCAGCCCGCCGGCGACCTCCGGGCGGTGGTTGAGGCGCGGCTCTGCGAGGACGTCGAGGATGCTGCCCGCGGCGCCGGCCTTCGGGTCGACCGTGCCGTAGACGACGCGCGGCACGCGCGCGAGCACGATCGCCCCCGCGCACATGGCGCACGGCTCGAGCGTCACGTAGAGCACGCTGTCGAGCACGCGCCAGGAGCCAATGGCCGTCGACGCCTGGCGCAGCGCGAGCATCTCGGCGTGGGCGGTCGGGTCCTGGCGCAGCTCGCGCTCGTTGTGTCCGGCGCCGATGAGCTCGCCCTCGCGCACGACGACCGCCCCGATCGGCACGTCGTCGTGCTCGAGTGCGCGCTCGGCCTCGCGGATGGCCAGGCGCATGAACCACTCGTCGCGCGGGAAGAAGCGGCCGGCCATCCCGACATCGTGACGGGCCGGCGCCCTACAGCGCCGCTTCACGTGGCCGATACCCTGAGTACCGGCGCACGGAACTCGAGCCGTGCGCAACTCTGGGTGCGGCTCGGGTGTTTGCCTCCGACCGCCCTGACGATGCCGACCTCTCGCCGCCCCATCTTCCTGACCGCCGCGCTGCTCGTCCTGGCGCTCGGCATCGCGTGGGCGCCGGCGACCGCCTCGGCCACTGACCTCGGGGCGCAGATCATCGTGCGGTCTGCCGGCGGCCAACAGGCGCTGCGGTCCGCCGTCGGCGACGCAGGGGCACGCGTCGTCGGCCGCGCGCCCGACCACGGCCTGCTCGTACAGGCGCGCGACGACAGCGCGATCGACGGGACGATCGCGGCGCTGCGTCGCGATCATGCGGTGGCGTCGGCGCAACCGCGCCTGGTCGCGCGGGTGGCCGACGATCAGCCCGACGACACCGGGGTGGCGAGCCGGTCCGCCGCGGCGGCGGGCGGCTGGGTCAACGCCCAATGGGACCTGACGGGGCCGTTCGGGATCGACGCGCCTCCCGCGTGGCCGCTGGCGCGCGCCGCCGGGGGCGCGCCTGGGGCCGGCGTCACGGTCGCCGTGCTCGACACCGGCGTGGCCTACGCCAACCGGCCGCCGTTCCGCCGGTCGCCCGACATCTCTCGCAACCACGTCGTCGCGGGCTGGGACTTCGTCGCCGACGATCCGTACCCCAACGACCGCCACGGCCACGGGACGTTCGTGGCCTCCACGATCATCGCCACGCCCAACAACCGCTACGGCATGGTCGGCATCGCGTACGGCGCCAAGGTCATGCCGGTGCGCGTCCTCGACGGCAACGGCGCCGGCAGGGCCGGCCCGATCGCGCGCGGGATGCGTTGGGCGGTCGACCACGGCGCCGACGTCATCAACGTCTCCATCGAGCTCGTCGACCAGATCACCGCCGCGCCGCAGTCGATGACCGTCGACCCGCTCATCCGCGCGGCGGTGCGCTACGCCGCCGCCCACAACGTGCTCGTCGTGGCCGCGGCGGGCAACTCGGCCAATCCCGACGTGCCGTCGACGCGCCTGGGTTCCGACATCCTCTACGTGGGGGGCAGCACCGAGCACGGCTGCCTCGGCGAGTACTCGAACTTCGGCAGGGGCGTCGATCTCGTGGCGCCCGGCGGCGGCGCCGACGCGCAGATCTCGGGCGATCCGCACTGCACGCCCGAGGCGGCGCGCGGGCGCAACGTCGAGCAGGTGTCGTTCAAGCGGCCGTCGGTCGGCATGTTCCAGATCATCCGCGACCGCAGCGGGCGCCCGGGCCTGAGTGGGACGTCGATGTCCGCGCCACACGCCACCGCGGTGGTGGCGTTGCTGCTGAGCTCGGGCGTGCTGGGCGCGCACCCGACGCCGGGCGCGATCCAGGCCCGGCTGCGCGCCACGACGCGCGACCTCGGGCCCGGGGCAAAGTCGCGCTACTACGGCACGGGGCTGCTCGACGCAGCGGCCGCGCTGCGCGGCACGAAGACGCCGCCCGCTTAGCTTCTCTAGTGGGCCTTCTCGTAACGTTTGACCGGT
>DATBKW010000351.1:0-1893 GCA_036555665.1 Solirubrobacteraceae bacterium | reverse complement strand
GGCGACATCTTCGGCGAGCTCGCGATGTTCGACGACGAGCGCCGCTCGGCCACGATCGAGACGCTCGACGAGCTGCACGCGATCGCCGTCCTCGGCGCCGACATGCGCCGCCTGCTGCGCGAGCACGCCGACATCGCGGTCAAACTCGTCATCTCCCTCGGCCGCCGCCTGCGCGAGGCCAACGAGCGCCTGGCCCGCCAGTCGTTCCAGACCGTGCAGAGCCGCGTCGCCGTCGTGCTCGACGGGCTCGTCCGCCAGGCCCAGAGCGAGGGCGCCGGCGACAAGGACGTCCTGGTGACCATCACCCAGGCCGACATCGCGCAGCTCGCGGGCTCCTCGCGCGAGTCGGCCAGCCGCTTCCTCGCGGTGCTCGAGCGCGCGGGCGTCATCACCCAGGGCCGCGGACGCATCACCGTCCACGACCCGGAGGCGCTCGGCAACTACGTGTACTGAGCGATCCGGTCGCGCAGGCGCCGCAGCCGTGGCGACTTCAGCGTGTGCCCGGTCAGCAGCGTGGCCACCGCGCAGGCCAGGAAGCAGGCGGCGCCAAGGCAGGTGTTCCAGTTCGCCGCGGCGAGGTCGATCATCGAGCCCTTGGTGGGCACGACGTAGCCCGCGACGGCGGAGATGGCGAAGAACATGCAGCCCAGCAGATTGACGGCCGGCTCCCACCATCCCGGCCCGCCACGCGCCGGTAACCGCCCGTGCCGCGGCGAGGCCCGGTAGGCGATGAAGCCCGACACGAGGAAGCAGATCGAGCCGAACGCGTCGGGCCGCCAGACGAGCCTGTCGTAGGCGGAGTTGGACAGGCTCGTGTGCATGGCCTGGTAGGTCGTGACGTTGAAGAACAGCGTGCCGGCCGACTGGATCGTCGCGGCCCACCATGCGGCGCGACCCGCACCGGCCTCGTGACGGTGCGCGACGCTCAACCACGTCTGGAGTCCCCCGCCGGCGGTGAAGAAGATCGAACCGACGAAGAAGGTCACCGCGTCGGCACCGGCGCCGACGAGCTGCACGTAGCCGGGAAACGGTCCGATCAGGAAGCACACGGAGCCGACGGCGAAGCAGAGCGCCATCCACCGCTCGCGGCTCATCGCGGGCCCCTCGTCACCCGCCGAGTTTCATCGCTCACGCGGCTGCTTGGCAACATGTCCAAGGTGCCGCCCACGTCATCAGAGTTCAGCGCCGGTGGCGTGGTCGTGCGCGACGGGCGGTGCGTGGTGATCGTGCCGACGCGCCGCGCCGCCGACGGTTCGAAGGTTCTCGCCCTCCCCAAGGGCCATCCGGAGCCGGGCGAGTCGGCCGCCGAGGCCGCCCTGCGCGAGGTCCGCGAGGAGGCCGGCGTCGAGAGCCGGCTCGTCGAGAAGCTCGGCGACGTGCGCTATTGGTACACGCGCAACGGCAGGCGCATCGCCAAGGTCGTCAGCTTCTTCCTGCTCGAGTACGTCAGCGGCCACGTCGACGATCACGACGTCGAGGTCGAGCACGCGCGCTGGCTCGCGCTGGAGGACGCCGCGCGCGATCTCAGCTACGAGGGCGAGCGCGAGATGGTCGGCCGAGCCCTGTCGCGCACGCGCACCACTTAGTAGGGTGCAGGCCGCCACATGCAGGTGCTGAACTTCTATTCGACCCTGTTCGGGGATCAACTGAAGCGCGGGCGCAAGACCGCGACGATCCGGCTGGGCGACAAGTCGCACAAGTACCGCAAGAACCAGGCGGTCATGGTGACCATCGGCTACCAGCACTCGCCCCGGGAGAAGATCTTCGACGCGGTCATCGACCAGGTCGAGGTCAAGCGCGTCAAGGACCTCACGCCGCGCGACATCGAGCACGACAACCCCGAGTTCCGGCGCCACGACGAGATGATCCACTTCCTGGAGCAGATCTACGGCA
>DATBKW010000350.1:0-10185 GCA_036555665.1 Solirubrobacteraceae bacterium | reverse complement strand
ACTAGTGGAAGAGATCGCCCGGGTCTACGCGCGGTCGCTGTTCGAGGTGGCCGAGGAGCAGGACAAGCTCGACCTCGTGCGCGAGCAGCTCGGCCAGTTCGCCGATGCGCTCGACGAGTCGCGCGAGCTGCAGACGTTCCTGTTCTCGCCCTACTTCTCCACCGAGGAGAAGAAGGCGGGCCTGGCCAAGGCGGTCACCGACGCCGACGACACCGTCGCCAACTTCTTCTCGCTGCTGCTGGAGAACCACCGCATGCCGGTCATCTTCCGCGTGCGCCGCGAGTACGACCGGATGTGGGAGGAGGCCAACAAGCTCCTTCCGGTGGAGATCACCAGCGCCGTCGAGCTCGATCCGTCGGTGGCCGAGCGCATCGGCGAGGAGATCGGGCGTCAGACAGGCCGTACCGTAGAGCTGACGAGCAGCGTCGATCCTGACGTCATCGGTGGCATCGTCGTGCGCGTCGGGAACTCCATCATCGACGCGTCGATCCGCACCCGACTCGAGAACCTACGCAAGCAGGTCTCCAAGGCCTGATCAAGGAGCCACACGCAATGCAGATCAAGCCTGACGAGATCACCAGCATCCTCAAGAGTCGGATCGAGGGCCTCGACACCGACGCCGCCGAGCTGACCGAGGTCGGCACCGTGCTGTCGGTGGCCGACGGCATCGCGCGCGTGCACGGCCTGGAGAACTGCCGCGCCTTCGAGATGCTCGAGCTGCCCCACGGCGTCACCGGCCTGGCCCTCAACCTCGAGTCCGACAACGTCGGCGTCGTGCTCTTCGGCGAGTGGGACAAGATCGTCGAGGGCGACACCGTCAAGCGCACCGACGAGCTGCTCGACGTCCCCGTCGGCGAGGGCCTCCTCGGGCGCATCGTCGATCCGCTCGGCAACCCGCTCGACGGCAAGGGCGACATCGAGTCCACCGAGACGCGGCCGGCCGAGATCAAGGCGCCCGGCGTCGTCAAGCGCCAGCCGGTGAAGGAGCCGATGCAGACCGGCCTGAAGGCGATCGACTCGATGATCCCCATCGGCCGCGGCCAACGCGAGCTGATCATCGGCGACCGCCAGACCGGCAAGACGGCGATCGCGATCGACACGATCATCAACAACAAGGACAAGGACCTGATCTGCGTCTACGTCGCCATCGGGCAGCGCATGGCGACGGTCGTCGGGCTCGCGGAGACGCTCGCGGAGGCCGGCTCGCTGGAGAACACGATCATCGTGGCGGCGCCCGCCGACGAGGCCGCCCCGATCAAGTTCATGGCGCCCTACGCGGGCTGCGCGATGGCCGAACACTTCACCTACAACGGCAAGCACGCGCTCTGCATCTACGACGACCTCACCAAGCACGCCTACGCCTACCGGCAGATGTCGCTGCTCCTGCGCCGCCCGCCGGGCCGCGAGGCCTACCCCGGCGACGTCTTCTACCTGCACAGCCGCCTGCTCGAGCGCGCCTGCAAGCTTTCCGACGAGGAGGGCGGCGGCTCGCTGACCGCGCTGCCGGTCATCGAGACGCAGGCCGGCGACGTGTCGGCCTACATCCCGACCAACGTCATCTCGATCACCGACGGCCAGATCTTCCTCGAGGCCAAGCTCTTCTACTCGGGCGTGCGCCCCGCCATCAACGTCGGCATCTCGGTGTCGCGCGTGGGCGGCAACGCGCAGATCGCCCCGATGAAGAAGGTCGCCGGCCGCCTGAAGCTCGAGCTGTCGCAGTACCGCGACCTCGAGGCGTTCGCCCAGTTCGGGTCGGACCTCGACGTCGAGACGCAGCGCACGCTGGCGCGCGGCGAGCGGCTGGTGACGACGCTCAACCAGAACGAGCGCTCGCCGCTGCCCGTCGAGGACCAGGTGGTCCAGGTCTTCGCCGCCACCAACGGCTTCGTGGACCGCATCAACACCGAGCGCGTCCCCGAGTTCCTCAACGGCCTGCAGCAGCGCATGCGCTCGGAGGGATCGGACACGCTGGACAAGATCCGCGAGGGCGACTGGAGCGACGAGACGCAGGAGGCCGTCCGCAACGCCGTCGCCGGCTTCGCCGACGACTTCGGCTACGACCTCGACGAGGAGGGCCAGCCCCTCGAGGACCGCGAGGTCGGCGAGACGACGCGCGAGCAGGAGGGCATCCGCTCGCGGTCCGCCGAGGACGGCGACCGCTCCGGCGAGGACGAGGGCGAAGAGTCCGAGGACAAGGAAGAGGAGGCGGCGGCGACCGCTTAGTCGGTCGCCTAGGTCATGGCCTCACAGCGCGACGTCAAGAACCGGATCGATTCGGTCAAGAACATCCGGAAGATCACGCGGGCCATGGAGATGGTCGCGGCCGCGCGCCTGCGCCGCGCCGAGCAGCGCATCGCCCACCTGCGCCCGTACGCAGGCGCGATCCGCCGCATGACGCGCCAGGCGGCCGAGGCGGCGGGCGGGGAGGTCGGCAAGCTGCCGATCCTCCAGCAGCACGAGAACGAGAACACGGTCGCCGTGCTCCTGGTCACCGCCGACCGCGGCCTGGCCGGCGCGTTCAACTCGCAGATTCTGCGCGCGGGGCTGCGCGCCGCCTCCGAGCACGAGGGCGACGGGCGCGCGGTCACCTTCTACGCGTCGGGCCGGCGCGGAGTCTCGTCGCTGACCTTCCGCGGCCGCGAGGTCGCGGGCGCCTACACGGGCTTCACCGAGCGCCCCGCCTACGCCGACGCGCGCGAGATCGCCGAAGACCTGATGACCGCCTACATCGACGGCAAGGTCGATCGCGTCGACGTCTTCTACAACGGCTACATCTCGCCGCTGGTTCAGGAGGTCCGCCGCGAGACGCTGCTGCCGCTGCAGGAGGCGACGATCCTCGAGGCCCAGGACGACGAGGACGAGGAGGAGACGGGCCACCACGCGCTGGTGGAGTACGAGCCCGATCCCGAGGAGATCCTCCAGCGCCTCATCCCCGACTACGTCGAGATCTCGCTCTACCGGGCGCTGCTCGAGTCGACCGCTTCGGAGCTGGGCGCGCGCATGACCGCCATGCGCAACGCCTCGGAGAACGCCGGCGAGGTCATCGAGGACCTCACGCTCGAGATGAACCGCGCCCGCCAGGCGGAGATCACGCAGGAGATCATGGAAGTTGTTGCGGGCGCCGAAGCGCTCGTGTGAACGGAGACCAATGGCCGCTACTGAGACCAAGCAGAACACCGGGCGGATCGAGGAGATCCAGGGCGTCGTCATCGAGGCCGTCTTCCCCGACGAGCTGCCCGAGATCAACCACGCGATCACCGTTGAGAACAACGGTCAGCTGCTCGTGTGCGAGGTGCAGCAGCACCTCGGCGACGACCGCGTCCGCGCCGTCGCCATGGACACCACCGACGGCCTGGCGCGCGGCGTCGAGGTCGTCGACACCGGCGGCCCGATCACCGTGCCGGTCGGCGAGGTCACGCTCGGGCGCATCTTCAACCTGCTCGGCGAGACGATCGACGAGGGCGAGGAGATCGAGGTCAAGGAGCGCTGGCCGATCCACCGCGACGCCCCCGACGTCCAGGACCTCACGCCGACCACCGAGATGTTCGAGACCGGGATCAAGGTCGTCGATCTGCTGGCGCCCTACGCCAAGGGCGGCAAGGTCGGCCTCTTCGGCGGGGCCGGCGTCGGCAAGACGGTGATCATCCAGGAGCTCATCCACAACCTGGCCCAGGAGCACGGCGGGTTGAGCGCGTTCTGCGGGGTGGGCGAGCGCTCGCGCGAGGGCAACGACCTGTGGCTGGAGATGACCGAGTCGGGCGTCATCGACAAGACGATGCTCGTCTTCGGCCAGATGAACGAGCCGCCCGGCGCGCGCATGCGCGTGGCGCTGTCGGGCCTGACGATGGCGGAGTACTTCCGCGAGCAGGGCCAGGACGTGCTGCTGTTCATCGACAACATCTTCCGCTTCGTACAGGCCGGCTCGGAGGTCTCGGCGCTGCTCGGACGGATGCCCTCGCAGGTGGGCTACCAGCCGACGCTCGAGACCGAGATGGGCCAGCTGCAGGAGCGCATCACCTCCACCCGCGAGGGATCGGTCACCTCGATCCAGGCCATCTACGTCCCGGCCGACGACCTCACCGACCCCGCGCCGGCCTCGGTGTTCGCGCACCTCAACGCGACGACGACGCTGTCGCGCGCGATCTCCGAGAAGGGCATCTACCCGGCCGTCGACCCGCTGGACTCGACGTCGACGATCCTCAAAGCCGACATCCTCGGCGACGAGCACTACCAGGTCGCGACCGAGGTCAAAGAGACGCTGCAGCGCTACCGCGAGCTGCAGGACATCATCGCGATCCTCGGCATCGACGAGCTCTCCGACGAGGACAAGGTCACCGTCCAGCGTGCCCGCAAGATCGAGCGCTTCCTCAGCCAGCCGTTCCACGTCGCCGAGCAGTTCACCGGCACGCCGGGCGTGTATGTGCCGATCGACGAGACGGTCCGCTCGTTCCGCGAGGTCCTCGACGGCCAGCACGACGAGCTGCCCGAGTCGGCCTTCTTCATGAAGGGCGGGATCGACGAGGTGGTCGAGGCGGCGAACAAGGGCTCGGGCCGCCGCGACGAGCGGCCGAAGGCGGAGAAGGCCGAGGAGTCCGAAGACGCGGCCGAGGAGGAGACTGCCGCGGCCGAGGACGACAACGGCGGTGACGAGGACAAAGAGGGCTGATGGCCCGCACGCCGTTCAAGGTCGAGGTCCTGACGCCCGAGGGCGAGGTCTTCAACGACGAGGTCGAGATGGTCTCGACGCGCACCACGGTCGGCTCGATCGGCGTGCTGGCCAACCACCAGCCGCTGCTCGGCATGCTCGAGCCGACCGAGCTGCGCCTGTATCGCTCGGAGTCCGACGTCGAGCGCTACGCCCAGGGCGAGGGCTACATCCAGGTCGGGCCCGACGGCGTGCTCGTGCTGGTCGAGGAGGCGCTTGCACCCGACCAGCTGAACACCTCCGACCTCCAGGACCGCCTGCGCAGGGCTGAGGACGCGGTCGAGCAGGCCGAGGACGGCTCCGAGGAGCAGCGCCGCGCCCTGCGCGACCGCAGGCGCTGGGAGGCGTTCCTGCGCATATCCGGTAGCTGAGAAGCTGCCAGGCATGATCCACGGGCGTCCCACGCTGTCGAGCGTCAGCCGCGTGCTCTCCGACGTCTGCATGGGCCGCGAGCCCGCCGACCTCGTCATCACCGGCGGGCGGCTCGTCAACGTGCACACGCGCGAGGTGCTCGACGGGGCCGAGGTCGCCGTCAAGTCGGGCCGCATCGCGATGTTCGGCGACTGCGCGCACACGCGCGGGCCGGCGACGCGGCTGCTCGACGCCGACGGCGCCTACCTCGTACCGGGCCTGATCGACACCCATCTGCATGTCGAGTCGGCCATGGTCACGGTGGCGCGCTTCGCCGAGGCGGTGCTCCCGCACGGCACGACGACCGTGCTCATCGACAACCACGAGATCGCCAACGTGCTCGGCCTCGAGGGCATCCGCTGGATGCTCGAAGAGGGCAGCGCGCTGCAGCTCAAGGTCCTGCTCGCCGTGCCCTCCTGCGTGCCCGCGCTGCCGGGCTTCGAGGACGCCGGCGCCGCGATCACGCCCGACGACATCCGCGAGGCGCTGGGCTGGGAGGGCGTCGCCGCGCTCGGCGAGATGATGAACATGCCGGGCGTCATCGAGTCCGATCCCGCGACGCACGAGATGATCGGCGCGGTGCTCGACGCCGGCCTGCCGGTGACCGGGCACTGGAGCCTGCACGGCTGGGACGACCATCGCCTGCACGCCTATCTCGCCGCCGGCGTCGACTCCGACCACGAGACGGTCCTGCGCGACGACGCGCTGGCCAAGCTGCGCGCCGGGATGTGGGTCCAGCTGCGCGAGGGCTCGGCGTGGCACGACGTCGAGAAGCTCGCGCCGCTGCTGCTCGAGGACGGCATCGACTCGCGCCACGCGCTCCTGGTGACCGACGACATGCACCCCGAGACGCTGGTCACCGTCGGCCACCTCAACCATGCCGTGCGCACGGCGATCCGCTGCGGTCTGGACCCGCTGCCGGCTATCCAGATGGCGACGGTCAACGCGGCCGAGTACCTCGGGCGCCGCCACGACATCGGCTCGATCGCCCCGGGCCGCTGCGCCGACGTGCTGCTGGTCGAGGACCTGCGCGCTATGCGCCCGCATCTCGTGCTCGCCGACGGCGAGGCCATCGGCGACGAGCAGCCGGGCTACGAGTACCCGGCCCGGGCCCGCTCGACGGTGCGGGTGGCGCGCGACGTCACGGTCGACGACCTGCGCGTGGCCGCGTCGGGCTCCACCGCGCGCGTCAGGGCGATCGGCATGGTCCCCGGCGAGCTCGCGACCGAGCACCGGGTCGTCGAGGCTCCGGTGGCAAGCGGCGAGGTGCGCGCCGACCCCGCCCTCGACCTGGCCAAGGCGGCGAGCATCGAACGCCACGGCGGGCCCGGCACGATCGGCGTCGCCTTCGTCCAGGGGCTCGGGCTGGAGCGCGGCGCGGTCGCCAGCACCGTCGCGCACGACAACCACAACCTGCTCGTGGTGGGCATGAACGACGACGACATGCTCGCGGCGGTCGCGCGCCTGCGCGAGACGGGGGGCGGCATGGTCGCCGTCGACGGCGGCGAGGTGATCGGCGAGGTGCGCCTGCCGATCGCCGGCCTGATCTCCGACCGCTCGGTCCCGGAGGTCGCCGATGAGGTGCGCTCGCTCGACCGCGCCTACAAGGAGCTCGGCTGTCCGCTTGAGTATCCGTTCATGATGGTCTCCTTCCTTTCGCTGGGCGTCATCCCGGCGCTGCGCGTAACCAACCGCGGCCTCGTAGACGGCCGCGAGTTCACCCTTGTCGATCCGGTGGTGGCGTGATGGGCGTTTTGCGCGGCGAGCGGACGGTGGAGATCCAGGCACCGCTGGTGCGTTGCTACGCGATCGCCGCCGACATCGAGCGGGCGCCCGGGTGGCAAGCGTCGCTGCAGGACGTCGACGTGCTCGAGCGCGACGGCGCGGGCCGCGCGGCGAGCGTCGACGCGGAGTTCGACGCGCGCGTGCGAACGATCCGCGCGCGCCTGCGCTTCACCTATCGCGAGCACGAGCGGATCGCGTGGGCGCAGGAGCGCGGCGACGTCAAGGCGCTGAACGGCGAGTGGCGCTTCGACGAGCTCGGCGACGGGCTCGTACGCGCGACATACGGGCTCGAGGTCGACCCCGGCATGATGCTCGGGATGCTGCTGCGCGGCTCGATGGAGGACCGCGTGCGCGAGTTCCTGCTCGGCGGCGCGGCCGAAGGGCTGAAGGAACGCGCCGAGGGCACGGGGTAAGCGCAGACCTACACCCGCGCCAGCCCCACCTCCGCACAGCCGGCCTCCAGCTCGAAGAGCCCGAACCCGTCGACCGGCCCCAGCGCGCCGACCCCCTTCAGGGCATCCGCGGCGGCCATCTCCGCGCCCCAGGCCAGGAAACCGGCGGTGAGGTCGTAGCCGTTGATGCCCTCCAGGCGGACCTGCGCGAGCTGCGCCCCGGAGGCGTCGTAGGCCTCGGCGAGCACCAGCGACCTGCTCGTCGCGCGGGCGGCGGCGTCGGGCCCGCCGGACGAGCCCTTCACGAAATGCCCGAAGAGCCCCTGCAGCGCGTCGCGTGCGCCCGGCACCTTCGTCACCGCCGACACGCCGGCTGACAGCGCCCGCATCGGGTCCGAGAGCGGCCCGAACCAGCCCAGGTAGACGGAGACGTCGCGCAGCCCCGGGTGCACGCGCGGCAGCGCGAAGTGCTCGGAGCCCGCCACGCTGACCGCCGGAGCGCGCTTGCCCGGGCGCAGCTCGAACGAGCGACCATGGCGCGCCGGGCGCTCGCCGACCAGCCGCCCTCCGCGCCAGGCGAAGCCTCGCGCGAACATCACACCCGTGGCGCTGGCGCGCGTGCCGCCGCTCATCGACGACGAGCCCGCGCCGGGCGAGAAGTAGCCGATCTGCACCGAAGTCGCGGCCTCGCCGGCGTCGCGCAGCGCGAGGGCGCCGGCGAGGTTGCCCGGCACGAAGTCGAAGCCGAAGGCGGTGATCAGCCCGCAGCCGGCAGCCTGGGCGGCGCCGCCGTAGCGCTCGAACACGTCGCGGATGAAGCCGCCCTCGCCCGTCGAGTCCAGGTAGTGCGCGCCGGTGGCGATCGCCGCCTGGACGGCCGGCCCGCCCCAGCGCGCGAAGGGCCCGACCGTCGACACGAGCACGTCGCCGCGCTCGACGAGCGCGCGGACCGAGTCGGGCCGCTCGACGTCCGCCACCGCCCACTCCAGGCCGCCGAGCTCGTCGGCCAGCGCCCGTACGCGCGCCTCGGTGCGCGCCGCCAGGATCGGCTGCGTGCCGCGCGCGACCAGCGCCCGCGCCGTGAGCTCGCCCGTGTAGCCGGTCGCGCCGAAGACGACGATGCGCTGCGCCATGGCCGTATCCTGACGGGCCATGGACGAATGCGTCCTCGCCGAGCACCTGATCACCTACGACACCGCGACGGGCGAGGGCCTGCGCGCGGCCGCCGGCTTCGTCAAGGGCTGGCTGGAGTCCCGCGAGATCACCGTCGACGGCCGCGAGCACGACGGGCTGCCCGTCATCCTGGCCGAGGTCGGGCCGGAGACGGCGCCGACCGTCATCATGCACGGCCACCTCGACGTCGTGCCCGCCCGCGAGGGTCAGTTCACGCCGCGCGTCGACGGCGACCGGCTGATCGGCCGCGGCGCCTACGACATGAAGGGCGCGCTGGCGGCGATGATGTACGCGCTCAAGGACGCCGCCGCGCAGGAGGAGATCCGGGTGCGTCTCGTCTGTGTCCCCGACGAGGAGTCCGAGGACGTCACGCGCCGCGCGACCGACATCCTCGTCAAGGAGGGCCTGCGGGGAGACTTCGCGCTCACCGGCGAGCCCACCGACCTGCACATCGGCGTCCAGGCCAAGGGCGTGCTCGCGGTTCGCGTCCAGGTATCGGGGACCGCGGCACACGGCTCGACGCCGTGGCTGGGCGACAACGCCATCCTCAAGGCCCACGACGCCTTCCGCCGGATCGAGACCCTGCCGTTCAGCCGCGAGTCGTCGGACCTGTTCGACCGCCCGTCGATCAACCTCGCGCGCATCGTCGGCGGCGACGCGTTCAACAAGGTCCCCGACGTCTGCACGATGGACGTCGACATCCGCTTCCTGCCCAACCAGGACCACAACGAGATCCTCGATCAGATCCGCGCCATCGGCGATCTCGAGATCGTCAAGACCTTCACGCGCGCGCCGACCACGGTCTCGCGGCGCAACCCCTACGTGCTCGCGCTGCGCGACGCCGTCGGGCGCTCGATCGAAGGCGAAGCGCTGTCGATCGGCCGCGACGGCGCCTCCGACGTCATCTACTTCGTCGAGGCGGGCATCCCGGCGGTCGAGTTCGGCCCGGTCGGCGGTGGACACCACGGGCCGCACGAATGGGTGTCGATATCCTCATTGGCTCGGTATCGCCGGGCGCTCGGCGATTTCGTGCGGCATCTGCCGGCATGGCTCGAGCGCCAGGAGCAGGCTCCGTTGCGCGCTGTCGAGGGTGGGCTGGCGTAGGACGCTGCCCGCTCCCGGCGAAGTACGCCGAAGCCTCGCCTACCCTCTCTGCAGTCCTCGATGAGCGCCTTCCCAGACGAAAAGCCCCCGCGTGTCGCCTTCGGCATGTACAAGCGCTTCGCGATTGCCGGCGTCATCATCACGCTGCTCACCGCGGGGGCCGTCGCTTCGGCAGGCCTGCTGGAGGTCGACGAGCTCGTCAACGTCATCCGCAACGAGAGCGTTGGGCATACGATCCCGGGCCTGAAGGGCGCGCTCGACGACGTCCCCGCCGGCAAGCCGCAGACGATCCTCGTCCTCGGCTCCGATCGGCGCTTCATCGACGTCAAGCAGGACAACCCGGCGCGCTCGGACACGATGATGCTCGTCCGCCTGGACCCGTCGAAGGAAGCGACCGCGGTCATGAACATCCCGCGCGACCTCAAGGTGCCGATCCAGGTGCCGGGCGGCGGGATCGACACGACGAAGATCAACGCGGCGTACTCCTACGGCGGCCCGGCGCTGGCGGTCAAGACGGTCCGCAACCTGCTGCACATTCCGATCAACCACGTCGTCAACGTCAACTTCGGCGGCTTCCAGCGCGCGGTCAACCGCCTCGGCTGCGTGTACGTCGAC
>DATBKW010000349.1:0-7088 GCA_036555665.1 Solirubrobacteraceae bacterium | reverse complement strand
GCTCGAAGGGCTCGGCCAGCAGCATCTCCTTGGTGAAGATGAGGTCGGTGCGCGAGTAGTCGGACATCTCGAAGTCGTTGCCCATCGTGATCGCGTCGAACGGGCAGGCGACCTCGCAGTAGCCGCAGAAGATGCAGCGCGAGAGGTTGATCTCGTAGACGGCCGCGTAGCGCTCGCCGGCGCTGATGCGATGCTCGGGTGTGTTCTCGGCGGCCACCACGCGGATGCAGTCCGCCGGGCAGGCGGCCGCGCACAGCGAGCAGCCGACGCACTTCTCGAGGCCCGTGTCCTCGAAGCGGTGCAGGCGATGGCGGCCGCGGAAGCGCGGATAGACCGGGATCTTCTCCTCGGGGTACTGGAAGGTGGTCACGCCCTGGACGATGCCGCGCCGGAAAGTGGTCTTCAGGCCGCGCAGCGTCTCGCCGAAGGCGCGGTAGGTGCCGCCGGCGGGGCTCGGCTGCGGGCTGCGGACGACCTCGATGGTCTCCTCGGGCAGATTCCACCTTGCCTCGCTCATGCCACCACCACGATCGCGGTCACCAGCGCGTTGAGGGTCGCCAGCGGGAGCAGCACCTTCCAGCCGAAGCTCATCAGCTGGTCGTAGCGCAGGCGCGGGAGCGTCGCCCGGATCCAGATGAAGAAGACGACGACGAACGCCATCTTCGCCAGCACCACGAACGGGTCGACCCAGTTGGGCGGATCGATCCCGAACGGCAGCAGCCAGCCGCCGAAGAAGACGGTGGTCACCACGCCGGAGACCACCAGCACGTTGAGGTACTCGGCGAAGTAGTAGGAGGCGAAGCGCCCGCCGCCGTACTCGGTCATGTAGCCCTGCACGAGCTCGGCGTCGGCCTCGACGAGGTCGAACGGCGGACGATTGGTCTCGGCGAACGACGCGGTGAGGAAGATCAGGAAGCCGACGATCTGCGGGATGACGTACCACATGCCCTCTTGGGCGTAGACGATCCCGGTCAGCGACAGCGTGCCCGCGGTCATGATCACGCCGAGGAGGGCCAGGCCCTGCGAGACCTCGTAGGAGATGAGCTGCGCGGCGGCGCGCATCGAGCCCAGGAACGAGTACTTCGAGCCCGACGACCAGCCGCCGAGCATGATCCCGTAGAAGGCCACGGCGCCGAAGGCGAAGAGATACAGCGGCCCGATCGAGACGTCGATGCCGTACAGCCCGGTCTTGGTCCCGAAGATGTCGACGGTGTCGCCGAACGGGATGATCGCGAAGGCGGCGACCGCGGTCGTTATCGAGATCAGCGGCGCCAGCGCGAACAGCCAGCCGATCGAGGTGCGCGGCCGGAACTGCTCCTTGGTGAGCAGCTTGCCGATGTCGGCCAGAGGCTGCAGCATCCCGAACGGCCCCACGCGGTTGGGGCCGTAGCGGTTCTGGAAGCGCCCGAGCAGCTTGCGCTCGACGAGGAGCACGATGGGGACGAGCTGCAGGCCGACGGCGAAGATCACGATCGCCTTGAGGATCTGCATCCACCACGGCTCGAAGTAGCCGACCTCGGCGAGCGGGAGGGTCATGCTCGGCGCACCTCCACCAGCGGGCCGTCCAGGGCGTTGGTCTCCAGGAACACGCTGCCCTCCGGCATCGTCTCGCGCAGGGTCACGGTCGCGTCGACCGTGTGGCCGTCGGAGCCGACGACGACGTGATCGCCCTGGAAGAGCTCGAGGCGCTGGGCGTCGGCGGGCGAGATCTCCAGGCGCAGCTTGGGGTGCAGGAAGCGCAGCGCGGGGGAGACGCGCACCTCGGTGGCGTTCCAGATCGAGCGGAAGGTGCCCAGCCGCAGCCGGCCGTTGGCGTCCGCCGCGCTCGGCGGCTCGGCGCCGTCGGCCGCCTCCGGCTCGGCCGCGGGGAAGGTCGCCGCGGCCTCGCGCTCCTGCCAGCGCACGCCCTTGCCGCCGATCGCCTCGAGCGTCAGGCCGGCGTAGAAGGGCACCGCGGCGAAGAGCTGGGCGCTGGCCATGGCGCCGGTCAGCACGCCGAGGTCGAGGTCCAGGCGGCGGGCGAGGTCGGCGATCACCGACCACTCTGAGCGCGTCGCGCCGGGGTGGCCGATCGCCGGGCGCAGGCGCTGCACGCGCCCATCGGGATGCGTGAGCGTGCCCTCCTTCTCGGCGTAGCTCTCGGCGGGGAAGACGACGTTGGCGTGCTCGCGGACGCCGTCGGTGAGGAAGGCGGCGTGCGCGACCACCGTGGTCGCGCGCTCCAGCGCGCCGGCCCACGCATCGCGGCCGGGCAGGTCGACGAGCGGGTCGCAGTGCATCAGGTACAGCGCCGTCAGCTCGCCGGCGCTCGCGGCGGCCGCGATCGCCGCGGTGTCGCGGCCGGACTGCTCGACGTCGGCCAGGCCCGGGCCGGCGTTGGGCAGCACGCCGGCCTCGGTCAGGCCGCGGCCGTTGGTGCCGGCCGGCACGCACAGCAGGCCCGCGCCCTCGCGCCCGGAGGTCAGCTCGAGCCGGCGCGCGAGGTCGAGCAGGGCGCGCGCCGCGTGCTCGCCGCGCGGCCCGGACACCAGCTGCTCGCCGTAGAGGATCACGACGTCGTCGCCCGCCTGCAGCGAGCGCCCCAGGGCGCGGATCTCGGCGGCGTCGGCTCCCGCGGCCTGCGCGGGCCCGGCGACGTCGCCGCCTCCGAGCGCGGCGCTGAGCGCCATGACAAACGCCTCGCCCGCGCCCGGCGCGAAGCGCGCGGTTGCGCTCGCGTTGGGATCCAGCGACGACGGCCTGCTCGTGGCCACCGCGAGCTTGACGTGGCGCCGGCGCACGCCCTTGCGGATGCGCAGGTCGACGATCGGCATGTCGTCGACCGGCTCGCAGTCGAGCACGAGCACGCTGTGGGCGAACTCGAGGTCGGCCACCGTCGCCTGCAGGTCGGGCGCGCCGAGCGCGCGGTGCAGGTCGAGCGCGAGCGTTCCGCCCGGCCGCGAGTCCAGGTCGCCGGAGCCCAGGCCCTCGCGCATGAGGCGCTGCAGGAGGAAGCCCTCCTCGTTGGTCGTCTCGCCGCCCGCGATCGCGCCGACGCGGCCGTTGGCGCGGCGCAGCGCGGCGGCCGCCTCGGAGAGCGCGCGCTCCCAGCTGACCTCGCGCAGCTCGCCACCGTCGCGGATGAGCGGCTGCGTGACGCGCTCGTCGACATGCACCGCCTGGTAGGCGAAGCGGCCCTTGTCGCACAGCCAGCCGTCGTCGACCTCGACGTTGTCGCGCCCGAGCACGCGCAGGACGCGCTCGTCGCGCACGGTGAAGGTCACGTTGCACTGCGCCGGGCACAGCGTGCACACCGAGCCCGAGCCCTCGATGTCCCATGGCCGCGCGCGGAAGCGGTAAGGCTGGGAGGTGAGCGCGCCGACGGGGCACAGCTCGACGATGTTGCCGCTGAACGGGGCGACATAGGGGTGACCGTCGAAGGTCGAGACGTAGGTGTGCGCGCCGCGCTCCTCGAGGACGAGCTGGTAGTCCTCGGCGATCTCCTGGCTGAAGCGCACGCAGCGGTAGCACAGGATGCAGCGCTCGCGGTCGATGGCGACCAGTGGGCTGAGGGCCAGCGGCTTCTGGAAGTGGCGCTTGGGCTCGATGAAGCGCGACCGTCCGCCGCCCCAGCCGAAGGAGATGTCCTGCAGGGGGCATTCGCCGCCCTTGTCGCACACCGGGCAGTCGAGCGGGTGGTTGATGAGCAGGAACTCGACGATCGCTTCCTGCGCCTGTTTGACGCGGTCGGTCTGGGTGTGGACGACCATGCCGTCCTTGACCGGGGTCGAGCAGCCGGTCTGGAGCTTGGGGATGCCCTCGATCTCCACCAGGCACATGCGGCAGGCGCCGACCGGCGCGCCGAGCTTGGGCTCGTAGCAGAAGACCGGGATCTCGACGTCGCCGTACTTGGCGGCGTCGACGAGCATCGCGTTCTCGGGCGCGGTGACCTCGAGCCCGTCGATCGAGAAGGTGACCATCCGCTGCTCGGGCCGGGGCACTACGCCACGGCTCCTTGGATCAAGGCCTCGGGCGGCGCCTCCTCGGTCGTCGCCAGCTCGTTGCGCGCCCGCGCCGCCTCGATGTGCGCCTCGAACTCCGGGCGGAACTTGACGATCATCGAGCCGATCGGCATCGCCATCGCGTCGCCGAGCACGCACAGGCAGTTGCCGATGATGTTCGTACAGACCGCGGCCATGATGTCGAGGTCCATCGGCGTCGCCTCGCCCGAGTCGATGCGCTCGAGCATCTTCACGGTCCAGTTGGTGCCCTCGCGGCACGGCGTGCACTTGCCGCACGACTCGTGGCGGTAGAACTTCGCGACCTTGAGCGCGACGTCGACCACCGGGGTCGAGTCGTCGACGACGATGATCGCGCCCGATCCGAGCATCGTGCCGGCCTTCGCCAGCGAGTCGAAGTCGTAGGGAATGTCGAGGTCGTCGCCGGTGAGCACCGGGGCGCTCGAGCCGCCGGGGAACCACAGCTTCACGCTTCGACCTTCGGGCGGACCGCCGGCCAGGCCGTAAATGATCTCGCGCGACGGGATGCCGAGCTCGATCTCGTAGTTGCCCGGGCGCTGGACGTGGCCCGAGATCGAGACGAGCTTCGTGCCGGTCGAGCCGGTGGTGCCGAGCTTGGCGTACTCCGCGCCGCCCATGCGGATGATCGTCGGCGCGGTGGCGAGCGTCTCGACGTTGTTGATGAGCGTCGGGCCCTGGTAGAGGCCCTGGTTGGCGGGGAACGGCGGCTTCAGGCGCGGGTTGCCGCGCTTGCCCTCCAGCGAGTCGAGCAGCGCGGTCTCCTCGCCGCAGATATACGCCCCCGCGCCGCGGTGCACCCACATCGTCAGCGACAGGTCGGAGCCGAGGACGCGTTCGCCGACGTACCCGGCCGCCTTGGCCTCCTCGAGTGCCGCCTCCAGGCGGTCGGCCTGCAGCGCGTACTCGCCGCGGATGTAGATGAACGCGCGCGTGATCCCGCCGGCGTAGGCGGCGATGAGCATGCCCTCGATGAGCATGTGCGGGTTCTTCTGCAGCAGCTCGCGGTCCTTGAAGGTGCCGGGCTCGGACTCGTCGGCGTTGCAGACGAGGTACTTGTCCATCTGGCCCTTGGGCAGGAACGAGATCTTCTTGCCCATGGCGAAGCCGGCGCCACCGCGGCCGCGGATGGCCGAGACCTCGAGCTCGTGCAGCACCTCCTCGCGCGACATGCCGAGCGCCTTGCGCAGCGCCTGGTACCCGCCGCCGCGCTCGTAGACCTCGAGGGTGTGCAGATCGGGCTCGTCGATGCCCTTCAGCAACAGCGTCTTCGTCATGCGGCGTTGGGGTCCGTGGACTTGCGGTTCGCCATCTGGCGCTCGGGGAACGGCTCCTCGCCGCGACGCACGGCGTCGAGCACCTCGGGCACCTCGCCGGGCGCGAGCGGCCCGACGTAATTGCCGTCGATCGAGACCATCGGCGCGATGTCGCACGCGCCGAGGCACTCGAAGGCGCGGATGTTGAACTCCGGGTCGCCGCCGCCGTGCTCGTGGAAGGCCTCGAAGAGCGCGTCGGCGCCGCGCAGCGAGCACGAGATGTTCGTGCAGACGTACACGTCGTGGCGGCCGACCGGCTGCGTGAAAAGCATGTCGTAGAAGGTCGCCACGGCGGTGAGGTATCCAGGCGTGAGGCGCATGACGCACGCCGCCTGCTCGATGCCCTCCGGCGAACACCAGCCGTAGCGCTCCTGCACGGCGTGCAGCGCCGGGATCGCGGCCGAGCGGCGATCGGGATAGCGCGCCATGTATTCCTCGATGCGCGCCCGCAGCTCCTCGGGCACCGGCGTCGTGGCCGGGTCCGGGATCGGGGCCGGATCCTTCTCCAGGTCGGCGGCCTCGTCCCAGCCGGGAACGCGCGAGCCGTGCCCGAAGCGCGGCACGCGACCCGGATCTATAGCCATCAGCGGTCGACCCCCCCGATGATGGGGTCAAGGCACGCCAGCGACGCGATGAGGTCGGCGATGTAGCAGTCCTTGACCATCGGGGCCGTCATCTGCAGGTTCACGAACGACGGGTCGCGCATGTGCACGCGCGCGGGCTTGCTCGAGCCGTCGGAGCGCACGAAGCAGGCCAGCTCGCCGCGGGGCGACTCGATCGGGTAGTAGACCTCGCCGGGCGGGACGCGGAACCCCTCGGTGACGAGCTTGAAGTGGTGGATGAGCGCCTCCATCGAGGTGGCCAGCTCGTGGCGCGGCGGCAGCGCGACCTTGCGGTCCTCGGTGATGAACGGGCCCTCGGGCAGGCCGTCGAGCGCCTGCTCGATGATCCGCACCGATTCCTTCATCTCGAGCATCCGCACGAAGAAGCGGTCGTAGTTGTCGCCGCGGGTGCCGATGGGGACCTTGAAGTCGAAGTCCTCGTAGGAGCAGTAGGGCGTCGCCTTGCGCATGTCCCACGGGTGGCCGGCGGCGCGCAGCAGGGGGCCGGTGACACCGAGCGCCAGCAGCTCGTCGACGGGCAGCGCGGCCACGTTGCGCAGCCGCTGCAGGACGATCTCGTTCTTGGCCAGCAGGTCCATGTAGGAGTCGACCCGCTCGGGCATGATCCTGCAGAAGTCGCGCACCCGCTCGACAAAGCCGGGCGGGATGTCCTCGATGACGCCGCCGACCTGGAAGTAGCGCGTGTGCATGCGCTGGCCGGAGGACATCTCGAAGAGGTCGAGGATCGTCTCGCGCTCGCGGAAGCCGTACCAGAACATCGAGATCGCGCCGAGGTCCAGCGCGCTCGTGCCCAGCCACACGAGGTGGCTCATGATCCGGTTGAGCTCCATGTGGATGACGCGCAGGTACTGCGCGCGCTTGGGGACCTCGACCTCCAGCAGCGTCTCGACGGCGCCGACGAAGGCCATCGAGTTGAAGTAGTAGGCGAGGTAGTCCATCCGCTCGACGACGGGGATGACCTTCCAGTAGCTCTTGTCCTCGGCCGTCTTCTCGATGCCGGTGTGGAGGTAGCCGATGATCGGCTTGAGGTCGCGCACGACCTCGCCCTCGAGCGTGACCAGCAGCCGCAGCACGCCGTGCGTGGCCGGGTGGTGCGGGCCGAAGTTGATCGTCAGCAGCTCGGACTCGGTCGC
>DATBKW010000348.1:0-21228 GCA_036555665.1 Solirubrobacteraceae bacterium | reverse complement strand
GGATCTCAATGGTTGGCGCCTTGACGAAGCACGCCGGCGCTGTCTCGCCCCGGACGTGATCGTCGATGAGGGCGAGTGGACGCCGGGGGCCGAGGCCGAGGCTGCGCGGGGAGGCTTCGGCCTGCTCATCGTCGAGGGGATCGTCGTGCGGCGCGTCGGCGCGCCCTCGCGCTACGCGGCCGAGCTGCTGGGGCCGGGCGATCTCCTGCGCCCGTGGCAGCACGACGGTGAGGAGGTGACCCTGCCCTTCGACGTGCACTTCACGGTCCTCGAGCGCGTGCGCTTCGCCATCCTCGACGCGGCCTTCGCCGAGCGCGCCGCGCCGTTCCCGCAGGTCGCGCTCGCGATGGTCGGGCGATCGATGGAGCGCTCGCGCACGCTGGCCGTGAACATGGCCATCGTCCATTACCCGCAGGTCCGCAACCGCCTGCTGCTCATGCTCTGGCATCTCGCCGACCGCTGGGGCCGGGTGACACCGGAGGGCGTCCGCATCGCGCTGCGCCTGCGCCACCACATGCTCGCCGACCTCGTCGCGGTGCGCCGGCCCTCGGCCACCGCGGCTCTCCAACAGCTCACGCGCGAGGGCCTGGTCCAGCGCGACGGATCGGAGCTCATCCTGCACGGCGCCGTCCTGGACTCCGTCGGCGAGCTGCTCCTCGACAAGGACCTGATCTGAGCCCGCGGCTCAGTGCGCGAGCGCCCGCGCCTCCTGCTCGGCCCGTTCTCGCTCGTGTTCGATCGCGTCCGCGCGCTGAAGCTCGCGGCAGTAGCGCCGCGCGATCACGAAGACGAGGACCGGCAGCACCCAGATGGCGACCCGATAGACCCAGATCTGCGCGGCGTAGCTGAGACCGAGGAAGACATAGGCGCGGTCGGCCGAGCCCGACAGGAAGACCAGGAAGACCCAGGTCATGAAGGCCGCGCCGGCCGCGGTGCGCCCCGGCGCATCGCGCGGGCGGTCCAGGAGGTTGTGGAAGGACTCGTCGCCGGTGATCCTGCGCTCCGCCCACGGCCACAGCGCAAGCACGCCCAGGACCACGAGCGGGAAGAGCGCGCCGCCCCAGAACGGGTTGGGCACCAGCGTGTAGCTGCCGATCGTCACGTCGAAGCTCGGCACCAGGCGCAGCGCGCCGATGAGCCAGCCCAGGTACCAGTCGGGCTGCGCGCCGTTCGTGCCCTGCGACAGCTCGTACGGGCCCCACTGCCAGATCGGGTTGATCTGCACCAGCCCGCCGAGCAGGAAGAGGACGGCGGCGACGGCGAACAGCAGCCCGAGCGAGCGTGGCACCTGGCCCGGGAACATCGGAACGCCGAGCAGCCGGCGCTGGGTCTGGCGCGGCGTCGCGCGGAACTGGGTGTGGTGGCGCAGCGCGACGAGGCCCAGGTGCGCGGTGAGGAGCACCGCGATGAGCACGGGCAGGATGAGCACGTGGACGATGTACATGCGCGACTCGAAGAGGGTCGTCCCGGGGTACGGGCCCTGCCAGATGAGCTCGGCGAGGTTGGCGCCGACGAACGGGATCGACAGCGCCACGCCATAGCCGATCGCCAGGCCCATGCCGGAGAGCAGGTCGTCGACGATCGAGTAGCCGAGGTAGCCCTCCAGCAGCGACGTGAAGAGCATCAGCAGGCCGATGAGCCATATCAGCGTCCGCGGCCGGCGGAAGGCGCCGGTGAAGAAGACGCGCATCAGGTGCAGCACCATCGCGGCGACGAAGACGTCGGCCGCCCAATGGTGTGTCTGGCGGAACAGCAGCCCGGCCTTGATCTCGAAGGAGAGGTCGACGGCCGACTTGTAGGCCACGCTCATCTTCGTGCCCTGCAGCGGCGCGTAGACGCCGTGGTAGGTCGTCTCGGCGAGGCTGGGGTCGAAGAACAGCGTCAGGTAGATGCCGGTGGCGACCAGCACGATGAACGCGTAGAGGGCGACCTCGCCGAGCAGGAACGACCAGTGGTCGGGGAAGAGGTAGCGCAGCGCCTTCTTCAGCAACGGCGAGGTGCCGGTGCTGCGATCGATGAGGCGGACGGTCTTGTGGATCACGATCGCGCCCGCCACATGCGCACGCCCCACCACGACGGGCCGACCGGTCCCGAGAAGTTGCCGGCCGCGCGCAGGCCGCCCGCGGGGTCGACCATCAGCGGCAGCTGGGGCAGGTCGCGCCCCGCCGGGCCGAAGAGCACGGTCCCGCCCGTCGCCGGATCGAAGGTCGAGTAGTGGCACGGGCAGACCAGCGCCGGCCGCGGCTGCATCGGCGCGAACGTCGGCTTTCGGTACAGGGCGATCGCGCAGCCCGCGTGGGTGCAGATCTTCGAGTAGGCGACGATCCCGCCCGGCGCCCAGCTCCTGCGCTCGGGCGGCAGCTTCAGCGCGTGCTGGTCGAGGCGCACGACGACCAGCGGCGAGCCGATCTCGTCCTTGGGCGCGCCCTCTGCGAAGGCGGTGTAGAAGGTGCCCGGGTCGATGTCGGCAGCGCGGTAGCGGCGCCCGTTCTCGTCGACCAGCCGCCGTCCCCGCCGCCACGGCGTGCGCAGGAGCGGCTCGGTCCGCAGCGCCGGACCCAGCGACAACGCCGGCGTCAGCGCGGCGAGCCCGAGCGCGCCCGCCGCGGTGGCGGCGGCGCCCGTCATCAGGCGCTTGCGCGTGAAGCGGCTCGAGCTCTCGCGGACGATCTGCGTGAGCTCGAGCTGTTCGGTCGGGTGCTCGGGCGGCGGGTACTCCTCCTCGAGCTCCTCGGTGACCACCAGGCGCTTGCCGACGAGGATCAGCGCGGCGGCCACGAAGGCGAAGGCCCCGCCGAGCAGGAGCCCGAAGAGCTGCGTGCGATTGCCCAGCGAGTCCACCGCGTAGACCACCACGAAGCCCACGCCGCACAGCGCCGCGGCCAGCAGCAGGACGATGACGACCGCTTCGGCGCGCCGTTGCGGCCGGCCCTCGGGGACGATCCGCTCGCGCGGCGGCGCCGCGCGGAAGAAGCTCATGACGAGGATGACGAGGCCCAGCAGCCAGCGCCCGAGCCGTCTCATCCGCGCACCCGCTTTCCGATCATCCGGCACACGGCGACCAGCACGACGGCGGCGAGCAGCCACGTCACCATGCCCTCGGGCACCGGGCCGACGTTGCCGATGCCCCAGCCGCCGCGATCGGACGGGTGCCTCGTGGTCAGCACGTAGGCGATGATCGAGTTGAGCTGTTGCCGGCTGATCTGGCGCGGCGAGAAGCGCGGCATGAGGTAGGGGCCGGTACGCACCGCCTGGGCGATCTGCACGGGAGTGGCGTCCTGCAGCGGCGGCACACGCGCACCGGTCACGACGCCGCCCTGGGCGACCACCTGATGGCAGCCGGCGCAGTGCTCGGTGAACATTCGCTGGCCCTGCGCGAGGTTGCCCTGCTCAGGAGCGACCTTCGGGATCGGCGGGCCCGGCGCGAGGCCCGCGACGAAGTCGATCAGCGCCCGGGTCTCGCGGTCGTCGAACGACGGTGGGCTGCGTGTGGGCTGCTCGTCGGGCCTGCTCAGCGGCATGTAGCCCGTGCGCAGGTAGAAGTCCGCGGCGCGCGCGCCGACGCCGCGCAGCGGCGGTCCGGCGCCCTGGACTCCGGCGCCCGGCCGCGGAGTGGAGATGCCGCTGCCGTCGACGCCGTGGCAGGACGCGCAGTTGCCGGCGTAGAGCTGGGCGCCGAGTTGAGCGGGCGTGAGCCCCGCCTCGTTGTTGGGCCGCACGATGCCGACCGGCGGCTGTGCACGCGCCGCCGCGGGCAGCGCTGCCGCGACGATCACCGCTGCGAGCGCCGCGCGCCTCATCCCTGCACGCAGTTGGTCAGGAACACCGAGCCGAGGCCGCTCATGAGGATGATGAGCGCGAACAGCGGGCTGATCGTCATGCCGATGATCGAGAGGAAGTGGATCCGGCTGCCGGGGGGCTCCTCGCCGACGTCGCGGGTCGCCCGGAAGACCGCGACGGCGGCGACCGCGGCCAGTACGGCGACGGTCTCGCCCAGCGCCGTCACCACGATCGTCCACAGGTCGAGGGCCACGCCCGTGCGCTTCCCGGCCAGGCCGCACGCCGCCTCCGTCAGGCCATAGCCGGCGACGTGCTGCACGGCCCAAGCGAAGGGCGCCCCGAGGAGGCCGAACCACAGCAGCACGCGATCGGGGACCCTCATAGCGACGGCGACACGAGGGTCAGCGTCACGGCGACGCCGACGGCGGCGACGAAGTACCAGTACAGGGCGATGACGCGGGTGGCCACGACGCGGTAGTTGGTCAGGCCGCTCGCCAGCCGCGTCAGCAGCCACGCGCTCATGAGGATCCCGAGCAGCACGTGCGCGTGATGGGCGATGAGCAGCGTGTAATAGGCCGAGGCGTAGGCGCCGCCGGTGCGCGGCGAGAAGCTGTCGAGGTCGTCCTTGAGCTCGACGATCTGCACGGCGAGGTAGCCCGCCTGGACGGCCAGCGCGAGCGCCACCCAGCCGGCGGTCGCGCCGACGCGGCCCGCGCGCGCGGCACGCACGGCGAGCAGCATCGGCACGCAGGTGGCGACCAGGACGGCGGCGAGCACCAGCGGGAGCGCGACGCTCGGGCGTTCGACCCCCGGCGGCGGCCACTTGGTCGTGTAGCTGTAGAGGTAGAAGTACGACGCGATCAGGCAGGCGAAGAGCGTTGCCTCGGTCGCGACGAGGAGGGCCGCCCCCCACCAGCCGTTGGGCAGCGCGCGGCGCTGCGAGGCCACGCGCGCGGCGGCGGCCGGGGTGGTGGCATGGACGCTGCGGGTGACGTCACTCATGCCTCTTGCGGCTCCTGGCCGTGCCATGCGACGAGGACGAGCAGGGCGATGGCGCCGAACACCGCTGCCGTGACGTAGTGCCCGAGCAGCAGCATCGCGAAAATGCCCGCGGTGGCGGCGGCGAGGGTGATGGGCCACGGCGAGTCGGCGGGCATGTCGAGGATCTCGTCCCAGTCGGCGTCGAGGACGGTGGAGGCCGGTGTCTCGTGCCCTTGCTGCAGCGTGCGCTCGCCGCGCGCCAGGCGCCGGGCGTCCTCCTCGCGGTCCTCCCGGTCCCACATCGCGTACGCGCTCGAGACCTTCGGGATGACCGCGTAGTTGTACGGCGGCGGCGGCGAGGTGGTGGCCCACTCCAGCGTGTCGCCGCCCCACGGGTCGTTGCCCACGCGCGCCCCCTTGCGCAGGCTCACGACGAGGTTGACCACGGCGACCAGCAGCCCAACGGCCAGCAGGTAGGACCCGAGCGTCTCGACGAGGTTGTAGCCGTTCCATCCGAGGCCCGAGGGGTAGGTGTACTGGCGGCGCGGCATCCCGATGAGCCCGACGATGTGCATCGGGAAGAAGGTCACGTTCGTGCCGATGAAGGTCAGCCAGAAGCTCCACTGGCCGGCGCGTTCGTGGTACATCCGGCCGGTGACCTTGGGGAACCAGTAGAAGATTCCGGCCATGATCGGAAACAGCGCGCCTCCGGCGATGATGTAGTGGAAGTGCGCGACGACGAAGTAGGTGTCGGTCACCTGCTGGTCGAACGGGATCGCGGCGAACATGATCCCTGACAGCCCGCCGACCAGGAACGTCACGATGAAGCCGACGATCCACAGCAGCGGCGTCTTGAACGAGGGCGTTCCGGTGAGGATGGTCATGATCCAGGCGAAGAGCTGGATCGCGCTGGGGATGACGACGATCATGCTGGCCGCGGCGAAGTAGATCGTCGCCACCGTGGGCAGGCCCACCGCGAACATGTGGTGTGCCCAGACGCCGAAGCCGATGAAGGCGACCAGCAGCTCGGCCAGGGCGACGAGTGGGAAGGCGACCATCTTGCGCCGCGTGAAGGTGGGGATGATCGACGTCGCGATCCCGAACGAGGGCAGGATGATGATGTAGACCTCGGGGTGGCCGAAGATCCAGAACAGGTGCTGCCACAGCAGCACGTCGCCCCCCGCCGACGGGTCGTAGAAATGAAAGCCCAGGCGGCGATCGAGCTCGAGGAAGATCAGCGCCACGGTCAGCGCCGGCAGCGCGAAGATCAGCGCGAACGAGACGGCCAGGAACGCATAGCAGAACAGCGGCATCCGGTTCAGCGACATTCCCGGCGCGCGCAGCTTGAAGATGGTGACGATGAAGTTCACCGCCGTGGCCGTGCTGGCGACAGTGTTGAAGATCAGACCGAGCGCGTAGAAGTCGATGCCCCGTCCGGGGCTGAACGTGCTCGACGCCAGCGGCACGTAGTCAAACCAGCCCGCGTCGGGCGCGCTGCCCGTGGCCAGGCCGGTGTAGATGAACAGGCCGGAGGCGAGGAACAGCCAGAACGAGAGGGCGTTCATGCGCGGGAAGGCCATGTCCCGCGCCCCGATCATGAGCGGCAGCAGGTAGTTGCCGAACGCCCCCGTCGTCATCGGGATGATGACGAAGAAGATCATCGTCACCCCGTGCATCGTCATGAGCTCGTTGTAGGCGTGCGGCCCGAGCACGTCCTTGTTGGGCCCGATGAGCTGGGTGCGCATGAGCAGCGCTTCGGTGCCGGCCGCCGCGAGCAGGGCCAGCGTGGTGAAGAAGTACAGAAGGCCGATGCGCTTGTGGTCGGTGGTGGTGAGCCATCCGAGCAGGCCGGTGCGCTCGGCCCAGATGCGCTCGAGCCGCTCGACGTGCTGCTGCGCCTGGGGTGTGGCGGAAGCGGCCATGCCTAGCGCAGCCCCGCCAGGTAGTCGGCGACGGCATTGATCTGCGCGTTGCTCAGGCCGAGCGCCGGCATCTTGTTGCCGGGCTTGATGCGCTGCGGGTCGCGGATCCAGGAGATCAGCTCCGGCCGCGTGTTGGGGATCGTCAGCGCGGCGAGCGTCCGGCGGTCGGCGACGTGGGTGAGGTCCGGTCCGATGCGCCCGTCGGCCGCGGTGCCGCGGATGGTGTGACAGCTCGCGCACTGCTGGGTCATGAAGACCTGCTCGCCCTGCTGCGCCGCCGCGCCCTGGGGCGCCCGCGCCGGAGCGGCCATGTTCGCCAGCCAGCGGCGGAACCGGGCCGCCGGCTCGGCGATGACCTGGAAGGCCATGTGGGCGTGCTGCAGGCCGCAGAGCTCGGCGCACTGGCCGCGGTAGACGCCGGGCTTGTCCGCGTAGAGCAGCACCCGGTTGGTGCGCCCGTTGATCATGTCGATCTTGCGGTTGAGCTCGGGGACCCAGAAGCTATGGATCACGTCGTCCGTCGTCGCGATCACGTTGACGCGCGTGCGTACGGGGATGTGGATCTCGTTGGCGGTCACCGCGGGGCTGCCCGGGTAGCGGACCTCCCAGAACCATTGGCGCCCGACGACGTTGATGGACAGCTGCGTCGTGCCGGCCGCCGGCGCCTCGGTGCTCTTGGCCACGACGAGGTTGGCCACCACGAACAGCGAGACCAGGACGACCACGGGCACCGCGATGCCGAAGACGATCACGAGGGAGTTCGTCGTCTCCTCCCGCTCGCCGAGCCACGGGAGCCCCTCCTTGCGGCGCCGCCACCACGCCACGGCCAGCATCGCGATGGCGCCGAAGAAGCCGATCGCCGCCGCGGCGAGCATCCACCACCACAGCTTGTCGATGTCGCGAGCCGGTCCGCTGTGGGGCGTCAGCGCCGACTGCCCTCCACAGCCGGTGAGCGACAGGGCGACGACGAGCCACGCTGCCGAGGCCGACCTCAGGGCGCTGCGGCGGCGGGCGCGTCGGACGCTCACACCGGGTGCTCCAGCAAACCTTGCGCGCTTACCCGCAGTGGATGGGCCCGCAGGCGTGATTGTCAGAGCTCTGACAGGCGCCGTCGCGCATCCTGCCGATGCTCCGGCGCAGCATGCGGGAGATCTGCATTTGGCTCAGGCCCACCCGCGCACCGATCTCGGCCTGGGTGAGGTCGCGCTCGAAGCTGAGCTGCAGGACGAGCCGCTCGCGCGGCGAGAGGATGCGCAGCAGACCGTGCAGCAGCGCCCGTTCCTCGGCGCGGTCGTAGCCGTGCTCGTCGACGCCGCAGCCGTCGCTCACCGTGGCGCCCGGCTCGTCGGCGCCGGGCATCGGCGCGTCGAGCGAGTCGGGCCGCTGAGCGCGCGCCGCCAGGAGCGCCTCGACGACGCTCCCCTCGTCGACCGCGAGCCGCTCGGCGATCTCCGCGACGGTCGCTCTGCGTTGCTTTTCGACCTCGAGCTCGTCGGCCGCGTGGCGGGCGGCCAGGGCCAGGTCCTTGCGGTCGCGTGGCACGTGGAGGGCCCAGGTGCGGTCGCGGTAGTGGCGCTTGATCTCGCCGACGATCGTGGGGACCGCGAAGGAGGAGAACGCCCGGCCGCGGCTGACGTCGAAGCGGTCGATCGCCTTGATCAGGCCCAGGCAGGCGACCTGGAAGACGTCCTCGAAGGGCTCGTTGTGGCGCAGGTAGCGCGCCGCGAGCCGGCGCGCCAGCGGCAGGAAGCGCTCGACGAGCAGCTCGCGATCGACCGGGTCACGTCGCTCGGCGAAGCGCTCGAAGAGCAGGCGATCCTCGCGCAGGCGCGCCTCGCGCGCGCCGTCGGGCGCCTCCGGGGATGCGGTGAGAGTGGTCATCACCAGAACATCTCCCCGTCGGAGGCGTGCTCTGCGGCAGAACGGTCAGCGGCCGGACGGTCCTTTCGCAACGCGCGTTCCGCGCGGGGTAGACCGGCCCCATGCCGGTCTCCGAGACGCCCCACACCGCCACGACCCACGTCGAGGCCGAGGTACGGGCGGTCGTGAGAACGCTTCGCAGCTATGGCCCGCTCCCGAAGAAGACGCTCGAGGAGCTGGTGGGCGCTGCCCACTGGCGCGAGTGCGAGGGGTGCCTGGGCGCCGTGATCAAGGTTGCGATCGCGCAAGGCCGGGTGCGGGCGCTGGGCTCTGGGTTCTACGAGGCGGTCTGACGCGCGCCTTCGCTCGGCACAGCGCCTCGCGCGCCGAGCGCGTCCGCAGCTCGTGGCCGATCAAGACGACCGAGATGGCCAGCCCGACGACGAAGAGCATGGCTGACCGTCATGGCGGTCTGCGCCAGGTGATCGCCGTAGAGCTCGAGGGCGTCGACGGTGCCGGTCACCCGGCCGCAGCCGGCGTGCTCGATGCAGCGCCGGCGCGGCAGGCCGGGCAGCCGCTGCGAGGGTCGCGACGAGCTCGCGCGGCGCGTGTGGACCACGGGATGCGGGTCGGCGCTCGAGCCGTAGTAGCGCACGAACGCCACGCGCCCGTCCCAGTAGGTCGGATGGACCTCGCTGTGGCTCGCCGTCGAGAAGCGGTAGCGGTTCTCGCGGTGGGTCCGGGGGTTGTAGGCGTAGACGTCGCAGCCGGTGGGCACCGCGCCGGAGCGGCTCTGGCAGCGCGAGTACACGACGTCGGCGCGGCCGCTGGCGGTCGGTTCGCACGACCACGACGGGCGGGAGCGCGCCGGAACAGCCATGAGCCGGCGTCGGTTGGCGTCTTTGACCGGTTCCGACCGCGACCCCGCGTAGCGTTTCACGGGCTGTGTCGTCGATCCAGGAGAGTGATCCATGAACAAGCAAGAGCTCGTCGAGCAGATTGCCGAACGCTCCGGCCTGAGCAAGGGCCAGGCCAGCGAGGCGCTGTCTGCGACGATCGGCGCGATCGAGGATGGCCTCGCCGCCGGGCAGGAGATCGCCATCACCGGCTTCGGGAAGTTCTCCGTTGCGCATCGCGACGCCCGCCCGGGCGTGAACCCCGCCACCGGCGAGCGCATCTACATCGCCGCCACGAAGTCGCCACGCTTCTCGGCGGGTGCGCAGCTGAAGAGCGCCGTCAAGCGCTGACCAGCGACAAGCCACTCATCATCAACGTCGCCGCGGCGCCGGCGCGTACTCATTCGCGCCGGGCCACGGTGATCAGCTTCGAGCCCGAACCCGGATCGTGGCCCGACACCGGCGTGAACATCCAGATCATGCGGCCGGGCCAGCCGAACTGCCGCTACCACTCCGAGCCGGTGCAGGAGGACTTCCTGGTCCTGCACGGTGAGTGCATCGTGATCCTCGAAGGCGAGGAGCGCAGCCTCAAGCAGTGGGACTTCGTGCATTGCCCGGCGGGGGTCGAGCACGTCTTCGTGGGCGCCGGCGACGGGCCCTGCGCCGTGCTGATGATCGGGTCGCGGCGCGAGGACGCCGCCCACTACCCGGTCAACGAGGTGGCCGCGCGCTACGACGCCTCCGTCACGCGCGCCACCGACGACCCCGCCGAGGCCTACGCCGACTGGCGCAAGGAGCCGCGGCGCGCGGCGCCCAACCCGTGGCCGCTCGGGTGAGGTGGGCAGTGGCCGCTCGCTGAGCTACGGCGCGTCGAGCTCGACTTCGACCTTGACGCCCGTGCGCTCGTCGCCGCGCGCCCACGCCATCCCCGTGCGCCGTATGCCGGCCAGCCGCAGCTCGACGCGGCCGCCGTCCCCCCGGAGGTTGCGCCACCAGCGCTTGCGCTCGGGCCAGTCGACGTTGAGGGTCAGCCGGTCGTCGCCGTCCATGTGGTAGCCGACCGGGAAGGTGAATGTGCGTCCGCTGCGGCGCCCGGTGACCGTCAGCAGCGCCAGGTGGCTGCTGACCAGCCCGTGCGCCGGCGAGCGCAGCAGCCCCCGCACCAGCGGGTTGACGGCCTTGTTGACGAAGACGAACGGGGTGTGCGATTCGGGCATCGGCGCTACCCGCTGATCATCACCTTGATGGCGGCGTCCTTGTCGAGCTGGGCCTCGAAGGCATCGCCGAGGTCCTCGAGCGCAAGGCGATGCGTGATGAGCGGCCCGCCTCGCACCTTGCCGGACGCCAGCAGCTCGACCGCCTCCTCGAACTCGGCCGCCGTGAAGATCGCGCTGCCGCGCACGGTCAGCTCCTTCTGCACGGCGAGCGTGGGCACGATCTGCGCCGGCTCCTCGTAGAGGGCGATCAGGACGACCGTGCCTGCCGGCCGCACGAGCTCCATCGCGCGCTGTACCAGCGCGGGCGCTCCCGTGGCCTCGAAGACGACGTCGATCGGCCGGCCTCCCGCGACGCCGGCGAGCTCGTCGCCCGACACCGCGGTGACCCCGAGCTGTGCGGCCACCGACCGCCGCAGCGCGGAGAGATCGGCGCCGATGACGTCCGTCACGCCGCGCGCCAGCAGAACCTGCGCCACCTGAAGTCCGATCGTCCCGAGGCCGAGCACGAGCGCGACGTCGCCGGGGCCCGTGTCCGCGCGCCCCACCGCATGGACGCCGACGGCCAGGGGCTCGACCAGCGCGCCGTCCTCGAAGGTCATGGGGTCGGGCAGCTTGAAGACGTTGTCGCCGAGCGTGGCGTCGGGGATCCGCACGCGCTCGGCGAACGCCCCGGGAAGGCCGTAGGCGATGCTGCGCGTCGTCCACGTCTCGCACAGGTGGCGCCGGCCGTCGCGGCACGCTCCGCACTCCCCGCACGGCTGGATCGGCGGGCCGGTCACGCGATCGCCGACCGCGATCCCCTCGACCGCGCCGCCGACCTCGGCGACCTGGCCCGAGAACTCGTGGCCCATGACCTGACCCTCCTGGGCGAGCTGCGCCGCGACGTAGGTGTGCAGGTCCGAGCCGCAGATGCCGCACGCCTTGACGTCGAGCACCACGTCGCGGGGGCCGGGGCGCGGATCGGGGACGTCCTCGATCGGCACCTGCCGAATCCCTCTGAAGACACCGGCGCGCATGACATTCCCTCCTCGGCGGTCGAGCAGCGCGCACGTTAACGTCCGACGGCGAGTGACCGCGACCACCTCAGACCAACACCGACGCCTTTCGGAGGCCGCGACGGCGCAGGTGCTCGACGATCTGCGCGCCCTGCTCGGTGCCGACCGCGTTCTCACCGGCCGCGACGTGCGCGAGCAGCACGGCGTCGACGAGTCGTTTCACCCGGTCGCCGCGCCCGACGCGGTCGTCCTGCCCACGAGCACCGAGGAGGCGGCGGCGATCGTCGGTGTCTGCGCGCGCCATCGTGCGCCGATCGTGCCGTTCGGCGCGGGGACGTCGCTGGAGGGCCACGTATCGGCGCTGCAGGGCGGCATCAGCGTCGACATGCGCGAGATGAACCGCATCCTGCGCCTGTCGGTCGGGGACCTCGACGTCAGCGTGCAGGCCGGCGTGACGCGCCGTCAGCTCGACGACGCGCTACGTCCCGAGGGCGTGTTCTTCCCGGTCGACCCCGGCGCCGACGCCACGCTCGGCGGCATGGTCGCCACCGGCGCGTCGGGCACGACGACCGTCCGCTACGGCGCGATGCGCGAGAACGTCCTCTCGCTCGTGGTCGTGACCGCCGACGGGGAGGTCGTGCGCACGCGCTCGCGCGCGCGCAAGTCCTCGGCCGGCTATGACCTCACACGGCTGTTCGTCGGGTCGGAGGGCACGCTGGGACTGATCTGCGAGGTCACCCTCCGCGTGCATCCGACGCCCGAGGCGATGTCGGCCGCGGTGTGCTCGTTCCCGACGCTGCGCGACGCGGTGGACTGCGTCCTCGCCGTCTCACAGCACGCGATCCCCGTCGCCCGCATCGAGCTGCTCGACGAGATGATGATCGAGGCGATCAACCGCGCCAACGATCTCGACCACCGGGTCGCGCCGACGCTGTTTCTCGAGTTCCACGGCACGCCGGACGAGGTCGCCGCCCAGGCCGCCGAGACCGAGGAGGTCGCGGCCGACTACGGCGGGCAGGGCTTTCAGTGGGCCACCGACGAGGCGCAGCGGCGCAAGATGTGGCACGCCCGCCACCGCGCCTACGACGCCACCCGCGCGCTGCGGCCCGGCACGAGCGCGCTGACGACCGACGCCTGCGTCCCCGTCTCCGCGCTGGCCGAGGTGATCCTGCAGACGCGCGCCGACCTCGACGAGCACGGTCTCACCGGCGCGATCCTCGGCCACGTCGGCGACGGAAACTTCCACGTCACCCTGCTCATGGATCGCGAGGACCCTGCCGACGTCCGGCGCGGCATGGAGTTCCACGACCGCGTCGTGCGTCGCGCGCTCGACCACGGCGGTACCTGCACCGGCGAGCACGGGGTTGGCTACGGCAAGGCTTCCTACCTCGAGCTCGAGCACGGCGCCGGCGGGGTGCGGCTGATGCGCGCGATCAAGCACGCGCTCGATCCGCAGGACATCTTCAATCCCGGCAAGGTGGCCGACGCGTAGCGCCACGGGCCGACGGGATCACGGCCACCAGGCGCGTACCGGCTCCCGCGCGGCTCTCGATGGTCAGCGTGCCCTCGTGGGCGGCGAGCCGGTCGCGTAGCCCGAGCAGGCCCGTGCCCTCGGCGGTGTCGGCGCCGCCGATGCCGTCGTCGCTGACGGTGACGACGAGGTCGGTGCCGCGCCGGCGGACGTCGACGCTCGCGTGGCTCGCCCGCGCGTGGCGGGCGACGTTGGTCAGCGCCTCGGCGACCACGTAGTAGGCCGTCGCCTCGACGCGGGCGGGTGGCCGCTCGATCGCCTCGACAGCGACCAGCACCGGCAAGGGGGCGCGATCGGCGAGGCCCTGCAGCGCCGGCCCGAGGCCGCGCTCGGTGAGGATCGCCGGATGCAGGCCGCGGGCGAGCTCGCGCAGGTCGGCAAGCGCGGCCGCGAGCCGGTCGCCGAGCGCGGCGACCGTCGGCGCGACGTCGGTGCCCGCCACGCGCGCCTGCAGGAGGCGCAGGTCGAGCGCGAGCGCGACGAGCTGCTGCTGGGCGCCGTCGTGCAGGTCGCGTTCGAAACGGTGGCGCGCAGCGTCGGCGGCATCGGCCGCGCGATCGCGCTCGCGGCGCAGCTCGGCCTTCAGCCGCTCGTTCTCGCGCGCGAGGTCGGAGGCCTCCTCCATCGGTGCTGACGAGACGAGACGCACCGCCTCACCGTGCGCGCCGATCGCCCACCTGTCAAGACGAGTCGGTTCGTCTCGTTTCCTTGCTATTATTCCCGCGATGGCGAAGTCGGCTCCCGATCCCACGCGGCGCAACCAACGCTCCAGAGAGGCGATCCTGCGGGCTGCCTACGAGCTGTGCGCCGAGCACAGCTACGAGGGCACGAGCATCGAGGCGATCGCGGCTCGCGCCGGCGTCGGCAAGCAGACGATCTACCGCTGGTGGCCCTCGAAGGGCGCGGTGGTGATGGAGGCGCTCAACGACGTCGTGGGGACGGCGACCGATTTTCCCGACAGCGGCAACGTCGTCGCCGACCTGCGCCGGCAGATGACATCGGTGGCCAAGCTCCTGTCCTCGCGGGAGTTCGGTCCCGTCTACACGGGCGTGATCGGCGCGGCGCAGTCCGATCCCGCCGTGGCCGAGACGCTCGTGCGCGAGATCATCAACCCGCGGATCGTCGCGTGCCGCGCGCGGCTGGACCGAGCGCGCGAGCAGGGCCAGGTCAGGGCCGACGTCGATCTCGACACGGCGGTCGAGCTGCTGTACGGCCCGCTCTACCACCGGCTGCTGCTGCACACGCGTCCTCCGAGCGCCGCGCAGGTGAGGGCCGTGCTCGATCTCGCCTTCCGCGGGCTGGGCCCGGACGATGCGCAGAACGGGTCACGTGCGCGGGGCCGTGGCGGGCGCTGACGCCGCCGTTCCCGCGGCAAGCACGCTCGGGCTGCGGCGCACCCCGCTGATCACTGTCGCTGTCTTCTGTCTGACCGCCGCGGTGAGCCTCGCGCAGGCCGCCGACCCGAGCCTGCTCGGCGACCTGCAGCGCACGCGGGCCGAGCTGCACGGCGACTGGTGGCGGATCGTCAGCTCGCTGTTCGTCCAGGACGGCGGCGTGATCGGGGCGCTCTCCAATCTCTTGTTCCTCGCGCTGATCGGCGCCATCGCCGAGCAGGTCCTGTCCCGGCCGCGCTGGCTGGCGACCTACTTCGGCGTCGGGGTCATCACCGAGCTCATCGCCTACCGCTGGCAGCCCGTCGGCGGCGGCAACTCGATCGCGATCTGCGGTCTCGCCGGCGCCGCGGCCGTCGCGGCCTGGCGAGCCGACGCGCGCCTGCCCGGCCTGACCGCGCGGGCGCTGCTGATCTGGTGCGGCGCCCTCCTCGCCACGCTCTTCTGGCCGCTCCTCCTCGCGGGCCTCGCGGCGGTCGGCATCGCCGCCCGGCGCGAGGAGCAGGGGGAGAGCGTCCTGCGGCCCGCCGCGCTCGCCGTCGGCGCGACCGGGCTGGCGCTCGCCGTCGCGACGAACATCCACGGCGCCGCGCTCCTGCTCGGCATCGCCGCCGGGCTGCCCGCCGACCCTGGCCGCGAAGACGCCCGCTGAGTCAGCGCTGCTTCGGCGGCCCGACGTACTCGCGCAGCCAGCGCACGAGCGGCGCGGCGGCCTCGAGGTCCTTCCGGATCCGCGCGCCGGCCTGGGGACGGTGCAGCCACGGGCCGAGCTCGTGGCGGCGCGCCACCGTCATGCCGCGGTGGCGCAGCAGCGCGACGCGCGGATGGTGGGGTGGGTAGCCGCGCGGCGCGCGGGCCAGCGCCGGCTCGTTGAGCGCGAGCTTCGCGTCGCGCGCGCGGTTGATCGCGCGCGTCAGGCCGCTCGCCGTGCGCCCGTTGTCGATCGCCCGGCGCATGCGCTCGACCTGGTCGGGGGCCGGCTGGTACATCCCGGCGGCCACGAGGAAGCCGTCGAGGGACAGCTCGACGTAGAAGCCGCCCGCGCCCTCGTAGCCGATCGCCAGGCCGAGCTGCTCCTTGATCGGTGGGCGCATGTGAAAGCGCGTGTCGTTCCACGGGCGAAAGAGATGCGGCCGCCCGAGGTCGGAGAGGTCCTCGCCCAGCGCGCGCGCCGGCGCGACGAGGTGGTCGTCGTATCGCGCCCGGTTGGCCTTGAACCAGTCGCGGTCGTTGTTGGCCTCGAGGTCGCGCAGGAAGTCGAGGGCCTCGGGCGGGAAGCCGCGAAACGCCGGCGCTACGGCATCACCACCGGCGCGATCGTCACGGGGTTGTGCACGGTGTAGTCCAGCTCGTCGGACTGCGCGACGCCGTCGGGCGTGAGGACGTCCATCGCCTTGGGCACGGACGCGGGGTTGGCGGTGCAGTGCGGGTCGGAGGAGGCCGTGGCGCAGACGCCGAACTGGAAGTCCTGTGGCGTGGGCTGGAAGCCGCGCGCCTGGTCGGGACTGAAGCCGTCCTGGCCGGTCAGCACCACGGTGAAGCCCCAGCCCGAGGTCGGTGTGCCGAGCGCCGCCTTCGGCACGCTGAACGTGATGAAGCGCGAGATCGCGTTGGCGCGGATCGTGATCGTCCCGAGCGTCGTCCCGCCCGCATCGAAGAACTGCTGGCCGAAGCCCTGCACCTCGAGGCGCTTGTTCCATGCTCCCGCCGTGGTCATCACGTAGTTGCGCTGCGGGAAGGCGGCCGCGGTCGACGTCGGGCCGCCCGCGGGGTCGTGGACGTAGACGTCGAGCATCTGCGCCCCGAGCGGACTGCCGAAGGTCGGCGTCAGGTCGCGCGTGCGGACGCGGAAGACGATGTCGGTCCCGGCGTCGTAGACCTCGAAGCGCTCGATGTCATACGCGCCCGGCTTGAAGTTGTCGCTCAGCGGATAGGCGTAGTTGCCCGGGCCGTTGTCGTCGCCGTCGGGATCGTCGGCGGCGAAGAGCAGCGTCCCGGGCGGTTGGTCGAAGACGACCGTCCGCACGTCGCGCGCCGTCGCGCCCGAGGGGCTCGTGGCCACGGTGTTGAGCACCCACGTGCCTCCGGTGAGCGGAATCGTCACCGAGAACGCGCCGCTGGAGTCGACCGTCGCCGAGGTCGTCGTGGTCGTGAAGCTCGTGTCGGTGTTGGTTGCGGCGACGGTCACGTTGTTGCCGGCCGCTGTCGTGCCCGCCACGGTCACCGAGTCGCCCACCGGCGACTCGTCTGGCGGTGCCGTGACCGTCAGCGTGGTCTGACCCTGGTGATGGCGGACGTAGCGGTCGACGGTGTAGTCGGGCCGATCGAGGACCTTGCCCGCCGCGGCGTCGAGCGTCAGGCGCACGAACTGGCCCGCCGACCACGTCAGGGCCGAGGCCGAGCCCGCGGGCTTGCCGTTGACGAACCCGATCGAGGCGACGGTCGGGTCCGTGCCGAACGGCGACCGCGCCAGGTCGGGAAGCTCCCACGCCTGCTCGGCGATCAGGCCGACGCCCGAGCTCATGTTGCGCATCGCGTCCAGGCGCGCGATCGCCGCGGCCGTCTTGCCGGTATCGACCTCGTACTGGCCGCGCTCGCCCGCGAGCACGGGCCACAGGTGCCCGCTGCCCATGTTGGAGGGCGCCCACGGATGGCCGTCGGTCGCCCCGTCGCCGTAGCCGTCGCCGTTGTAGCGGTAGAAGCCCGCGCCGCTGTCGGTGTCGCGGCGGATCTTGGCGTCGACGACGTCGAGCGAGTGGATGATGTCGGCGTCGGTCGGCGAGAGCAGGCCGAGCCGGGCATACTCGAGGAAGCCGGCGTCGATGACGTGACGCTGGTCGAGCGTCGGCCCGCCGTTGCCGACGTTGTAGGTGATCGCCGCGTTGGGGTCGCCGGTCTTCGACAGGCGGATGAAGTATGGCTGCGAGCTGTCCGGCCCGTTGGTGGTCAGCGTCCACTTCTTGAGGTTGCGCTGGAACTCGTCAGCCACGCCGCGCCACACGCGCGCCGAGGCGTGGTCGCCGTTGCGGTCGGCGATGATCGCCGCCGCGACGAGGCCGGCGATCTCGGCCGAGATCGTCGAAGGCGAGAAGCCGCTCTGCTCCTCCCAGCGCTCCGGGCCGAACGAGGGCCCGTGGCCGGCCACGAAGTTCGCGGCCGGCGCGATGTGCGCCGTGTAGAAGGCCTTGTCGGTCAGCCCCACGGCGAGCGCCATGATCAGCGGATAGGCGCACTCGTCGAGCTGCGTGTTGAAGCTGTCGGGAGCGACCTTGCCGTTGGTCAGGCTGTTGCGAGGCATGGAGCCGTCGGGCAGCTGCTGGCGCTCGAAGAGAAAGCGCGTCATGTCCGTCGCGGTGCGGCGGTCGCCCGCGAGGAAGACCGCGGTCCAGGCCTCGTAGAGGTCGCGCGCGAAGACCTCGCGGTAGGAGCCGAAGTAGGTGTTGGCGGGGTCGCCGGCGGAGATCGCCTGGCCCCAGGGCGACGTCAGGGCCGCAGCGACGGCGCCGGGGAAGGTCTTGTCCTCGGCCGCCTTGACGTAGTTCGCGCTGAGGTAGTACTCGTCGAGTATGTCGTTCCAGTGCGACGGCGCCACGCCCTTGGGGCGCTTGGGCTTGACCAGTCGGTCGTCGTAGGCGTGCCAGCCGCGCTCGTAGTCGCGGCGCGCATCGTTGAAGCCGTCGCGCAGCGAGCGCTGGCTGGTCGAGATCGCGTGCGCCTGCGTATCGCCGTAGCCGAGGGCGAGCGTGAACTCGCCGTCGCGGCCCAGCGGCACGCGCCCGACCTGGACGAGGTTGCCGTGCGTCGCCGCGTCGTGCAGGTCGGTGAGCGCGTGGCTCGCGTCGAGCTGGACGAGCCCGTCGCTCGGCTGCCCGGCGAACCCGTTGCTCGCCTCTTGCAGGCCGCCGTCGACGTCGATGGCCGAGTAGACGGGGATCGCGTAGTCGCGGTTGGCCGCGGTGGTCTGCGTGACCACGTCGGAGCCGACGAGCAGCGTGTGGCCGCCGGCCGTGGCGATCGTGCCGTCGTCCGCGCCGCCGTTGCCGGCACCGCCGCCGCCGTTGCCGTTGAGGGTCGGATCGTGGCGGACGTAGAGCCGGTAGTCCGAAAGCCGACCCTGGAGCGGGACGAAACGCGAGCGGATGATCACCGTCGGCCGCGACGGATCGGTCACGTAGTCGGTGACGATCTTGTAGCGCCCGCTCTTCGCGGTCGTGGTGACCTCGCACGTCAGCGCGCGGTCGTCGGTGGCCTTGACCGTGTAGGTCGTGTCGCGCGTCTGCAGATCGGTGAACGTCGAGCCGTCGGTGACGACGTACTGCAGCGTCTCGACGTTGGTGTTGTCGTTGGTCGGGAAGTAGACGTCCGAGAGCACGCCGTCGGCGAGGGTGAACCACACCTTCGACGTCGTGTTGCGCGCGGTTCCGACGCAGTCCTTGCGGGCCAGGTCGAAGTGCGAGAGCGCGCCGGGGCCGTCGGTGGCCGGGGGTGCGGCCGCCGCCGGAGCGGCCAGCGACACGGCCACCAGCGCAGCCAGAGCGAGGGACCGGGCGGTGCGGGGCATGCGGACTCCCGGGGGCGAGGAGGGGGGCGGGCGCCGGGGAGCCTAGCGCCGCCGCCCCGCCCGCGACAAACGCCCCCACCACTAGGCTGACAGCCCCATGCGCTTCGGCATCTTCTACGAGCATCAGCTGCCCCGCCCGTGGGGTGACGACGGCGAGCACCGGCTCATCCAGGACGCGCTCGAGCAGGTCGAGCTGGCCGATCGCGTCGGCATCGACGCGGTGTGGGAGGTCGAGCATCACTTCCTCGAGGAGTACTCGCACTCCAGCGCATCGGGCGTATTCCTCGGCGCCGCCTCGCAGCGTACGAAGCGCCTGCGCCTGGGCTTCGGGATCCTGCCCCTGCCGCTGGGCTACCAGCATCCCGCGCGCGTGGCGGAGACGGCGGCGATGCTCGACCTCGTGTCGGGCGGCCGCGTCGAGCTCGGGACGGGCGAGACGTCGAGCGGCGCCGAGCTCGAGGGCTTCGGCGTCGACCGCGAGACCAAGCGCGCGCAGTGGGAGGAGCTGCTGCCGGTGGTCGCGCGGATGATGGTCGAGGAGCCGTTCGCCGGTGCCGACGGGCGCTTCCTGTCGATGCCGCCGCGCAACGTCGTGCCCAAGCCGCTGCAGAAGCCCCATCCGCCGTTGTGGGTGGCCTGCTCGCGGCGCGAGACGATCCGCCTGGCGGCTCAATGGGGCATCGGCGCGCTGAGCTTCTCGTTCGTCGAGCCCGAGGAGGCCAGGGCGTGGGTCGACGAGTACCGGGCGATCATCGACAGCGAGCGCTGCGTGCCGGGCGGCTTCGCGGTCAATCCGCAGGTCGCCGTCGTGCTGCCGATGATGTGCGCGCCCGACGAGGCGCAGGCGATCGAGCGCGGCATCGACGGCGCGCACTTCTTCGGGTACTCGCTGGCGCACTACTACGTCTTCGGCGACCACCGTCCCGGGCGCACGAACGTCTACGAGGAGTTCCTCGCGCGCCGCGACGAGGTCGGCTTCGCGCGCTCGATCATCAGCGCCGACGACGGCCCGCTGGGCGTGCGCGCGCTGCAGCAGGGCCTCGGGTCGCTGCGCGGGGCGATCGGCTCACCGGCGCAGGTGCGCGACCTGTGCCGGCGCTACGAGCAGGCGGGCGTCGACCAGGTCATCTTCGTGATGCAGGCCGGGCGCAACCGTCACGAGCACATCTGCGAGTCGATCGAGCTGTTCGCCGCGGAGGTCCTGCCGGAGTTCGCCGAGCGCGCCGATGAAGCCGACGCGCGCCGCGCGGAGCGCTTCGCGCCCGCCATCGAGGCAGCGCTGGCGCGCCGCGAGGCGCCGCGCGAGCACGACCCGCGGTACAGCGTCGCGCCGATCGCCTCCGGCCCGCCGGCGGAGTCGGGCCTTGCCCGCGCCACCGCCAACGGGCGCCCGCGGCTCGCGGCGCTGCAGGCGGCGGCCACCGAGCAGGGCGAGCGCGCCTTCCGGGCCTTCGTGCGCCGCTCCGACGACCGCCGCCTCGAGCGCACGATCGGATCAGACCGCGGCCTGAAGCTGCTCTTCGACGCGATGACGCAGGCCTACCAGCCCGACAAGGCCCGCGGCTTCACCGGCGAGCTGCTGTACGAGCTGCGGCGTGCCGACGGCGCGGTCGTGCCCTGGACGGTCGGGGTCGCAACCGACAGCGCGAGCGCGCGGCCCGGCGGCGCCACCGCGCCCGCGCTGACGATCAAGCTCGCCGTGGCCGACTTCGTGCGCATGGCCGGGCGCGACCTCGATCCCGGCAAGGCGCTGCTCACCGGGCGAATGGACATCGCGGGCGACCTCGCGCTCGCCGCGCGCCTGGGGGAGATGTTCGGCCAGCCCCCGGCGATCTAGTGGGCCCCCCGCAAACGTCCCACCCGAAATCCCGGGCGCCGATCACCGCCAGGCGGCGTCCTCGACCCTCGAAGTACCTCCGGTATTCCTTCGGCTCTGCGTCCTTGCCTGGCGGGGCCGGCATCCCGGGCTTTCAGGTGCAACGTTCACGGGAGACCCACTGGTGATCATCCCGCGCTACGACGGCGGCGGCTTCGCGGCGCTCCCGGCCACGGTCGAGCGACTGCTCGGGCTGGGGGACGGCGGCGTCGCCCTCG
>DATBKW010000347.1:0-2261 GCA_036555665.1 Solirubrobacteraceae bacterium | reverse complement strand
TTGCTGTGGGGCGGCGGTTCGCTTGCGGTCTACCGAATGGTGGCCGTGCCCGGCCTGCTCGCCGGGGCCGTGCTCGGCGTGGTCCTGTGGTCACTGCGCGAGCGGGCACATCCCGACGCCCGCTGGAGCTTGATCGTGGTCGCGCTCGCGGCGGGCAACCCGCTGACCCTGCGCGCGTTGAGCCTCGGCCATCCGGAGGAGATCCTGGGCGCGGCGCTGTGCATCGGCGCGGTGCTGGCCGCGATCTGGCAGCGGCCGTGGCTGGCGGCCGTGCTGCTCGGTCTCGCGCTCGGCAACAAGGCTTGGGCCGTTCTGGCGATCGCCCCGGTCTTCGTCGCGCTGGAGCGGCGCCGCTGGGCCGTGATCGCTCTTGCCTGTGGCATCGCGGCCCTGTTCGTTGCCCCTTTCCTCGTGTTCGGCGCACGTGGCGGCGTGCTGGGGGCGGGCCAGACCTACTCGCAGTTCCAGCCCTGGCAACTGTGGTGGCCACTGGGCGAACACGGCCATGTCATCCGTGGCACGCTTGGCGAGATCAAGGTCGGCTATCGGGCTGCGCCCGGCTGGATCGGACCGATCAGCCACCCGCTGATCGCGCTGCTCGTCGTGCCGGCCACGCTGTTGTGGTGGCGGCGCCGCGGCGTCGGTACGACCTCGACCGATCCGCTTTTGCTCCTCGCCCTCCTGCTGCTCGCGCGCTGCGTGCTCGACGTCGTGGACAACGCCTACTACCACCTGCCGTTCCTGCTGGCGCTGCTCGCGTGGGAAGCGCTCGCCAGAGCGCGCCCGCCGGTGCTGTCGCTTCTCGCGGCCGGCGTGGTCTGGCTCGTCACGGTCAGGCTGCCGCTCGTCATCACGCCCGACGCGCAATATGCGGCGTACATGGCGTTCGCGCTGCCGGCGTTGGCCGCGCTTGGGTGGGCGACCTATCGGCGGGCGAGCGTCGAATCGGTGGCGCGGACGGGCGCGGGCAGGCCGCTCGCCGCGACCGCCTGAGCTACCCCAGTAGCCGCTCGACGACCGTCACGCCGAGGGCGAGGACGGCGCCCGCGGCGACGAGATTGCCCAGGCGATAGAGCACCGGATGGCGCATGCGCGCACGTCGCCGGGCGAGACCGCGCCGGGTCAGGGAGCTGGCGTAGATGCCGAGTGGCCGCTCCAAGGCTTCTCCTGTCGGGATGCAACACACCGCACAAGCGGCACGCAATCTCCGCGCGGCGATGTTCCCGCATCCTCCGGACGTTTCCCGACCGCTAAGGTTCCGCGACCGTATGCAGCGCCTCGAGACCCGGTTGGACGGACCCATCCTGATCGAGCCCAAGGTGTTCGGCGACGATCGAGGCTTCTTCTGCGAGACGTATCGGCGCAGCACGCTGATGGAGCTGGGGATCCGCGAGGAGATGGTCCAGGACAACCACTCGCGCTCGCGGCGCGGCGTCGTGCGTGGCATGCACTTCACCATCGGGCGCGGCGCGGCCAAGCTCGTGCGCTGCGGCCGCGGGGCGATCTTCGACGTCCTTGTCGACCTGCGCCGGGGCTCGCCGACGTTCGGCGAGTGGGAGGGCTTCGAGCTCAGCGACGAGAACATGCGCATCCTCTACGCGCCGGTCGGCTTCGCGCACGGCTTCTGCGTGACCAGCGAGGTTGCCGACGTCCTCTACAAGCAGGACGGCTACTACGACCCGGCGACCGACCACGCGATCAAGTTCGACGACCCCGAGGTCGGCATCGCATGGCCGATCCCGGTCGCCGAGCTGCAGCCCTCTAAGCGCGACGTCGACGCGCCGCTGCTCAGCGCAGTGCGCGACGGTCTGCCGTTCGTCTACCGCTGATTAACTCCGCTCGCGACGCGGAGGGCGGGCTCAAGTTCAGCGAGGACGTCGAAGTCGTCGTCCTGCGTCCAGACGGTTAGATCGTGCGCGAGTGCCGTCGCGGCAATGATCGCGTCCATCGCGCCTACACGTTGCTGCCGCGCGCGTGCCGTGGCAAGGAGGTCGGCGAGCCGCTCGGCGACCGGCTCGTCGTACGCCAGGGCAATGAAGCGACGCGCCCGGCCGAGGGTGGTCTGCCGCAGTTCGCGCAGCGACTCGCTCGTAGCGCGGCGCACGCCGACGCCGAGTTCGGTCAGCGTCGCCACCGAGATCCGAGCCTCTCCCTCCGGCGGGTCGCCGAGGGGGCGACGTTGCTCGGCGGCGACAAACACGCTGGTGTCGGCCAGGTAGCCGCTCACGGGGTCATGTCGTCTGTGGTCAGGCCGACGTCGA
>DATBKW010000346.1:0-3652 GCA_036555665.1 Solirubrobacteraceae bacterium | reverse complement strand
CCGGGCTCGATGCGCTGCAGCAGGCGCCCGCCCGCGTCCTCGACGGCCTCGCCGAGGTGCGGCCGCACGCGGTGCCCGTTGTTGGCGATCGTCGCGTAGGCGACCGCCATCTGCAGCGGCGTCGCCTGCAGGTCGCCCTGGCCGACGGCGAGGTTGACCTCGTCGCCCTCGGACCACGGGCGGTTCGAGCCGTCGGCGTAGCCGCACGCGTGGTGCTCGCGCTTGCGGCAGGCCGCTTCCTTGCGGTTGAGGCGATCGCGCCAGGCGCGGTCGGGGATGGTGCCGCCGAACTCGCCGGGCGCGTCGATGCCGGTGCGGTGGCCGAGCCCGAGGCGGCGCGCCCACTTCTGCAGGGGTTGGCTGGTCAGGTAGTTCAGGCGCTGACCCATCGTGTAGAAGTAGACGTCCGAGGACTTCGACAGCGCGCTGGTCATGTTCACGGGCCCGAGCGCCTCGTGGCCGGCGTTGCAGAACTCCTGGCCGGCCGTCCCGACCTTGATGCAGGCGTTGTCATCGACGATGTCGCCCGGCTGGACCACGCCCGTCGACATCGCGGCGAGCGCCGTGATCGGCTTGAAGGTGGAGCCCGTCGGATAGGCGCCGGTGATCGCGCGGTTGAAGAGCGGAGCGCCGTACTTGTCGCTGTAGAGCCGCTCGGTCTGGGCCTGCGACAGCGGCCGCGACAGGACCGACGGCTTGAAAGTCGGGTACGAGCCGAGCGCGAGCACGCTGCCGTCGCGCGGGTCGAGCGCGACGAAGCCGCCGGCGCTGCCGGGGCCCTGCTCGATGACCTGCCGCAGGTACTGCTCGCCGGTGCGCTGCAGCCCCGCGTCGAGGCTCGTCTGCACGCTGCGGCCGGCCTCCGGGCTGCGCCCGGTCGCGGTGCCCTTCGGGCGCCCGAGCGCGTCGACGGTGACCTTCGTCGAGCCGTCGATGCCGCGCAGGTACTGGTCGTAGGACCACTCGAGGCCGCCCTGGCCGATGACGGTGCCCTGCCGCACGCCCTTGAAGCGCTTCATCTTCAGCTCGTGGCTGTTGATCTCGCCGATGCTGCCCAGCAGCTGCGCGGCCAGCGTGCCCTGGGGGTAGCGGCGCAGGAAGCGGCGCTGGACGTTGACGCCGGGGTAGCCCTCGTTGTGCTCGACGAGGTAGTTGCGCTGGGCGACGTCGACGTCGACCTTCACCGTGACGTTCGCGTACGGCAGCGTCGACAGCGAGCGCACGATCCGCACCTGGATCGTGCGCGGCGACATCTGCAGCACGCGGGCCAGGCTCTTGATCCGCTGTTCGAGGTGCGGCGTCGCCGGCGGCGGGATCGGGATCAGCGGCCCGCGCTTGCCCTTCGCCCGCTTGGAGCGCGCGGTCATCTCCTGGCCCCACGTCGCCGCGGCGTTGCGCTCGGCGGCCGGCAGCGACTCGGGATCGAGCTCGACGACGGTCGCGGCGCGGTTCTCCACGAGGATGTTGCCGTTGCGGTCGAGGATCTCGCCGCGCGGTGCCGGGACGCGCAGTTCGCGCACGCGGTTGTCGCGCGCCTGCTGCAGGTACTGGTCGCCCGAGAGCACCTGCAGGTACCACAGGCGGAAGAAGATGATCGCGAACAGCACGAACGCGATGCCGCCGAGCATGGCGATGCGCAGCGCCAGCTGCGGCGTGATCGGCGGGAGCCGCTCCTGGGTGGGGACGGGCTCGATCATGCGCGCGAGAGCGGCGAGAGGCCGCCCGTCGTGTAGGCGCGGCGCCGGCGCCGGCGGGGATCGTCGGGCAGCGCCGGCAGCAGCAGGCGACGGACGATCGCGTAGACGGGCGTGGCGATGATGGCGTTCAACAGGATGGTGGCGAGGATCTCGCGAGCAAGCAGGAAGCTGACAGGTGCATCGACACCGAGCAGGAACTGCATGAGCGAGTAGCCGATGGCCGCCGCGGCCGTGGCCGCACCGCCGACGGCGAGCGGCACGAGCGCGCTCTGGGGATCGCGCAGCTCGCGGAACCGCCCGGCCCCGTAGCCGACCGCCACGTAGACCAGCGACGACAGGCCGACGGTCTGCACGAGCGCGAGGTCGAGGAACAGGCCGGCGAAGAAGCCGAAGCAGGCGCCGGAGATGGAGCCGGCGAGCAGGCCGACCGCGGCGACGACGAGCGGCATGAGGTCGGCGTTGGTGCCGAACAGCGTGATCTGGGTCACGGCGCTGACCTGCAGCAGCACGGTGAGGATCCCGAGGATCGTCAGGCGCAGGACGAGCTGTGGGATCGCGACCCTCACGGCGCGGCGTCGCCCTTCGTCAGCACCTCGACGAGGTCGAGGCGGCGCAGGTTGGCGAAGGGCGCGACGTGGGCCTCCTGGTCGTCCTGGCCCGGGTTGTCGACGTGCGTCACGCGTCCGATCGGGATGTTGCGCGGATAGGGCGACTGGTACCTGCCGACCTTCGACACCGTGCCCGACGTCACGACCGTGTCGCCGGCCTTGACCACGTCCTGGCTGGCCAGCGAGCTGAGCACGAGGCTGGTCGGGTGGCCGTTGTCGACACCGACCAGGCCCTTGACGCCGGTCTCCATGACGGTCCCGCCGAGCTCGGTGTCGTGGTTGGTGATGAGCGTGACGGTCGCCCCCGACCCCCACGCGAAGGTGACCTTGCCGACCAGCCCCTGGCCGGTCACGACGGCCTGATTGGTGCGAATCCCCGACGATGTGCCCTTGTCGATCGTGACCTGGTCGAACCACAGGTTGGGATCGACGCCGCTGACGCGCGCGTGCACCGGCGCGTTGTCGTTGAGCTGCGCCGGCCCGTCGTTGAGCTTGGCCTGGGCGCGCAGCTGGGCGTCGTCGCGGACGCGCGACTGCAGGTCGATGTTCTGCTGGCGCAGCGCCGAGTTCTCCTTGCGCAGGTCCTTGAGCTGGCCCTTGGCGTCGAGCGTGTCGCCGGTCCAGCCGAAGAGGTCGCGCACGGGCTTGAGCGCCTTGCTGGTGCCCTCCTGGATCGGCGAGATGACGTCGAGGACGCCGCGCTGCACGGAATGGAGCCCGCCGCCGGCGGACTCACCGAAGTAGGCAGTGAGAAGGATCAGGGAGCTGGCGACGAGCAGTCCGAGGACTACCCGCCTCCGGCGGACCGTCTTGTCGTACACGTGGAGGGATTCTCCAAAGCTTTGGTGGGGTTACGTCGGCCGCTGTCAGTAGCGAGCATTGCGCCGACGGTTCCTCGAATTCTTGTTCGTGCGGTGGATGACCTCGAACTCCTCGAGCGAGCGGCCCGAGCCCACCGCCACGCACGTCAGCGGCGATTCGGCCAGGTGCGCGGGCATCTGGGTCTCCTCGCGCAAGCGCTCGTCGAGGCCCTGCAGGAGCGATCCACCACCGGCCAGCATGATGCCCCGATCCATGATGTCGGATGCCAGCTCCGGCGGTGTGCGGTCGAGCGTCTCCTTGACCGCGTCGATGATCTGCGACAGGGGCTCCTCGAGCGCCTGGCGGATCTCCTCGGAAGTGAGCACGACGGTCTTGGGCAGGCCCGAGACCATGTCGCGGCCGCGGATCTCGGCCTGGACCTCCTCCTCCATCGGGTACGCCGAGCCGATCTCGAGCTTGACCTCCTCGGCCGTCTGCTGGCCGATGAGCAGCTTGTACTCGCGCTTGGCGTAGTTGATGATCGAC
>DATBKW010000345.1:0-4454 GCA_036555665.1 Solirubrobacteraceae bacterium | reverse complement strand
CTAGACGAGGTGGCCGATGCCCTTGATCGCGGCGGTGCCCAGCACGATCTCGAGCACGACGCCGGCCACGCCGACCACGACACCGGCGACCACGATGGCGAAGTCCTCGAGCAGCACCCCGAGCGACAGCAGCACGACGCCGAGCGCCGGCAGCGTGTCCAGCCCCGTGAACGGCGGCGCCAGGAACGCGCCGATGCTTCCGGCGAGGACCAGCAGCCCGAAGACGATGTTGCTCAGGCGATGGTCGAAGAGGACGCGCAGGCGCGGCTTGGAGATCCGCTCCAGCCGGCGGATGAGGCGCATCAGCCCCGCGAGGAAGCGCTGCTGCCTGTCGCCCGCCAGCTCGAGTTTCCGCCAGCGCTGGGGAAGCCAGATGACGTGGCGCCCGGCGATCAGCTGCGTCGCCAGGAGCATCGCGACGATCTCGAAGACGTGCGTCGCCCCGCCCGTCGGCAGCGGCAGCGCGGGCACGCCGAGCAGCACGACGAAGAGCATCGCGAAGCTCTTCTCCTCGAAGAGGTCGATGAGGCCTGCCACCGTCTTCTCGCCGTCGGCGGCCAGCCAGCGTTCGAGCTCGTCACTGACCTTTGGGGCCGGTGGCATCGCACGGGACGATAGGGCGGCCGTTTGCGACTCCAGCGACGGCGCGGTTACGATCGGCCGCATGGCGACGACTTCTCCCGCGGACGCCCTCGAGCACGTGCCGCTGCTCGCCGACCTCACCCAGCGCGACCGCCGGCGGCTCGCGCGGACGATGAGGGAGCGGACCTTTGCCGCCGGCCGCGAGGTCGTGGTCGAAGGCCGCAACGGGGTCGGCTTCTTCATCATCGCCGAGGGCAAGGCGGCGGTGAGCATCGGCGATCACGTGGTCAGCATGCTCGGTCCGGGCGACTACTTCGGCGAGATGGCGCTCCTGCACGGCGGCGAGCGTTCGGCGACGGTGACGGCCGACACCGAGCTGCGCTGCCTGACCATCACCGCCTGGGGCTTCAAGTCGTTCGTGCTCGACCATCCGAAGGTCGCGTGGGCGCTGCTGCAGACGCTGGCCCAGCGCACGCGCGAGAACGCCATGCGCTGACCCCGAGCCGCGCGAGGGTTGCCGCGGCCACCAGCGCCCAGCTCGCCTCCAGCAGCAGGAACCCCCACTGCCGCTCGTGGGCGGCGAGGACGGCGAGGATGGCCGCGCCGATGAGGTTCAGCACGAGATAGCGCCGCGACGTCGTCGTCAGCGCTCCGCGCTGAGCGGCGGCGAAGGCGGCAAGGACGAGCAGCGACCCGAACACCTGGATGACCTGTTCCATGAGGACCCTCCGTGGTCGCGCCGTCGTCAGACCGGGTACGGCGCGAGCTCTCGTCCGGGCGACCGCGAGCGGCGGCCGCACAACCCAGGGTAGCGCCTGTCCCGGTAGCGTCGTAGGGCGTGCCCGAGCCTCTGATCCACTGGTCCACCTATCCCAACGCCTACGGGCGAACGCTCGCCGGCCGCATCGAGCGGCAGACGATCACGAGCGCGCTCCTCGCAGACAACCCCCTCGGCGATCCCGCCGAGCGCCCCGTCGAGGTCTACGTGCCGCCGGGCTACGACGAAGAGCCGCAGCGGCGGTACCCCTCCGTCTACGTCATCCAGGGCTACACCGGCGCGGTGCCGATGTGGCACAACCGCGCGGCCTTCCGCCCCACCTTCCCCGAGGCCGCCGACGCGCTGTTCGCCGGCGGCGAGACACCGGCCTGCATCCTGGTGCTCGTCGACGCGTGGACCGCGTACGGGGGCAGCCAGTTCGTCGACTCGCCGGGGACGGGCCGCTACCACTCGTATCTGTGCGAGGAGGTCGTGCCGTTCGTCGACGCCCGCTACCGCACGCTCGCGGCCGCCGCGCACCGCGGGATCACCGGCAAATCGAGCGGCGGGTTCGGCGCGATGATCACCCCGATGCTGCGCCCCGACCTCTTCGGCGGCCTGGCCAGCCACGCCGGCGACGCGCTCTACGAGCTCTGCTACATCCCCGGCTTCGGCAAGGCCGTCCGCGCGCTGCGGGCCTACGAGGGCTCCTACGAGAAGTTCTGGGAGGACTTCGCCTCACGGCCGCCGATGAGCAAGGAGACCGACGGCGATCTCGTGCTCACCTACGGCGTGGCCGCGGCCTTCTCGGCCGACGAAGACGGCACCGTTCACCTGCCCTTCGATGTGCAGACGGGACGGCTCGACGACGACGTCTGGGCGCGGTGGCTGGCGTGGGACCCTGTGCGGATGGTGCCCGAACACGCCGACGCCCTGCGCGGCCTGCGCGCCATCTACCTCGACGGCGGAACGAAGGACGAGTGGTACCTGGACCTCGGCGCGCTCGCCTTCCGCGACGCGCTGGCCGAGATCGGCGTGACCGATGTCGCCTGCGAGCTCTTCGAGGCGGCGCACGGCGGCATCGACTACCGCTACCCGCGCGGCCTGGCCTACCTGGCGGAACGCCTTGCGAGCGGCGCTTGACGGCATGGCCACCTCTGAGGCCACCGTCATCGACGCGGGCGGGCGCGATCTGCGCGTGTCGAGCCCCGATCGCGTGATCTTCCCGGCGACCGAGCGCACCCCGGCGCTGACCAAGCTCGACGTCGTCAGGTACTACCTCGCCGTCGGCGACGGCATCATGCGCGCGCTCGCGCGGCGGCCGACCACGCTGGAGCGCTGGCCGAAGGGCGTACATCCCGGGATCGTGCTGTCGACCCGCGAGCAGACCGGCGGCGACGCCTTCTTTCAGAAGCGGATCCCGCGCGGGGCGCCGGAGTACGTCGCGACCGCGCGGATCCAGTTTCCGTCGGGTCGCCATGCCGACGAGATCTGCCCCACCGAGGTTGCCGTCGTCGGCTGGGCGGCCCAGATGGGCACCATCACCTTCCATCCGTGGCCGGTTCGCTCCAACGACGTCGATCATCCCGACGAGCTGCGCATCGATCTCGACCCGCAGCCCGGGACGGACTTCCCGGACGCCGTCCGCGTCGCCGGCGAGGCGCGCGCGCTGCTGGACGACCTCGGCTACGTCGGCTTTCCGAAGACCTCGGGCGGTCGCGGCGTTCACATCTACGTGCGCATCGAGCCGCGCTGGACCTTCACCGATGTCCGCCATGCGGCGATCGCGTTCGGGCGCGAGCTCGAGCGCCGCCTGCCGGGGCGGGTGACGACGAAGTGGTGGAAGGAGGAGCGCGGCGAGCGCATCTTCGTCGACTACAACCAGAACGCCCGCGACCGCACGATCGCCTCGGCCTACAGCGTGCGGCCGAAGCCGGGCGCGCCGGTGTCCGCGCCGGTGACCTGGGACGAGCTCGCGCAGATCGCGCCGGAGGACTTCACCGTCGCGACCATGCCCGCGCGGTTCGCCGAGGTCGGCGATCGCCATGCCGCGATCGACGACGTCGTCCACTCGCTGCAGCCGCTGCTGGACCTCTACGCGCGCGACGAGGGCGAAGGCGAAGGCGACATGCCCTACCCGCCCGACTACCCGAAGATGCCCGGCGAGCCCAAGCGCGTCCAGCCCTCGCGCGACCGCGACCGGCCGCGCTGACGCTAGGCCTGCGGCAGCTTGGCCGCGCCGCGCTTGACCACCGGCGCGGAGGGCGGCGGCACGACCGGCCCGATGTCCTCGCCGTCGGGCGCCTCGTCGAGATCGACAATCACCGGCGCGTGATCGCTCGGCCCCTTGCCCTTGCGGGCCTGCCGATCGACCCACGCCGCGCGCACCCGCTCGGCGACCGGACCGCTGGCCAGCACGAGGTCGATCCGCATCCCGAGGTCCTGGTGGAACATCCCCGCGCGGTAGTCCCAGTAGGTGAACACGCGCTCGTTGGGCCAGCGATCGCGGACGACGTCGTGCAGGCCGATCGCCCGCAGCTCCGCGAGCGCCGCGCGCTCGGGCGGCGTGACGTGCGTCTGGCCGATGTAGGCGTCGGGATCGAAGACGTCGTCGTCGGTCGGCGCGATGTTCATGTCGCCGCACACGACGGTCGCGTCCGGCCCCGCCTCGACCATCGCGCGCAGGGCGCCGAGCCACGCGAGCTTGTACTGGTAGTGCTCGGAGTCCGGCACGCGGCCGTTGGGCACATACACCGACACGACGCGGACCCCGCCGCAGGTCGCCGACACCGCGCGCGACTCCTGATGCGGGAAGCCCGGTCCGTCGGCGATCCCGGCAACCACGTCCTCGAGCCCGACGCGCGAGAGGATCGCGACCCCGTTCCACGCCGCCTCCCCGTGTACGGCGACCTCGTAGCCGCGGCCGGCCAGCTCGTCGCCGAGCAGAGCAGTGAACGCGTCGTCCGCGAGCTTGGTCTCCTGCAGGCAGACGACGTCGGGCTTGCGCTCGTCGAGCCACGGCAGCAACCGCGGCACTCGCTGCTTGACCGAGTTGACGTTCCAGGTCGCGATCCGCATCGCTCCACGGTACCGGTGGCCAGGCCGTCGCCGGCCC
>DATBKW010000344.1:0-11082 GCA_036555665.1 Solirubrobacteraceae bacterium | reverse complement strand
CTCCGCGCGATCGTCGCCGGCGCCCGGCATGACGAGCGCCCGGATGAGGTCCTCGGCGGCGGCCACGTACGTCCACGCCGCCGCGAACTCCGGCGTGTTGTCCGGAAGCGCGGTCGCTTCGACCGTCTCGGTGCGCAGCTGGATGGCGCGCGTCATGAGCTCGGTCCGAAGCGGCGCGCGATCCGTCAAACCGACAGTGTTCGCGAGCGAGCCCGCGGTCAGGCCCGCCACGCGCCACCAGTCGTCACGGCTCGTGCGCCAGAGCAGCAGGCCCACGCCGCACACGACGGCGACGCCGACGACGTTGTCGACGATCCGGAACTGCAGGAAGTCCGCCTCCTCCCCGCTGGCCGAGTACAGGAGGGCGACGGCGCAGGTGATGAACGCGACGCCCGCGCCGTAGTTGATCGGCATCAGCATCATCGCCGGCAGGAGGATCGTGAGCGCGGTAGCGAACGCGAGGGTCTCATGGTGGCCGACGAGCTCCACGAGCGCGACCGCGCCCACGAACCCGACCACCGTCCCGCCGATCCGCATCATGGCCCGCCTGCGGCCGAGCGCGGCCGGGGCATTGAGGACGACGACCGCGGCGAACACCGCCCAGTAGATCCGCGTCAGGTCGGCCAGCCCGGCGACCAGGCCGGCGAGCCCCGCCGCCACCGCCAGCCTCACCGCTCGGCGGAAGATCGGGTCGTCGGGGGTGAGCGCGGCGCGCACGCGCTCGCGCGGGCTCGGCAGCTCGGTGAGCCGGTCGCGCGACAGCTCGCGGGATTCGCCGTGGAGGACCGCGGCGGCTCGCAGCGCATCGGCCAGCGCTTGGGCGAGCAGCGCGTCGGCCGGGTCTGCATCAGAGCGGGCGGCCGTCGCGACGGCGTCCAGCGGCTCGGCGGCCGGGACCGGGCGCGCGCGCGCGAGCCCCGCTGCGAGGCCGTGCGCATGCCCAGCGAGATCGCCCGCGCGCTCGCGCCGCCCCGCGTCGAGATGAGCGGCCTCGGCGACGAGCAGCTCGGTCGCGGTGACCGCCTGCTGCACCGCGGCGGTGAGCAGGCGCGCGGCGCGCGAGTCGACCTCCTCGCCCAGCGGCAGCGCCGCCTCCTTGAGCCGGCCCGTGGCAACCCGGAACTTGACCACGCCCAGCTCGGCCTCGCGCGCCGCGCCGGAAGCTCCCGCGAGAGCGTGCTCGATCGCGTCCGCCAGCTCGCCGAAGGCCGCCGCCGCGCCGCGCAGCAACGGCCGGCGCGCGTCGGTCTGGAACAGCACGGCGCCCGCGAGGACGTAGATCGGCGTCGCCACGAGCACCGCAGCCACGCGCGAACCCGCGGACGCCTCGGCCAAGGGGAACGCCGCCGAGTAGGCGAAGGCCGTGAGCACCGGCAGCTGCAGCGACGCCCCGCGAGGATCGGCGCGCGGCAGCAGGCCGACCGTGAAGCCGATCACCACGAGGCCGGCCACCACCGCCGCCGTCGAGCCCGAGAGCGCGGCGCCCAGCGCCGTCGCGGCGGCAATGGCCAGCGCGGCGAACAGCAGGGCCCTGACGCGGTAGGCGAGGCGCCCGACCGGCGGCCCCATGATCAGGTAGATGCCCGGCAGCACCGCGTAGCCGGACTCCTCGCCGAGCCCGACCAGGTTCGTCACGAGGCCGGCGCCGATGGCCACGACGACGAACCGGCCCCATACCGGCAGGGCCATCGTCAGCAGCAGCTTGAGCTTGTCGCGGCTCACGCTACCCCGCGAGCCCGGCGATCCCGTTGCGCAGGAGCACGGCCGCGAAGACCAGCACGATCACGGCGAAGACGGTCCGCGCGTGCCGCTCGAGCCAGCCGCGCGCGGCCTGCAGCGTGCCGCGCGCCCGATCGGGAGCCACCACGAGCATCACGAGCGCGGCGGCAAGCGGGAGCACCGACACGAGCGTGAAGAAGATCCAGTCGACGACATAGCCGACGGCGCTGGGATCGGTCTCCGAGATCGTCTTCAACGCGATCGGGATGAAGCCCCCCGGGTTGGCCAGGGCCGCACCGGCGCCGACGATCGCGATGGCGGGCGACGACGCGACGCCGCTCATGCGCTCGATCATCGCAGCAGCCTTCTCGGGGTTCGGCGGTCGGCGCCGGGCGTGGACGACGAAGACGACAAGCAGCACGGCGAAGACGACGTCCACGACCGCCACCCACGTCTTGGGCGTCGACGGGTGGGACGTCGCGGCGACGTCGCCCAGCACGAAGGCGGCTGCAACGCCGACGGCCAGCGTCGCACCCACCGCGCCGATGTAGAACCAGATGCCGGTCCGCAGGGGCCGGTCGCCCAGGACGAGCGCGAGCACGCAGAAGGTCAGCGTCGTCGGCGACACCATGGCCGACAGCGCGACCAGCACCAACTCGGTATCGATCCATCCCACCGGCACATCCTTGCCGCCGTCCGCGCGGCGCGACAACCTGCAGGCATGTCGACGGTGTCAGCCGAGCCGGTCGCCGAGACCGGCGACGTGCAGCGGCTGCTGCTTGCCATCGGCGTCGCGCTGACGATGACCGGCGACGCGGTGACCGAGATCCAGGGCCAGCTTCAGTCGATCGCCCGCGCGTACGGCTACGAGCACGCGCACATCAGCGTCTTTCCCACCCTGCTCATGGTCGCGCTCGAGGCGGGCGAGCCGGCCAGCCTCAGGACGATCGACAGCTTTCGCCAGCTGCGCCTGGACCAGGCATCCGACGTGATCCGCCTGGCCCGCTCCGCGGAGCGCGCCCAGATCGCACCGGCCGACGCGCTCGAGCAACTGGCAGCAATCCTCAGCACGCCGCCGCGCTTCGGCGCTGTCGCCTACATCGCCTCACACGGCGTGCTCACGATCGGCCTCGCCCTGCTCATCCACCCCGCCACCGCCGACCTCTGGGTCTACGCGGCGCTCGGCGTGCTTGTGGGCGCGATGAAGGTGTGGTCGGACCGGTTCGCGAACGGCGGCTACCTGCTGCCGATCGTCGCGGCGGCGGTGGTCTCGGCGATCGCCTTCCTCGCCCACGGCGGCAACGAAGCCGCGTCGCTGCGCCTCACCATTCCGCCGCTCGTGACCTTCCTGCCCGGCGCGCTGCTGACGATGGGCACCGTCGATCTGGCGATGGGCGAGACGGTCACCGGCGCCAGCCGCTTCGTCGCGGGCCTGCTCCAGCTCGCGCTGCTGGGCATCGGCATCGTCGTCGGCGCCGAGCTGGTCGGCAACCCGCACGCGGGCCCGGTCGCCGGCGACGCCGCCGACACGATCGGCGCATGGGCGGCCTGGCTGGGCGTCGCCATCTTCGGCATCGGAATCTTCGTGCACAACGTCGCGCCGAGGCGAGCGCTGCCGTGGTTGCTCATCGTGCTCTTCGTCGCCTTCGGCGGGCAGGTCGCCGGCAAGCACATCGTCGATGCGACGCTGAGCGGCTTCGTCGGCGCCGCGGTGATGGTTCCCGTCGCGCACCTGGTCGCCAGGGCGCACACGTCCCCACCGGCACACGTGATGATCCTGCCTGCGTTCTGGCTGCTCGTGCCGGGCACGATCGGGCTCATCGGCATCACCGAGCTCGTCGGCGCCAACTCCGAGGCGGGCTCGGCGAACCTCGGATCTGCGCTCGTCTCGATCCCGGCCGTGGCGCTCGGCATCCTGGTCGGGACGATGATCGTGCGCGCGGGAAGGACCGCGACGCGATCGCCGATCGTCGGCCGGCTGCTGAACTGATCTGCGAAATCACCCCCCGCGGGTGATGTGGCCTCCTCCCCGCGTTTGTCAGCTTGACCGGCATGTCCCACGAGGTCCGGAGGTCGTTGCGTGGCGTCGATGGATGTTCCTGCTGACCGGCCCGTCGCGGTGCCCGCCGCCAAGGCAGTCGTCGCGAAGCCGACCTACATCACCTGGATAACCCTGGCCTTCATGACGACCTCGTCGGTCGCGAGCCTGCGCTCCGCGCCGACGATGGCGGTCTACGGCCTGGCCTGCGTCTTTCTGTACCTCGTGCCGGCGATCGTCTTCCTGCTGCCCCAGGCGCTCGTGGCGGCGGAGCTCGCCTCGGGCTGGTCGGGCGGCGTCTTTCGCTGGGTCAGCGAGGGGCTTTCCGCGAAGTGGGGCCTGCTCGCGGTTTGGTGCCAGTTCGCGATGACGATCTTCTACTACCCGACGCTGCTGGCCTTCGTAGCCAGCACGCTGGCCTACGTCTTCAACCCCGACCTGGCCGACAACGGCGTCTACACCGGCGTCGTCATCGTCGTCGTCTTCTGGGCCGGGGTCTTCCTGTCGGCGCGCGGCGGCACCGGCGGGATCGCGAAGCTCGCCTCCAGCGGCCTGATGATCGGCACCCTCATCCCAGGCGCGATCCTGGTCATCCTCGGCATCGTCTACCTGCTGCAGGGCAACCCGTCGGCCGCGCCGATGAACGCCAGCCACCTGCTGCCCGAATGGACCGGCATCGCGAGCCTGGTGCTCATCGTCAACAACTTCCTGTCGTACTCGGGCATGGAGATGAACGCCGTGCACGTCTCCTCGCTGCGCAACCCCGGCAGCGAGTTCCCGAAGGCGATGTTCTTCGCTGTCGGACTCGTGCTGCTGATCTTCATCCTCCCGGCGCTGGCGATCAGCTGGGTGATCCCCGCCGACCAGACGAGCCTCACCGCGGGCGTCATGCAGGCATTCAGCGCGTTCTTCGGGCACTTCGGCCTGACCGCGCTCGTCCCCATCGTCGCGGTGGCGCTGGTGTGTGCGTCGGCGGGCGGCATGCTGACCTGGCTGGCCGGCCCGTCGAAGGGGCTCTTGCTCATCGCGCGGCGCGAGGGCTATCTGCCGCCCTTCTTCCAGGACATGAACGAGCACGAGATCCCCGTGCACATCCTCGCGACGCAGGGCATCGTCACGACGATCATCGCGATCATGTACGCGCTGATCCCATCGGTGTCGAGCGCCTACTGGATCCTCAGCGTGATGACGACGCAGGTCTACCTGATCGTCTACCTGCTGATGTTCGTCGCCGCCGTCCAGCTGCGCCGCAAGCAGCCCGAGGTCCAGCGCGGCTACGTCGCCCCGGCGCTGACCCTCCTGTGCGTCGTCGGCTTCCTCGCGTCGGCGGCGGCGATCATCATCGGCTTCGTGCCGCCGTCGCAGTTCGAGAACGGCAGCACGGGCGCCTACATCGCGCTGATCCTCGGCGGCACGGTGCTCATCGGCCTGCTGCCGCCGTGGCTGTTCCTGAGGTTGCGAAAGCCCGGCTGGAAGCAGGCCGATGTCGCGGAGGCGACGTCATGAGCGCGGCGGCCCCCACGCCTCCCGAGGCAACTGAGCACCACGGCCTGCATCCCTGGATCTACTGGACGATCGGCGCCGTCGTCGTCGTCCTCATGATCATCGGCGTCATCACCTACAGCGCGGGCAAGGACGACCGCGTGGCCAAGCAGAAGGCCGACCAACTCACGCAGAAGCTCGAGGCGGCCGGGCTGCCCGTGCCCGAGAACCAGGACACGATCACGAGCGTCCTGGGCACCGACGGCGGCGCCGTCTGCGACAACCCGCTCAGCGCGCTGGGCAAGGCGCTGCTCTTCGACCAGCTCGGCCAAGGCGGCTCCTTCGTCGGCCGCCGGCCGGTGATCATCGACAAGCGTGTGCTGCAGGGCGAGGCGCTGATCCTTCAGACCTACTGCCCCGACAAGTACGAGAAGTACCAGGACCAGATCAACGACCTGAAGACCGACAACACGATCAAGCGCTGATGGCGGAGCATACGGGCGATCCCGGCCAGCGCGCCGGGGGCGGCGTACTGGCGGCGGCCTGCATCTCGGCGCTGGTCGTCAACGCGAACACCTCCGCGGTCACGATCCTGCTGCCTTCGATCAGCAAGGACGTCCACGCCCCGGTCGCCCAGCTGCAGTGGGCGGTGACCGGCTACTCGCTCGTCGGCGCCGCGGTGATCGTGACCTCCGGCGCCCTCGGCGACGTCCTCGGCCGCCGCAAGGTGTTCCTCGCCGGCCTGGCCCTCTTCATCGCGTCGTGCGCGTTCATCGCGCTGTCGACAACCGGGGGCGGCGTGGTGGCCGGGCGCATGATCCAGGGCGCCTCGGGCGCGACGATCCTCGCCTGCGGCATGAGCCTGCTGTCGGTCGCCGCCTCGGGCGCGGCGCAGATGAAGGCGATCACGCTGTGGGGCGCCGCTTCGGCGGGCGGCGGGGCCCTCGGGCCGCTGATCGGCGGCCTGCTCGTCGACTCGACCGGCTGGCAGGGCCTGTTCTGGATCGACGCGGCGATCGCGGCCGCCTGCGTGCCGCTGACGCTGGCCACGGTCAAGGAGTCGCGCGACCCGAACCGGTCGCGCTCGATCGACTACGCGGGCACCGTCCTCATCGCGCTGGTGCTCGCCCCCATCGTGCTGGCTCTCAGCGAAGGCCAGGACTGGGGGTGGCTCTCGGTGGCGACGATCGCCTGCGTGGTGATCGCGGTCGTGTCCGGCTTCTTGTTCGTGAAGGTCGAGCGGACGGTGGCCGCTCCGATCGTCGACCTCAAGCTGCTGCGCAACCGCGTGCTCGTCGGCGCGACGCTGGCGATCCTCATCGTCGCGGGCACCATCAACGGGCTGATGTACCTGCTCAGCCTCTTCTTCCAGAACCCCGACGGGCTGGGCATGAGCGCGTTCGAGGCGGGGCTTGCCACCCTGCCGGCGGCTGCAGGCATGATCGCCATCACGCCGCTCATCACGCCGCTCGCCGTCCGCATCGGGGCGGCGCGCGCGATCGTCGTCGGATTCGGCCTGGCGACGGCGGGCTTCGTCGTCCTCGCCTTCGTGCAGGCCTCGTGGACCTACGCGGCCTTCGTCGGGCCGCTCGTCGGGCTGGCCATCGGCCTGGGCATCGCCAACGGGCCGGCGTCGTCGGGCTCGACGTCGGCGGTGTCCCACGACCAGGTCGGCCAGGCCTCGGGCATCTCGAACATGGCGCGCTACATCGGCGGGTCGGTCGCCGTCGCGGCCGTGGCGATGGTCGACAACGCGGTCATCAACAACCACAAGGACGCCGGCGCCTCGGCCTCCGACGCGCTCGCCGCCGGTCTGTCGGCCGCCTCGATCGTGATGGCGATCTGGTGCGCCGCGGGCGTCGCGCTCGTCGTCTTCCTGCGCCGCCACCGCGCCAAGACCCCGGAGGCGGTCGACCTCGCCGCCGCGGCGGCGGCATCTACGCACACGATTCCCACCAGGCCGGTGGCCGTGCCGTCGTGACCACCAATCCAGAAAGGAGCCGCCATGCCGGCTGACGATCTGCGCGAGGCCGTCAGCGGCCTGATGGGCCGCGCCAAGGACGACCTCGCCGAGCTCGTGGCCTTCAAGTCGGTCGCCGATGCCCAGCAGTACCCGCCCGAGGAATGCCACAAGGCGGCCCAGTGGGTCATCGACGCCTTCACCGAGGTCGGCCTGCAGGACGTGACCATGTCGCCGACCCCGGACGGCAGCATGGCCGTCCACGGCCACGCGCCCGGCCCCGAGGGCACGCCGACCGTGCTCCTGTACTGCCATTACGACGTGCAGCCGCCGCTCGGCGAGGACGCGTGGCAGACGCCGATCTGGGAGCTGACCGAGCGCGACGGCCGCTGGTACGGGCGCGGCGCGGCGGACTGCAAGGGCAACATCGTCATGCACCTCACCGCCCTGCGGGCGCTCAAGGAGGCCGGCGGCGGGTTCCCCTGCGGCGTCAAGCTGATCTCCGAGGGCTCCGAGGAGCAGGGCACCGGCGGCCTGGAGGCGTTCGTCCCCGAAAACGCCGACCTGCTGCGCGCCGACGCGATCCTCGTCGTCGACACCGGCAACTTCGCCGTCGGCGTGCCGACGCTCACCAGCACGCTGCGCGGCATGACGAGCGTCGACGTCACCGTGCGCGGCCTGCGCAGCGCGATGCACTCGGGCATGTTCGGCGGCCCGGCCCCCGATTCGCTCGTCGCGCTGATCCAGATGCTCGCCTCGCTGCACGACGAGCGCGGCAACACGACCATCGACGGGCTCGACGCCACGCAGACGTGGAAGGGCGTCGACTACCCCGTCGAGCAGTTCCGCAAGGACGCCAACGTCCTCGACGGCGTGCAGCTCATGGGCGACGGCAGCGTCGCCGACCTGCTGTGGGCGCGCCCGTCGGCGACGGTCATCGGGGTCGACGCCCCGCACGTGATCGGGTCGGCGGCGGCGGTGCAGGCGTCGGCGACAGCGCGCGTCAGCCTGCGCCTCCCGCCCGGCACGACCGGCCAACAGGCGCAGGACGCACTCGTCGAGCACCTCAAGGCACGCGTGCCGTGGGGGCTTCAGTGCGAGATCGAGCGCGTCGCGATGGGCGACCCGTTCGTCGGCTCGCTGGAAGGGCCGGCCTTCGAGTCGCTCAAGGCTTCGATGGAGGAGGCCTTCGGCCACGAGATGACCACGGAGGGCCAGGGCGGCTCGATCCCGCTGTGCAACGTGCTGGCCGAGACGTTCCCCGACGCCGAGATCTTCCTCATGGGCGTCGAGGAGCCCAAGTGCCTCATCCACGCGCCCAACGAGAGCGTCGATCCCTCCGAGATCGAGCACCTCGCCCTCGCGGAGGCGCTGTTCCTCCAACGTTACGGGCAGGCCAAGTGATGACCGAGCCCAAGCCGTTCACCACCGAGGACTTCGCGCAGCGGATGGCGCGCGCAGCGCAGCAGGCGGCCGATGCCGGGCTCACCGGCGTGCTGGTGACCCCGGGTCCCGACCTCATGTACTTCACCGGCTATGCCCCCATCGCCATCACCGAGCGGATCACGATGCTCGCGCTCCACGCGTCGCGCGATGCGGCGATGATCGTCCCGATCCTCGAGCGGCCCGACGCCGAGAACGCGCCCGGGGCGGGCGCGGTGACCCTGAGCGACTGGACCGACGGCAGCGATCCCTACCAGGCGACGGCGGCGCTCCTCGACGCCGACGGCCGCTACGCGGTCTCCGATTCGGCGTGGGCGATGCACGTCCTGGGCCTGCAGGGCACTCTCCCCGAGTCAGGCTACGTGTCGATGACGGCCGCGCTGCCGATGCTGCGCGCGGTCAAGGACGACGACGAGCTCGAACGCCTCGCCGCCGCGGGCGCCGCCGCCGACGCGAGCTTCGAGGACATCTCCGGCGTACGGTTCGGCGGCCGCCGCGAGAGCGAGATCGCGGCCGACCTCGCCGGCTTCCTGCGCGAGCACGGGCACTCGGAGGTCGACTTCACGGTGGTGGGCTCGGGGCCCAACGGCGCCAACCCGCACCACGAGATGAGCGAGCGGACCATCGAGCAGGGCGACATGGTCGTCCTGGACTTCGGCGGCCTCAAGGACGGCTACGGGTCCGACACGACACGCACCGTCCATGTCGGCGAGCCCACCGACGAGGAGCGCGAGGTCTTCGAGATCGTCCGCCGCGCCCAGCAGGCGGGCTTCGAGGCGGTGCGCCCAGGGATCGCCTGTCAGGAGATCGACCGCGCCGCGCGCAAGGTGATCTCCGACGCCGGCTACGGCGAGTACTTCATCCACCGCGTCGGGCACGGCATCGGGCTGACCACGCACGAGCCGCCCTACATGGTCGAGGGCGAAGAGCACCTGATCGAGCCCGGCATGTGCTTCTCGATCGAGCCGGGGATCTATCTGCCCGGGCGCTTCGGAGTGCGCATCGAGGACATCGTGGTCGCCACGCAGGACGGCGGCCGGCGCCTGAACAACACAAGCCACGACATGCGAATCGTCTCCTGAGAGGGAACCTCATGACCAGCGACACACACGAGCACCAGCACGGCCCCGGCTGCGGGCACACAGCCATTCGCCACGACGACCACGTCGACCACCTGCACGACGGCGAGCTGCACCACCACGGCGACGACGGCGTCGAGAGCCACGCGATCGCGGTCAGCGACACCAACCCCGCCGACTGCACGCCCGACCACGACTGCGAGCACCACGACGCAGACCACGAGCACGGGCCCGATTGCGGCCACGAGCAGGTCCCGCACGGCGACCACGTGGACTACCTCGTGGGCGGCCATCTGCACCACCCGCACGGCGACCACTGCGACGACCACGGGCCGGTCGAGGTGGTCCAGAGCTGACCCCGTGCGAAGGGCGGTCCCACGACTCGGGCGGCCTCGTCGGAGACCGCCCGAGATGCGCTCGTGACGCGACTACCGGTCCACGCTGGACTTGCCGCCGTACGCGGCGAGCCCGTAGATGACGAAGACGTAGATCGCGACGAGCGTCAGCGACCACAACGGATACGCGGGGATCGACAGCATCGCGGCGACGAGGCCGAAGCCTGCGACCGCGATCCCGAACCAGCGCCCGAAGCTGCCGCCGCGCCAGATCGACAGCGCGGCCAGCGTCTCAAGAGCGCCGAACCCGATCGCGACCCAACCCCAGGTGTTCAGGTCGCTGAGGATGTACGACGCGCCCGCCACGAAGAAGTGCGAGCTCGAGACGGCGGCGATGCCCCAGATGATGTTGAGGGCCGCCGAGAGCGCGAACATGATCGCGGCGAACACGACCCACCCCGTACCGCTGTACGAAGGCTTCTCGGCCCGGTACTCCGGCGCGGGGATGGTCGACCGCGGGAACTCCGTGGCCGGCCCGTTGGTAACGGTGGACATAGGACCTCCTTCCAGCACGCTCCGGCTGCCCGCGCGGACCGCTCGGCGCGTACTCTTCCAATTCGAGGCTACGAGCCGGAGGCGGCGGCGCCATCCGGTCGATTGCGCAGCCCGCACAGGGGAACTACGGAGGGCCCCCGGCCGTGACGGGGACAGCGGAGCCCGGCTCCGAGGCCCGGTCGCAGCACGAGCCGGTCTTCGCGCTCCTGCGGCGGCTCGTCGCGGTGCTGCTCGCGGGGAGCTACGAGGGCACCTTCCGCGCCGAGCAGATCGTCCAGCGCGTGGCTCGCAGCTATGGCGCCGACGTCGAGGTCGCGTTCAACGCCGACTCCGCCGCGCTGACGGTCGGCGAGCGGACCGCGACGTTCGCGGCCGTACCGCTGGTCCCGCCGCTGGACCAGGTCTCGGACTTCCGTTCGCTGATCTACGACATCGAGGACGGCCGCCTGACCGCGAGCCAGGCACACGAGC
>DATBKW010000343.1:0-5500 GCA_036555665.1 Solirubrobacteraceae bacterium | reverse complement strand
GACCCGCACCTCGACGCCTTCCGCGCCCTCGGCGCCACCTTCGAGCACGCCGGCGACATCGTGCTCACCGCCCCGAGCGGCGGCCTTCGCGCGGGCGAGGTCTTCATGGACGAGCCGTCGGTCATGGCGACCGAGAACGCGCTCATGGCCGCCGCGCTGACCCCCGGCACCACGGTCATCGGCAACGCCGCCTGCGAGCCGCACGTGCAGGACCTCGCGCGCATGCTGGTCAAGATGGGCGCCGACATCCGCGGCATCGGCTCCAACGTGCTCATCGTCAGCGGCAAGCTCGAGCTCGGCGGCTGCACCCACGACATCGGCCCCGACCACATCGAGATCGGCTCCTTCATGGCGCTGGCCGGCGTCACCGGCGGCGAGATGGTCATCAAGGACACCGAGCCCGAGGACCTGCGCATGATCCGCCTGGTCTTCGGCCGCCTCGGCCTGCGCACCGTGCTCGACGGCGCCGACATCATCGTCCCCGGCGAGCAGCAGCTCATGGCCCAGCGCGACGTCGGCGAGTACAAGTCCAAGGTCCAGGACGGCCCCTGGCCGGCCTTCCCGGCCGACCTCACTTCGATCGCGATCGCGCTGGCCACCCAGTGCAGCGGCTCGGTCCTCATCCACGAGTGGATGTTCGAGAACCGCATGATCTTCACCGACAAGCTCGTGCTGATGGGCGCTGACATCACGCTGTGCGACCCGCACCGCGCGATCGTCACGGGACCCTGCCGGCTGCGCGGCGAGCGCCTGGACTCGCCCGACATCCGCGCCGGCATGGCCATGCTGATCGCGGCGCTGTGCGCCGAGGGCCGCAGCGAGATCGGCAACGTGCGCCAGATCGACCGCGGCTACGAACGCATCGACGAGCGCCTGCGCGACCTCGGCGCCCAGATCGAGCGGGTGGCGACAGAGCCCGCCACGGTGTGATCCACCGCATCCCGAGCGGGACCCGCGACGTGCTCCCCGACGAGATGCGGGAGCTGCGCGCGATCACCGACGCCCTACGCGGCGTCTTCGAGCGCCACGGCTACGGCGAGGTCTACACGCCGGCCATCGAGTACGAGTCGACGCTGCGCCGCGGCGACGGCGGCGTGCAGCCCGCCTATCGCGTCTTCGACGACCACGGCGACGTGCTCGCTTTGCGCGCCGACATGACGGTGCCGATCGCCAGGCTGGTGGCCACGCGCTACCCCAACGCGGAGCCGCCGCTGCGGTTCTCCTACATCGCCCACGCCTACCGTCAGGTCACGCCGCACCGCGGGCAGATGCGCGAGTTCCTGCAGGCGGGCATCGAGCTGGTCGGCGCGCCCGGGCCGCCGGGGACCGCCGAGGCGCTCACCGTGCTTTGCCACGCGCTCGACGCGGTCGGCCTGCAGGGCTACCGCGTCGGCCTCGGCGACGCGTCTCTGTATCCGGCGCTCCTCAGCGGGCTGGGCGTCGACGAGGAGCACCGCGAGCGGCTGCTGCACGCGCTGGCGACGAAGGACTTCGTCGGCCTCGAGCGGGAGGTGCGCGAGCTCGGGCTCGACACCGAGCTGCTCGTCGGCGTGCCGCAGTTGCGCGGCGGCCCCGACGTGCTCGAGGCGCCACCAGGCCCGGTCGCCGACGCGCTCAGCGGCCTGCGCGCCGTCCTCGACCTGCTCGAGCCGACCGTGGCCGAGCGCGTCATCTTCGACCTCGGCCTGGCCCGCGGCCTGGGCTATTACACCGGCGCCGTCTTCGACGTCTACGACCCGGCGCTCGGCGAGCCGCTGGGCGGCGGCGGGCGCTACGACGACCTGCTGTCGCGCTTCGGGCGCGACCTGCCGGCGGTCGGCTTCGCCATCGGCGTCGACCGGCTGCACGGCGCGCTGGCCGGGGAGGAGGGGTGAACCGCTTCGGGCTGACGTTCGCGGTTCCCCGCGGCGGCCTGTTCGACGCGACGCTCGACGCGCTGGAGCGCATCGGCGTCGACACCGCCGAGGTCCGCACCAACGACCGCCGGCTGCTGTTCGACGACGTCGGCATCGTCACCATGCGCCCGTCCGACGTGCCCACCTACGTCGAGGCCGGCGCGGCCGACCTGGGGATCACCGGCAAGGACGTGCTCATGGAGCAGCGCGGCCGCCAGGTCTTCGAACTCCTCGACCTGCGTTACGGCGCGTGCCGGATGGTGCTGGCCAGCGTGGCCGGCGACCCCGACCCGGCCGCCGAGGCCCTGCGGCGCCTGGGCGTCATGCGGGTGGCGACGAAGTACCCGCGCACCGCCGCGCACTGGTTCGAGGACACCGGCCGCCAGGCCGAGATCGTCGAGGTCAAGGGCTCGGTCGAGCTGGCGCCGCTCACCGGCCTGGTGGAGGCGATCGTCGACCTCACCGCAACCGGCACGACGCTGCGCGAGAACGGGCTGGTCGTGCGCGAGGAGATCGCGGCGTCGACCGCGCGCCTGATCGCGAACCCGGTGGCGCACAAGTTGAAGGCAGCGGCCGTCGACGAGGTCGTGGAGGGGCTGCGTGGGGAGGCGCCACGTGGCGATTGAGCGCCTCGCGCTCGGCGACCCGCACGAGGTCGCGGCGCAGGTTCGCTCGCTCGCGCCCGGCGCCGAGTCGGTGACCAAAGCGGTCGCCGCGATCGTCGCCGACGTACGCGAGCGCGGCGACGCCGCGCTGGTCGAGTACGTCAGGCGCTTCGACGGCGGCGAGGGCCCGCTGCGCGTCGAGCCCGGCGGCGACCTCGATCCCGACGTGCGCGCCGGTCTGGAGGTGGCGGTCGAGAACGTGCGCGCGGTGGCGGCCGCCGGATTGGTCGACGAGCGTGCCGTGATCCTGCCCGAGGGGCACAGCGTGACCCTGCGCGAGGTCCCCGTGCGCCGCGCGGCGATCTACGTCCCCGGGGGGCGTGCGCCGTACCCGTCGACCGTCGTCATGGGCGTCGTGACCGCGCGGGTGGCCGGGGTCGAAGAGGTGGTCGTCTGCGCGCCCCGCGCGCACCCGCTCATCCTGGCCACCTGCGCGATGTGCGGGGCCGACGAGGTCTACTCGATGGGTGGCGCGCACGCCGTCGCCGCGCTGGCCTACGGCACCGAGACCGTGCACCGCGCCGACGTCATCGCCGGCCCCGGCAACCTCTACGTGCAGGAGGCCAAGCGCCTGGTGAGCGGCGACGTCGGCATCGACGGCTTCGCCGGCCCCTCCGACGTACTCGTCCTGGCGAGCGCGGGCGCCGACCCACGGCTGGTCGGGATCGACCTCGCCGCCCAGGCCGAGCACGGCGAGGGCACGATCGTCTGCGCGGCCAGCGACGACCCCGCGCTGCTCGACGCGATCGCCTTCGATCCCGGCGACGCCGCCGCGGCGCTTGTCGACGCGCCCGACCTCGAGGCCGCGATCGCGTTCGCCGAGGCCTTCGCGCCCGAGCACCTCGAGCTCGTGGGCGCCGATGCCGAGGCGCTCGCGCCGCGCGTGCGCCGCGCCGGCTGTCTCTTCGTCGCGCGCGAGGGCGCCACCGCGTTCGGCGACTACGTCGCGGGCTCCAACCACACGCTGCCCACCGGGGGCGCGGCGCGCTTCGCGTCAGGCCTGCACGTCGGCCACTTCCGCCGGCGCATGAGCGAGGTGCGCATCGGCGGCGCTGCGGGCGCGCTGGCCGCCGCCGGAGCGCCGATCGCGCGGGCCGAGGGCTTCGAGCGTCACGCGGCCTCGATGGAGGTGCGGGAGAATCCCGCCCCGTGACACGCACGGCCCAGATCTGCCGCGACACCAAGGAGACGCGGATCGCGCTCTCGTTGGGCCTCGACGGCAGCGGGGCGGGCACGCGCGCGACCGGCGTGGGGTTCCTTGACCACATGCTCGACCTGCTCGCCCGCCATGGGCGCCTGGACCTCGACGTAGAGGCGCGCGGCGACCTCCAGACCGGGGCGCACCACACCGTCGAGGACACCGGCATCGTCTTCGGGCAGGCGCTCGACAAGGCGCTGGGCGACCGCGCCGGGATCACGCGCTATGGCAGCGCCACCGTGCCCATGGACGAGGCGCGCGCGTCGTGCGCGATCGACATCTCCGGGCGTCCGTACTGCCACTTCGCGGCGGAGCTGCCCCCGGGTGGCACGGGCGGCTTCGACCACGAGCTGGCCGAGGAGTTCTTCCGGGCGGTGGCCAACGCGGCGCGCCTGACCGTGCACGTCGACGTCGAGACCGGCACCAACGCCCACCACATGATCGAGGCGGCCTTCAAGGCGTTCGCCCGCGCGCTGCGGGCGGCGGTCGCGCTGGACCCGACGGAGACCGGGGTCCCGTCGACCAAGGGGACCTTGACGTCGTGACGACCGTCGGCGTCGTCGATCACGGGATGGGCAACCGGCGCAGCGTCGAGAAGGCGCTGGAGCGGGTCGGCGCCCGTGTCGCGCTGACCGCCGACCACGACGCGCTGCGCGCCGCCGACGGCCTCATCGTCCCCGGGGTCGGCGCGTTCGCGGCGGCGATGCGGGCGATGCGCGAGCTCGGCCTCGACGAGCTGGTCATCGAACGCGCCGATCAGGGCACGCCGATCCTGGGCCTGTGCCTCGGTATGCAATTGTTGTTCGACTCGTCGACCGAGCTGGGAGGCGACCGTGGCCTGGGCCTGCTGCACGGCGAGGTCGCTGCGCTTGACGCCGGTGGCCTGAAGCTGCCGCACATCGGCTGGAACGAGGTCACGTTCATGAGGCCCTCGCCACTGCTCGAGGGCCTCGGCGACCGGGCCGCCTTCTACCACGTGCACTCGTTTGTCGCATCACCGGCCGATGATGGCGACGTGCTCGGACGTGGCGACTATGGCGGTCCGTTCACGTCGATCGTCGGCCGCGGCGAGGTCTACGGCGTGCAGTTTCACCCCGAGAAGTCGTCGGCCGCCGGCCTGCGGCTGCTGGCCAACTTCACGTCGGTGTGCGCGCGGGTGGCGGCTTGATCCTCTACCCGGCGATCGACATCTCCGAGGGCCAGGCCGTCCGCCTCGTCCAGGGCGACTTCGCCGACAAGACCGTCTACCGCGACTCGCCGGTCGAGGCCGCCCGCGCGTGGGTGCAGGCGGGCGCGCGCTTCCTGCACGTCGTCGACCTCGACGGGGCGCGGACGGGCTCACCCAAGTCGATCGAGCACCTCGAGCGGATCACGCACGAGCTGCCCGTGCCGGTGCAGTACGGCGGCGGGCTGCGCTCGCTGCCCGCCGTGCGCGACGCGCTGCGCGCGGGCGCCGAGCGCGTGATCCTCGGCACGGCGGCCTACACCGACGTCGACTTTCTCGACGACGTGCTCGGCGCCTTTCGCGAGCGCGTCATCGTGTCGGTCGACACGCGCGGCGGCCACATCTCGACCGCGGGCTGGCAGCAGACCACGCAGATGCCGGCCGACTCGGTCATCGAGCGCCTGCAGAACCGCGGCGTGCGCTCGTTCGTCTACACCAACGTCGACCGCGACGGCATGCTCAACGGCCCCGACACCGACGAGGTCCGGCGGATCGCGAGCGTCGTGCGCGGGCGCTT
>DATBKW010000342.1:0-3285 GCA_036555665.1 Solirubrobacteraceae bacterium | reverse complement strand
GTGCGCCGTTTTCGCCCTCACCCCCGCCGCCGCCTTGGCGGTGACGAAGGACGGCACGCGCCTGGCCGACACCCTCTACGGCACGCCCGCGAACGACGTCCTTCGCGGTCACGGCTCGCGCGACGTCCTGTACGCCGGCGCGGGCAACGACCTGCTCTCCGGGGACACCGCCGCCGATCGCCTCTACGGCGACGACGGCGACGACGAGCTCGACGGCGGCTCGGGCAACGACCGCCTCGAGGGCGGCAACGGCAACGACGTCATGCTCGGCGTGACCGGCAACGACGTCCTCGAGGGCGGCTTCGGCAACGACCGCCTCGACGGCTTCGACGGCGACGACATCCTGCGCGGCGGCGACGGCAACGACTTCCTCGGCGAGTCGCGCTTCGGCGACGAGCGCGAGCTGAGCGGCGGGCCGGGCGACGACGTCATCCTCGGCAACGCCGGCGCCGACAAGGTCATGCACGGCGACGACGGCAACGATCTGCTGTCGGGCGGGACGGGCGACGACGGCCTCGACGGCGGCCCCGGCGACGACATGCTCCTCGCGGGCTCGGGCCAGTACCAGGGCCTTCCGGCCATCGGCGGCGACGGCAACGACACGCTCGTCGACACCGGCTCGGGCACGCTCGACGCCGGCCCCGGCGACGACGTGCTCTGGCAGGTGGGCGACCGGGGGCTCGCCGTCCTGCTCGGCGGCGACGGCGACGACCAGCTCTTCGTCGGAACCGGGACCGCAACGGCCGACTGTGGCCCGGGCGACGACGTCGCCTACCTGACGCCCGCCGCCCAGGCCGCCGACGCGCGCCACCAGCTCGATCGCAGGCGCATCGGCTTCGCGGGCTGCGAGAGCATCACGCCCGCGCCCGTTGGCGCCGAGCCGCCGACCTTGAGCGGCCAGGCCGACCGCTACAAGGCGATCGGCGTCCCGTGGGACGACGATGTCGTGGCCAAGGCGATCGCCTACGCGCAGATGAGCTCCTGCCAGATGAAGAACAGCCGCTGCACGGGCACCGACGGGCCCGAGCGGATCGTCGGGACCGCTGGGGCCGACCGGCTCACGGGGCGCGGCGGCGGCGACTTCCTCGAGGGCGCCGGCGGCGACGACCTCCTCCTCGGCGGCCGCGGGCGCGACTCGCTCTTCGGCCGCGCGGGCACCGACCGTCTCTATGGCGGCCTCGGCGCCGACGAGCTCGAGGGCGGCCGCGGCAACGACCGGCTCGTCGGCGGCGACGGGTCCGACCAGCTCAACGGCGGCCTGGGCCGCGACGTCATCCTCGCCGGCCCCGGCAACGACACGGTCCGCGCCGTCGGCGGCGGGCGCGACATCATCGACTGCGGCCCCGGCCTGGACCGCGTCGAGATGGACAGCCGCGATCGCACGCGCCGCTGCGAGATCGTGCTGTAGGCGACGGGGCACCTACCATGCGCGGCGATGGGCATCGAGCTCTCAGAGCTCGAGTCGCTGGTCCACCGGGCGCTCGCCGAGGACCTCGGCTCGGGCGACCTGACCACCCAGGCCACCGTCCCGCAGGACACCCGGGCGCGGGCGCGGATCACTCAGAAGGAGCCCGGCGTGCTCTTCGGCATCGACGCCGCGGAGCTGACCTTCGCCGTGCTCGACCCCGCAGCGCGCTTCGAGCGCCTCGCGGAGGAGGGCGTGTGGCGCGACGGGGGCCCGGTCCTCGACGTCGAAGGCTCGGCCGCGGCCCTGCTGAGCGCCGAGCGCACCGCGCTCAACCTGCTTCAGCGGCTCAGCGGCGTGGCGACGCTCACGGCGCGCTACGTCGAGGCCGTGCGCGGCACGCGCGCGCGGGTGTTCGACACGCGCAAGACGACCCCGGGGTTGCGGCTGCTCGAGAAGGCGGCGGTCGCCGCCGGCGGCGGCACCAACCATCGCGTCGGGCTGTTCGACGCGATCCTCATCAAGGAGAACCACGCGGCGATGGCGGGCGGCGTTGGCGCGGCGGTACGCCTGGCGCGCGCGGCTTCGCCCGACGTGCCCCTCGAGGTCGAGTGCCGCACGCGCGAGGAGGTCGACGAGGCGCTGGCCGCGGGCGCGCGCCGGCTGCTGCTCGACAACATGACGCCGGACGAGATGCGCGCGATCGTCGAACGCGTCGGCGGCCGCGCGGAGCTGGAGGCCAGCGGTGGGATCGACCTCGAGACGATCAGGGACGTCGCGGAGACCGGGGTAGAATTCATATCCGTGGGTGCGCTCACGCACTCCGCCCCCTCCCTCGATCTTTCCCTTCTCCTGGAGCCGTTGCCATGAATCTCCCCATGGCCCCCGTCGCCACCCCCGAGACCCTCGATCCAGCCGACATCCCGGCGCTGCAGGACGAGGTACGCGGGCTCGCGCGCGAGCGCGATGCCGTCATCCTCGCCCACAACTACCAGCGGCCCGAAGTGCAGGACGTCGCCGACTATGTCGGCGATTCGCTGGGCCTCTCGCGCCAGGGCGCGGCGACCGATGCCACGACCATCGCCTTCTGCGGCGTGCACTTCATGGCCGAGACGGCGTCGATCCTGTCGCCCGGCAAGACCGTGCTGATCCCCGACCTCGACGCCGGCTGCTCGCTGGCCGACTCGATCACGCCCGACGAGCTGCGCGCCTGGCAGGCCAAGCACCCCGGCGCGATCACCGTCATGTACGTCAACACGACCGCCGAGGTCAAGGCGCTCACCGACTACTGCGTGACGTCCGCCAACGCGGTGCCGGTGGTCGAGCACATCCTGCGCGAGCATGGGCCGGACACCGAGATCCTCTTCGGCCCCGACATGTTCCTCGGCGCGTTCGTCGAGAAGTCGATCGGCCGCTCGCTGCACGTGTGGAACGGCGAGTGCCACGTGCATGCCGGCATCCGCCCGTCCGACATCGCGCGCACCCGCGCGGCGCACCCCGGCGCCGACTTCCTCATCCACCCCGAATGCGGCTGCTCGACCTCGGTGATGGAGTACGTCGCCGCCGGCGACGTCGACCCCGACGGCGTGAAGATGCTGTCGACCGGGGGCATGATGGCCTACGCGCGCGAGCACGCCGGCCACGGCGGAACGGCGATCATGGCCACCGAGACCGGGATGCTGCACCCGCTGCGCATGGCCGCCCCCGACGTCGAGTTCATCGCGGCCAACGAGCGCGCCTCGTGCCGCTACATGAAGATGATCACGCTGCCCAAGCTGCGCGACACGCTGCGCGACGGCGTCTACGAGGTCAAGGTGCCCGAGGCGATCGCCGAGCGCGCTCGCGTGCCGATCGAGCGCATGGTCGCCATCGGCTAGTGG
>DATBKW010000341.1:0-5686 GCA_036555665.1 Solirubrobacteraceae bacterium | reverse complement strand
GGCGGCCGAACTGCTCGCGCGACTTCGCGTACTCCACCGACGCGTTCACGCAGCCCTGCGAGATCCCCACGCAGCCGGACGCCACGCTGAAGCGGCCCGAGTCGAGCGCCGACATCGCGACCTTGAAGCCGTCGCCGATCTCGCCGAGCATCGAGTCGGGGCCGGCGACGATGTCGTCGAGGGCGATGGATGCGGTGTCCGAGGCCCAGAGGCCCATCTTGCCCTTGATGTCGGAAGGCTGGTAGCCGGGCTGGTCGGTCTCGACGAGGAAGCAGGCCAGGCCCTTGTGCTTGAGCTCGGGCTCGGTCTGCGCGAAGACCAGCGCCAGCTTGGCGTGGTTGCCCAGCGAGATCCACATCTTCGAGCCGTTGAGCTTCCAGGAGCCGTCGTCCTGCCTGACCGCGCGCGTCTTCTGGTTGGCCGCGTCCGAGCCGGTGTCGGGCTCGGTGAGGCCGAAGCACCCCAGCCACTCCCCCGAGCACAGCTTCGGCAGGTAGCGCCGCTTCTGCTCCTCGGTCCCCCAGCGCAGGATCGTCGAGCAGACCAGCGAGGTCTGCACCGAGATGACGGTGCGCATGGCCGAGCAGCCGCGCCCGATCTCCTCGCAGATGATCGCGTAGGTCACGTAGTCAAGGCCCGCGCCGCCGTACTCCTGCGGGACGATCGCGCCCAGATAGCCCTGTTCGGCGATCTTGCCCACCAGCTCGACGTCGAAGTGGTGGTTGCGCGAGTTCTCCCCGGCGCGGGGCACGATCTCCCGGTCGGTGAACTCGCGCGCGGTCTGCTTGATGAGCGACTGTTCGTCGTTGAGGTCGAAGTCCACGCCTGGAGCGTATGGCACGACCGCTTGTCTGCGGTCGTCGGCGCGCACTACCCTCGGCACGTGGAGCCGTCGGATGGGGCCGGGCTGGGTATCGAGCTGCTCGGGGCCTTCGGGGTCCGTGTGGCCGGCGCGCCGGTGCCCGACGAGGCGTGGCGGTTGCGGCGCGCCAAGAGCCTGGTCAAGCTGCTCGCGCTCGCGCCCGATCGGCGCCTGCACCGCGAGCAAGTCGTCGAGGCGCTGTGGCCGGGGGGCGACCGGGCAGGAAGCGGGCTGCATCAGGTGCTCTACACGGCGCGGCGCGCGCTGGGCTCCGGCGAGCACCTCGTGCTGCGCGACGACGTCGTCGCCCTGGTCGGCGACGACGTCCGGGTCGACGTCCATGCCTTCGAGCTGGCCACCGCGGGCGCCCGCGACAGCGGCACGGCGGAGGCCTACCAGGCCGCGCTCGACCTCTACAACGGCGAGCTGCTCCCGGAGGACCGCTACGAGGACTGGACCGTCGCCCGGCGCGAGTCGCTGCGCGAGACCTACCTGGCGCTCTTCGTCGAGCTGGCCGAGCTGCAGGCGCGGGCGGGCGACACCGCCGCCGCGATCGCCACGCTGCAGCGGGCGGTGGTCGAGGACCCGCTGCACGAGGTCGCCCACCGCGCCCTCATGCGCCTGTTTGCCGACGACGGCCGGCGCCAGCAGGCGCTGGCCCAGTACCAGCAGCTGCGCGAGGCGCTGCGCCGCGAGCTGGCGGCCGATCCCGACCCCGAGACGCGGCGGCTCTACCAGCAGATCCTCGCCGCGCAGCACGAGCCCGCCGCCGCGCCGGCGAGCGTGCTGCCCCAGCAGCTGACGAGCTTCGTCGGCCGCGAGCGCGAGCTGGCCGAGCTCGAGGGGCTGCTCGGCCACACGCGGCTGCTGACCCTCACCGGTCCGGGCGGGTGCGGCAAGACGCGGCTGGCGCTCGAGCTGGTCGCCCGGCGCCACCAGGACTTCGATGCCGGCGTGCGCGTCGTCGAGCTCGCCCCGGTCTCCGAGCCGGCCTTCGTGGTCGCCGAGACCGCGACCGCGCTCGGCGTGCAGCCGCGCTCGGACCGCGATCCCGTCGATGCCCTGGCCGAGCAGATCGGCGCCCAGCGCCTACTCGTCGTTCTCGACAACTGCGAGCATCTGATCGACGCCTGCGCGCGGTTGGTCGATCGGCTGCTGCGCGCCTGCCCGGAGCTGCACGTGCTCGCCACGAGCCGCGAGCGCCTGCGGATGGACGGCGAGGTCGCGTGGCGCGTGCCGTCGTTGTCGCTGCCCGAAGCCGGCGGCGACCGAGCCGACCTCGACCGGTCCGAGGCCGTGCGGCTGTTCACCCAGCGCGCCGCCGACGCCGCACCCGGCTTCGCGTTGGACGCGGAGAACCGCCCGGCGGTGGCCGAGATCGCCCGCCGCCTGGACGGGATGCCGCTGGCGCTCGAGCTCGCGGCCGCCCGCGCCGCCGCGCTGTCGCCCGCCCAGATCGCCGAGCGCCTTGGCGACGCGCTCACGCTGCTGCAGGCCGGCAGCCGGGCGGGCCTGACCCGCCAGCAGACGCTGCGCGCCACGCTGGCCTGGAGCCACGACCTGCTGGCCGAGCCCGAGCGCGTGCTCTACCGCCGGCTCGGCGTGTTCGCGGGCGGCTTCGGCGTCGAGGCGGTCGAGGGGATCTGCAGCGGCGGCGAGGTCGCCACGGGCGAGGTGCTGGACCTGCTCGTCCGACTGGTGGACAAGTCGCTCGTCCAGGTCGAGCCCACGCGCTACGGCCATCGCTATCGGCTGCTGGAGACCGTCCGCCAGGACGCGCGCGAGCGGATGGCCGCCGCCGGCGAGCGCGACCGCCTCGAGGCCGCGCACCGCACCTGGTACCTCGCGCTTGCGCAGGCGGCCGATCGCGACGCCGATCCCCTCGTGGCGCCCGAATGGCCGGCCGACCGCCTGGAACTCGAGCACGACGACCTGCGCGCGGCGATCGCGGCGGCGATCCGCCGCGATCCGCCGACCGCGCTGCGCCTGGCGGGCGCGGTGTGGTGGTGGTTCATGGCCCGCGGGTCGTTCGTCGAGGGCTCGGCCCAGCTGGCGGCCGCGCTCGCCGCCGCTCCCGACCCGACGCCGGAGCGCGCGCGGGCGCTCGTGGCGGCCGGCGCGCTGGAGGTGCGCCGCCACCGCCCGCTGCCGGTGATCGGACTGGCGACCGAGGCGCTGGAGATCGTGCGCGCCGGCGGCGACCGGCGGGCCGAGGCGCGCGCCCTGGAACAGCTCGCCGCCATCGCGCTGGGCGCCTTCGACTGGGAGGTCGCCGACCGCACGCTGGACGAGGCGCTCGCGCTCGCCGGAGAGCTCTCCGACGCCGCGATCACGGTCGCCGTCATGCAGGCGCTGGCGGTGCGCTACGGCTCGATCGGGGAGACCGCGCGAGCCCGTGCGCTGCTGGAGGAGTGCCTGGCCTGTCTGGACGAGATCCCCGAGGACCACGGACCGCTGTTCTGGGCGCTGCACATCTCGCCGGTGGTCCTGCCGGCCGGGCCGGACGGCGCTCCGCGCTCCTTCTTCGAGGACACCTACTGCCTGTTCCGCGCGGTGTGCAGCGGCGCGGCCGCCGGCTACGTGCTCTGCAATGTCGGCGAGACGCTGCGCGCCGACGGCGAGCACGCCGCCGCCGAGCAGCCGCTCCAGCGCGCGCTGGAGCAGTTCCGCCGGGTCGGCGACGAGCCGGGGGTGGGGGTCGCGCTCAATGCGCTGGGCAACCTCGCGCGCTGGACGGGCGAGGTCGACGCGGGCCGCGCCTACTTCGAGGAGGCGCTCGTCCTGCGCCGCGCCGCCCGCGACGCCCGCGAGATCGCGATGACGCTCATGGGGATGGGCATGCTCGCGCTGACCAGCGGGGACCCGGAGGAGGGTGGGCGCCGCTTCGACGAGGCTCAGGCGATCTACGCGCGCATCGACGACGGACCGGGGCTGCAGGGGGTCCCGCTCAACCTGGCCTCGTTCGAGCTCGACCACGGCGACCCGCGGCGGGCCGCCGCGCTGTTCGAGCGTTGCCTGGAGGTGTGCCGCGCACAGGGGATAAATCGCGACCGCGGCTGGGCATCGACCGGGCTCGCCGAGGCGTCGATCACGCTGGGCGACGTGGACCGGGCGCGTGGTGCGCTCGGCAGGGCGCGGGCGCTGTTCGACGAGTCGGGCGACCGGCGCGGCGAGCGCCACGCCGAACGCCTGCTGGAGCGCCTTGATACGTCCGCGAGGGCCGATTGAGCCGCCGATGAGCGGCTGTTGAGAGCGCGGACGTACCGTCGTCGGCGTCGGTTCAAGGCATACGAAAGGACACCATGGCAATCGATGAAGCGACCCCCCCGGCGATCGCCGACGGATCTATCGCCGAGCTGGCCCAGACACTTCGGGGCGAGCTCATCACGCCCGGCGATCCGGGCTACGACGAGGCGCGCACCATCTGGAACGGCGCCCACGACCGCTATCCGGCGCTGATCGTGCGCGCCGCCGGCGTGGCCGACGTCATGCGCGCAGTCGAGTTCGCGCGCAGCGAGGAGCTGCTCGTCTCCGTGCGCGGCGGCTCGCACAGCATCCCCGGCTTCTCCACCAACGACGGCGGCATCGTCATCGACCTCTCGCCGATGAAGGGCGTGCGCGTCGATGCCCAGCAGCGCACCGCGATCGCCCAGACCGGGCTGACGTGGTCGCAGTTCGACCACGAGACGCAGGCGTTCGGCCTGGCCACGACGGGCGGGCTGGTCTCGTCCACCGGGATCGCGGGCTTCACGCTCGGCGGCGGCGTCGGCTGGCTGATGCGCAAGCACGGTCTGGCCGCCGACAACCTCATCGGCGCCGACGTGGTGACCGCCGAGGGCCGGCTCGTGCACGCCAGCGAGGACGAGAACCCCGAGCTGTTCTGGGGCCTGCGCGGCGGCGGCGGAAACTTCGGCATCGCGACGTCGTTCGAATACCAGCTGCACCGTGTCGGCCCGACGGTCACCGCGGGCGTGGTCTTTTACCCGGGCGAGCGCGCCGCAGAGATCCTGCGCTTCTACCGCGACTGGGTCGACGAGGCGCCCGACGAGCTGACCACGCTGGTCAACCTGCTCACCGCGCCGCCGGCGCCGTTCCTGCCCGAGGAGTGGCACGGCAAGCCGCTCGTCGCGATCGTCGGCATGCACTGCGGCTCGGTCGAGGACGGCGAGCGGGCGGTGCGCCCGCTGCGCGAGCTGGGCGACCCGGTGGCCGATCTCATGGGCCCGCTGCCCTACGTGGCGATGCAGGGCCTGATCGACCCGCTGTGGGGCCCGGGCGCCCACAGCTACATGAAGGCCGGCTGGTTGGGAGGCCTCGACGATGCCGCGATCGACACGCTCGTGCGCTATCACCGCGACGTGACGTCGCCCAAGACCGAGATCCACGTCCATCACATGGGCGGGGCGGTCGCCCGGGTCCCCGCCGCTGCGACGGCCTTCGGCGATCGCAGCGCGCCGTTCCTGCTCAACATCATCGCGAGCACGTTCACCGCGGACGGCTACGACGGTGCGGTGGCGTGGGCGCAGGAGCTGCACGCGGCCATGACTCCGTCGCTCACCGGCGGCAGCTACATCAACTTCCTGTCCGCGGAGGGCGACGAGCGCGTCCGCGCCGCGTACGGGTCCAACTACGACCGGCTGGTCGCGCTCAAGGACGAGTACGACCCGACCAACCTCTTCCGGCTCAACCAGAACATCAGGCCGAGCGCCTGATGGACAGATCGGGCCTCACGGCCTGACATACATCAGGCCTCGCGCCTGACACATACATCGGGCCTCACGGCCTGACACGGGGGGCCGGGCGCCCGTCGCGTTACATCCCGCG
>DATBKW010000340.1:0-39324 GCA_036555665.1 Solirubrobacteraceae bacterium | reverse complement strand
CACGAGAACGGCGAAGACAGCGACCGCGAGAGCGGGGGTGCTCTGTCCGCCGGCCTTGGTGCAGTGCTGTGCGCCGCCGGCGATGCCCGAGCAGATTCTCTTGCTGGGCGGGACGAGCGCGAACAGCCCGATGATGACGCTGGTCGCGAGGCCCCCGGGTACGACGAGCGTTCCGATCCACTTGTCGCGGGCAGTCCAGGCGCGCGAGGTCCACAGCAGAATCAGACCGGCGACCCAGCCGAGCCCGAGCATGAAGCCGCCGAACAGGAGCAGGATGATCGCGGCCCATTTCCTGAGCCCGCGACGATCCGCAAGCTCGTCCGGGCGCGCCGTTTCGGCCGCGATGATCGCCTCGGGGTCGCCGAGCTTGTCGAGCACGGCGAGCGCCTGCGCATCCGACGCACTCGGGTCGATCGCCTCGGACAGGTGCCCCTCGATCTCGGCGAGCAGTTCACGCCTCCGCCCGGGCGCGAGACGACGTCCGGCGCGGCGCAGGCGCTGCAGATACTCGGCAGCAAGGGGATGGAGGCTATGGGTCGTCATCTGAGTACTCCGTTCCCGAGCACGGCGTCGACCGAGTCGCGGAATCGCGTCCACTCGATCAGGAAGCCGCCGAGCGCCGCTTGGCCGTCAGGGGTGAGGCGGTAATAACGGCGCGGGGGCCCTGACGAGGATTCGCGCCAAGTCGTCTCGACCACGCCCTCGCGACGCAGCCGACCGAGCAGCGGGTAGAGCGTTCCCTCCGTCGTCACCAGGCCGTCGGCGTCACCGAGCGCGCGGACGAGCTCGTAGCTGTAGCGCTCGCCGTCGCGCAGCAGCGCCAGCACGCAGAACTCGAGCACACCTCGCCGAAGCTGTGAGATCGCTGTCTCGCGGACCTTCGCTGCCATGCGATGCAAGGTAGCAGGCTGCGCCAACATGCGTCAATCGGTTTTGGCCGCCGCCTGGCCCCTCAGCGCCCGCTGGCCCGGCGCAGGACGGTCAGACCCACGAGGCGAGAGACGAGCATCGCCACGTAGGCAAGGCCGGCGAGCTGCTCGAGCATGACCAGGCTGCGCGCAAACGCCCGCACCGGAGCGACATCGCTCAGCCCGGTGCTCGAGAGGTTCGTGAAGCTCAGAAACAGCAGCTCGATCCAGCTGCGGTCGGCGGTCGGGTCGATCGCGGCGGTGAAGCTGCCCGGCGCGATCGCCTGACAGACGGTGTAGACGTACGCGAACGCCCACGCGACGAGCGTGAACGTGGCGCCCACGGCAAACAGCTCGTCGCGGGTGACCTCGTGGTCGGCCAGCATGTAGGCGATCAGCGCGCCCGCGGCATAGAAGTAGAGGATGGCCTCCAACGCCGAGGAGTACGGCAGCAGATCGTTCGTGCCGCTGATCGCCTGTGCCAGCAGCAACAGGCTCGCGGGAATCGCCAGCACCACTCCCGGCCACGTCCACCCCGGCGAGCTATGGACGGCCAGAATGACAAGCCCCAGGAACGCGATCCCCAAGACGCTGAACAGCGCACGGCCCGCCCCTCTGCCCTCGAGGAACGGGTACAGCAGCAGCCCTCCGAGCTGCGCGACCAACAGGACTGCGGAGGGCTCGCGCCGGGCGAGCCTGAGCACGGCCGAAACCTAACGTCCGGCGCGGTCGTCGCCCCACACGAGACGCCATCACCTGGGTGATCAGCGCGCCCCGTGCAGAGGAGAGGGTGAGACCCCCGAGAGGGGGATCGGGGGTCTCACTAGGTTGGCGCTCCTACAGCTCGAACACGATCCTGGCCGCGACGCGGCCGGCCTCGACGTCCGCGATCGAGTCGTTGACGGTGTCGAGGGAACGCACCTCGCGGATGACCTTGGTCTTTCCGGCGGCGTGAAGCTCGAACACCTCGCGCAGGTCGGTCCGGGTGCCGACGATCGAGCCGATGATCGTGATCCCGTTCAGCACGGTCTCGAAGATCGGCAGCGTGACCTGGTTGTCCGCGGGCAGTGCGACGAACACCAGCTTGCCGCCGCGCCGCAGGGTGCCGTAGGCCTGCTCGAAGGCGCGTGGTGAGACGGCGAGCGAGATCGCCTGGTCAGCGCCGCCGAGCGCCTGGATCTCGGCGACCGGGTCCTGCTTGGTGGCGTTGATGGTGAACTCGGCGCCGAGCTCGCGTGCGAGTTCGAGCTTCTCGTCGATCAGGTCGACCGCGATCACTCGTCCGCCGGCGATCGCCGCGTACTGGATCGCCAGGTGACCAAGTCCACCGACGCCGAACACGGCTACCAGGTCGGAGGAGCGCGTGCCGGCGACCTTCACCGCCTTGTACGTCGTCACGCCGGCGCAGGTCAGCGGCGCGGCGTCGAGCGGGTCGATCCCATCCGGTACCTGCACCACGTACCGCGCGTAGGCGGTCGCATACTCGCCGAAGCCGCCGTCGATCGAGTAACCCATGTTCTTCTGTTCCAGGCACAGCGTCTCCCAGCCGGACACGCAGTGATCACAGGTTCCGCAGGCATAGCCCAGCCACGGCATCGCGACGCGATCGCCTTGCGCGACCTCGGTGACACCGGGTCCTAGCTCGACGACCTTCCCGACCCCTTCGTGACCGGGCACGAACGGCGGCTGGGGTTTGACCGGCCAATCTCCGTGAGCGGCATGAATGTCGGTGTGGCAAAGGCCGGACGCCTCGACCTGAACGCGAACCTGGCCGGGCTCGAGCGGCCGAGCGGGCACCTCCTCGACAGTGAGCGGTGAGTGGAACTCGTGGACGACCGCGGCGCGATAGGGACCGACTTTGGTCTCGGACGGAGCGGACTGGGGGGTGGTTACGGCCATGGGGGTCTCCTCGGGGGACGCGGAAGCATGCCAGCGCTGGTTCTACGGCATGGGGAGTTGCACTCGCGTTGCATTCCCGGCACGACGAGCGCGGTCGCCTTCTCCTATTGCTCCTCCTCGTGTTCGGCGGCGACCTTGGCTTCCAGTTCGGCCATCACGGCCGGATCTCGCAACGTCGTGACGTCGCCGAGAGCGCGACCTTCGGCGATGTCCCTGAGCAGGCGGCGCATGATCTTTCCCGAGCGGGTCTTCGGCAGGTCATCTGCCCACAGGATCCGCTTGGGCCGAGCGAGCTTGCCGATGTGCGCAGCAACGTGTTCGCGGATCTGATCCTCGATCTCGTCCGTGCCCTCGAGCTCGCCTTGCAGGGTCACGAACGCGACGATCGCCTGTCCGGTGAGCTCGTCGGACTGCGCCACGACCGCCGCCTCGGCGACCTTCTCGTGCGCGACGATCGCCGACTCGACCTCCGCGGTAGACAACCGGTGGCCCGAGACGTTGATCACGTCGTCGATTCGTCCGACGATCCACAGATATCCGTCGTCGTCGCGGATCGCGGCGTCGCCGACGAGGTAGGTCTTCGGTCCGAAGCGCGACCAGTAGGTCTTGACGTAGCGCTCGTCGTCGCCGTACAGGGTGCGGAGCATGGCCGGCCACGGCCGCTTGAGCACGAGCAACCCCTGGCCACGCTCGATGCGCTCGCCGGTCTTCTCGTCGACCACGTCGGCGACGACGGCCGGCAGCGCGTGAGTCGCCGAACCTGGCTTGGTCACGGTGACACCGGGGAGCGGACTGATCATGATCTGACCGGTTTCCGTCTGCCACCAGGTGTCGACGATCGGGCAGCGCTCGCGGCCGATCACGACGTGGTACCAGAGCCACGCCTTCGGGTTGATCGGTTCGCCGACGGTCCCGAGCAGTCGCAGCGAAGAGAGGTCGCGCGCGTTCGGATGCTCGGCGCCCCACTTCATGCACGCCCGGATTGCGGTCGGCGCGGTATAGAAGATGGTCACGCCGTAGCGCTCGATCAGCTCCCACCAGATCCGCTTGTGCGGGTAATCGGGCGCGCCTTCGTACATGACGCTGGTCGTGCCGTTGGCCAGCGGGCCGTAGACGATGTAGGAGTGGCCGGTGATCCAGCCGACGTCCGCCGAGCACCAATACACGTCACGTTCGGGGTCGAGGTCGAAGACGTACCGGTGGGTCGCGGCCACCCCGGTCAGATAGCCGCCGCTCGTGTGCACGATCCCCTTCGGCTTGGCCGTCGAACCCGAGGAGTAGAGGATGAACAGCGGATGTTCAGCCTCCATCGGCTCGGGCGGGCAGACGGGGTCGGCCGTGGAGATGATCTCGTCATAGAACACGTCGCGGCCGTCGCGCATCGGCACGTCGATCTCGGTGTGGCGTACGACGATGATGTGCTCGAGCGATCGGAGGCCCGCCATCGTCTGATCGACGGCAGGCTTGACCGGCGCCGTCTTGCCCTTGCGTCTCGCGCCGTCGACGGTTATGAGCGCCTTCGCCTCGGAGACTTCCATGCGTTCCTTGACGGCCTCCGGCGCAAACCCGCCAAAGACGACGTTGTGCGGGGCGCCGATCCGCGCACAGGCGAGCATCGCCACAACGACCTCAGGGATCATCGGCAGGTAGATCCCGACGACATCGCCCTTCCGCACGCCCAACTGTTTCAGCGCGTTCGCCAGCCGCTGCACGTCGCTCAGCAGCTGCGCGTAGCTGATCGTGCGTTCCTCGCCCTGTTCCCCGGCCCACTCGAGCGCGATGCGCTCTCCCCGACCGGCGGTGACATGCCGATCGAGGCAGTTGTAGGAGACGTTCAGCTTCCCGTCGGTGAACCACTTGTAGAACGGCGGGTCGGAGTCGTCCAGGACCGTCGTGAACGGGACGTCCCAGTGCAGCCGACGCGCCTGCTCGGCCCAGAACGCGTCGGGGTCGCGCTCGGCGTGGGCATGCGAGGACGCCTCGCGGACAGGGCCGTCGGCGGAGAACGACGACGGCGCCGCAAAGCGATCCTGACCCAGCAGCTCTTCCAGCCGACGCTCCAGCTCCAATCCCTCGAGCAACCTTGCTGGTCGATGTTCGGACGTGGTCGTTGGCGGATTCATCTCGGGCTCTCCTCCTCCGATGGTCTCTCGCGGTGGCGCGGGACCACGCGGATCGCGCCACGGCCCGATGCGCATCAGCCCTGCTATCCCAAGGCCGAGCCGTATGACGCGCGCACCCTAGGGACGGTCAAGTTGCACTCGCGTTGCACGTCCCGAGCCGGCCAGCACGCCACGCGCGCAAGCGACTGGGGCGTGACTCAGGCGCAGGGCTGCGACAGGCGCCGGGCGATCGCCGCCGCGTTCGCGGTCGCCGCCGCTCGCCGTGGATCGCCGCACGGAAGAACGGCGACAAGCGCGCGCGCCGCGGCGAGGTCGTCCGCACCGGACGGGTGAGCGAGCCACCTCGAGAGCAGCTCCGGGTCGGCGGTGGTCAAGACCGAACGCCGTAATGACTCCTCGAGCAACGCACGGGCCTCGACGATCCCGGGAGCGTCGGACGCCGGCAGCAACGGCCCACGATAGGCCCGCAGGGCTTCTCCAGGCCGCCCGGCGGCCACCAGCCTGCCGACCTCGATCCAGTCTGCGTCGACGGGAACATTCAACCGGTACGGGTGTGGTTCGAGCGATCGCGCCCCAAGACACATGCGCACTCGGTGGACCTGCGCCCTGATCGTCACCGCCTTGCCCCGCTCGCCGTACAGCGCCAGCGCAAGCTGCTCGGTGGTCATCCCCTCGGGGTGCATGGCGAGCACGGCGAGCAGCTCCAGCGACCGTAGCCCGCGCTCGCGGCGCTCGGACCCGAGCTGGGCACTTGCGTCCTGCCCGAGCAGCTGCAGGCGCAGACGTGCGGCGCGCACCGGTGATCGCCGGCGTAGCCAGAGGATCGCCCCGCCGCCCTGCAGCGGCTCGAGCTCGCCGGAGCGCCCGTCGGGGAGAACGATGGGCCGGCCGTCCTCATCCATGGTCAGCTCGAGCCGGCTCGGCAGCTCGCCGATCCCGCGCGCGCCGATCACCCAACCGTCTTTGTCGAGCAGCGCGCTCGGCGTTCGGCGGCCGCTGATCGACGCCTCCCACCGCTCGCGCAGGCCCTCCGCAATTCGTACCGACCGGAGGCGGAGTGCGCTCTCGGCGGCGACGGCGGCAAGCGCGGCGACCGGCAGCGTGTGCGGGTGTTGTGTTCGCAGACCGGCGGTCAGGTCGACGACCCCGATCACCTCACCGGTCCGCGGGTCGTGGATGGGCGCCGCCGAGCACGTCCATGGATGCACCGCCTCGACCACATGCTCCGCAGAGAAGATTTGGACAGGGTGATCGAGCGCCAGCGCGGTGCCGACAGCGTTCGTCCCGACCTCGCTCTCCGACCACGTGGCGCCCTCCTGGAAGCGCATCCCGCGTGCCCACTCACACGTATCGCCATCCCCGGTCACCCACAAGAGGTTCGCGTCGGCATCCGCGATCGCAACGATGTGACGCGCATCCTCGTCGAGGCTCGAAAGCGTCGAGTGCATGACGCCGATCGCGGTTTCCAGCGGCGAACGCGCACGCGCCTCCTCAACCTCGCTCGGCGTCAGCCGTATGGGTGCTCCACCCAGGTCCGGGCAGACCCCTGCCGCGAGACTCCGCTCCCAGCTTTCGCGCACGAGCTCGCGAACGTCGGGCGACGACGGTGCCTCGCCGGCGAACTCGCGCGCGTGGACGCGACGAAGCAGTCGCGAACGCACCACCGGATCCGTCGTGACGTCCATCGCCACCCACGGGTTGCACGGCGCATTCGGCACTGGTCTCACCTCGAAGTAGTTGCGCTCTGCCAGGGACTGCAGAGAGCGGCGGTGCTGATCGCCGCAGGCTACGCCCGGGACGACCTCTGACCATCCGCCGCACCACACACCTCGCGTCCGTAATTCACCGCAGCATTTGGGCGCCGGGGCCGCAACGCCGTCGCATGCTCAGGACGGAGGCTGTTTGCAGGCCTCCCCGGACAGCGAGAGCGTGACGAAGTGGGCGTCGGGCAGCCCGAGCGAGAACCCCTCCGGGGCGCCGCTGACGACGTCCAGTAGAAACTCGGGCTTACCCCAGCGCTCGTACTGCTCCGCATCGATGTAGAACGGGACGCCTGCCACATGACCGAGCAGCACGTCGTTCGGGCCTTGGCCGAGCTCGTCGGCGAGCAGGCAGAGCGGCAGTGAGCCATCGCAGCAGCCGCCCGACTGGTAGATCGCGAGCGGCCCATGCTCGCGCACCAGGCGCTTGACCATCGAGGTCGCGGCCGGGGTTGCGCTGATCGGCGTGTGACGGGCGTCGGTGGTGAGCATCGTGAGCCTTGGAACGTAGCCGCTCGGACGGGTCCGCACCTCCGCAGTTGCCCGCAACCAGGCACGCGTGCAACGCGAGTGCAACCCCGTACCAGATGCAATGGAGCTGATCTGCATTCCGAAGAACGGGAGAGGCTTCTCATGGCTGTCACCACATCAGCCGCGTACACGGCCCCGGGCGAGCAGGGCAGTCCGGTCGAGCTGGATGAGCGCTACGACAATTTCGTCGGCGGGGAGTGGGTCGCGCCGACGACGGGCGAGTATCGGGAGAATCCCACGCCGTCGACGGGCGAGCCGTTCTGTGAGGTGGCGTATTCGGGCGCGGCGGACATCGAGCTTGCGCTGGACGCGGCGCACGCGGCCAAGGGCGGTTGGGGGCGGCGGTCGCCGGCCGAGCGTGCGGCGGTGCTCAACGCGGTCGCGGACGCGATCGATGAGAACCTCGAGATGCTCGCGGTGGCCGAGAGCTATGAGAACGGCAAGCCGGTGCGCGAGACGCTCGCGGCCGACATTCCGCTGGCGGCCGATCACTTCCGCTACTTCGCGGGCGCGATTCGCGCCGAGGAGGGGCGGATCTCGGAGATCGACGAGAACACCTACGCCTACCACTTCCACGAGCCGTTGGGTGTGGTCGGGCAGATCATCCCGTTCAACTTCCCGTTGTTGATGGCGGCGTGGAAGATGGCCCCGGCGCTGGCGGCCGGCAACTGCACGGTGATCAAGCCGGCCAGCCCGACCCCGTGGTCGATTCTGAAGCTGATGGAGGTGATCGGAGACGTCGTTCCGCCGGGCGTGGTGAACGTGGTCAACGGTCCCGGCGCCGAGATCGGCAAGGCGCTGGCATCCAACAAGCGGATCGCCAAGATCGGCTTCACGGGCGAGACGGTGACCGGTCGGCTGATCATGTCCTACGCGGCGCAGAACATCATCCCGTCCACGACGGAGCTCGGCGGCAAGTCCCCGAACCTCTTCTTCGAGGACGTCATGGCGGCCGACGATGCGTTCCTGGACAAGGCGATCGAGGGTCTGGTGCTGTACGCGTTCAACAAGGGCGAGGTGTGCACGTGCCCCTCGCGCGCGCTGATCCAGGAGTCGATCTATGAGGAGTTCATGGCGCGCGTGCTGGATCGCATCGGCCAGATCAGGCAGGGTGACCCGCTCGATCGGGACACCATGATCGGCGCTCAGGTGTCGAGCAGTCAGCTGGAGAAGATCGCCGGCTACGTCCAGATCGGACGCGACGAGGGCGCCGAGGTGCTGATCGGCGGCGGGCGCCCCGCGCTCAACGGGCGGCTCGCCGGCGGCTACTACTTCGAGCCCACGGTCCTGAAGGGTCACAACAAGATGCGGGTCTTCCAGGAGGAGATCTTCGGGCCCGTGGTCGCGGTGACCACCTTCCGCGACGAGGACGAGGCGCTCGAGATCGCCAACGACACCCTCTACGGCCTGGGAGCCGGCGTCTGGACCCGCGACGGCAGCCGGGCGTTCCGCATGGGCCGCGCGATCCAGGCCGGGCGCGTGTGGACCAACTGCTTCCACCAGTATCCGGCGCACGCCGCCTTCGGCGGCTACAAGGCCTCCGGCGTGGGTCGCGAGAACCATCGGATGATGCTCGACCACTACACCCAGACGAAGTGCCTGCTGGTCAGCTACGACCCCAACCCGCTCGGGTTCTTCTAGACCACATGTCGCCTCACCGCTCCCAGACGGACGCCGCGGTGACGGCGACCCCCGCGGCGCTCGAGGTGATCCACCGCCTCGGCGCCGCGCACGGGGCGCTCATGTTCTTCCAGTCGGGGGGCTGCTGCGATGGCAGCTCCCCGCTGTGCCTCAAGGACGGCGAGCTCCCCCCAAGCCCACAGGACATCTGCCTGGGACAGATCGCCGGCGCCTCCTTCTACATCGACGCCGACCAGTACGAGCGCTGGGGCAAGCCACGGCTCACCGTCGACGTGGCACACGGACCGTCGGAAGGCTTCTCGCTTGAAGCACTCGAGGGCGTCCACTTCGTCACCCAGACTCGATCATGACTCTTGCGGCGGGGCCCGTCGACATGAGCTGTGTCGTGCCGGTGCCGGGGAGGGGCGCACGCGGCGGCGAATATGTCAGGCGATCTCGAGCGGGGCGTGGCGCGCGATCACGTCGAAGTCGCGGTCAGCGTGCAGCACGGAGAGCCCCGGGCGCATGGCGACGCTCGCGATCAGGCAGTCGGTCAGCGCACGCACGGTGTGTCCTGCCTGATGGCATGCGCGGTAGACGTCGGCGGCGTCCTCGTAGTCTCGTGCCCCAGCGATGGGCACGAACTCGCAGCGTCCAAGTAGGGCGCGGAGCCGGTCGCGATGGCCGTCGTCGCGCGCTCCGGCGAGCATCTCCATCAGCACCACGTCGGTCGTCGCGAGCTGGTCACCCTCGATCAACGCACGGAGCCGCAGGTTCGCCCCGCTGCCCGTCGCGCGCAGGAACTCAACCCACGCGGACGTGTCGGCCAGGGTCAGCGGTGCGGCGACAGGTCTCGAGACGCCGCTCTGCCGGCGCGCGATCGTGCACGCCTCTGATTGCCGAGATCGGAGCCATCGTCGAAAACGCGCCCGAGGGGATTCGAACCTCTGACCTCCGGTTCCGTCGAAGCATGAAGCGCCAACCTTCTCGGCAGAAGACCAGCGCTTTCAGTCAGTCATCGGCGCACCCGATAGCGCACGTGGAGCACCCGGTTGCCTTGGATCACCACGTCGGGATCCTCCAGCAGGTGCTGTGCGTCGACCGACCCGAAGTAGCGCTTGCCGGACCCGAACACCACGGGCGCGACGTCCATGGCGACCTCGTCGACGAGCCCCGCGGCCAGCACTTGGCCGCCGACGTCGCCGGCGGCGACCTCGACCGTGCGGTCGTCTGCGAGCTCCTGTGCCTTGTCCATGGCCGCCTCGACGCCGTCGACGAAGTGAAACGGCGCGTCGCGGCGCCAGCCCTCGGGCGCCGGCCGGTGCGACACGACGACGACGTGGTCGATCCCGCTCGGCGGCGTGCCGCCCCAGCCGTCCGTCAGGTCGAAGACGTGGCGGCCGACGATCGTCACTCCGATCTGGTCCCAGTAGGTCCGGGTGTAGTCGTAGGACGCCTGCGACACCGTCAGCTGCCCGGTCTCGTCGAGCGGGACGTCACCGCTGGACAGCCATTCGAACAGCGGGCCGGGCTGGTCGTGTTCGTCCGCGATGAAGCCGTCCACCGACACCGTGCTGTACATGACCACCTTGCCCATGGGCTCTCTTTTCTGCTCGGGAGGCGCCCATTCTGGCGTCGCGGCAGTGGCACGTCTTGTAAGGAATCCATCGGCTGGCAGCGGCCAGACGTCGAGCGGATGGCCGGGATGCTCGCGCAGAAACCGCCGCCGGACGTCGAGGTAGCGAGGACCGTCGCGCACACAGTCGTCCCGGACGATCGACGCGGCATACCATTAACCGCGCGATGGAACTAAAACGGCGGGTTCTTCGCGCGGAGATCCTCGATCCCTCAAAGGACTTCGCGGTCCACCGGACCGAGGTCGAGGTACGTTGGGATCCGTTGACGGGACATACCTCCCGGGTCCTCGGCGTCCCGCGCGGGCTGATGCCGCCCAACGATGAGGATCTCGAGACGATCGCACGCAAGAGCACGCCCGGTTGCCCCTTTTGCGGCGACAGACTCGAAGCGCTGACGCCGCGGTTTCCACCGGATGTCCATGCGGAGGGACGCATCCGTTGCGGCAAGGCGGTGCTGTTTCCCAACCTGTTTGCCTACTCGCGTTTCAGCGCCGTCTCGGTCTACGGCCGTGACCTTCACTACCTGCCGCTCGGGCGCATGAGTCCCGAGATCGTGATCGACAACCTCGCCACCCAGGTGGAGTTCGGCAGAGCGGCGATGGCCTGTGACCCTGATGCCCGCTGGGCATCGATCAACGCCAACCACATGCTGCCCTCGGGCAGCTCGCTGTTCCATCCCCATCTGCAGGGCAGCGTCGACCCGGTGCCGACCACGATGCAGGGGCTCCTCGTCGAGACACCGGCCGAGCGCTTCCGGGGGTACCTCGACGCCGAACGAGACGCGGGGGAGCGGTATCTCGGATCGAGCGGACGCGTGCACTGGCTCGCGAGCTTCGCCCCCGTGGCCGCCGGTGAGCTGCGCGCGTTCGTGTTCGACGTTGCCTCGCCGACCGAGCTCGATGACGACCTCGTCGCGGAGCTCGGCCAGGGCATCGCGTCAGCGTTGAACCTCTACGCCGAGCTTGGGTTCGAGAGCTTCAACCTCGCGCTTTACGGTGCGCCGCCGGGCACCGACGGCTACCCGCTCAACCTCCGGATGGCCTGCCGGTCGAACCTCAAGGCGCTGTATCGCTCCGACGCCACCTACTTCGAACGCCTCCATTGGGAGGCAGCAGTGGACATCTCACCCGAGGAGCTCGCACGGGAGGCGGGCGACCGCTTCGCTCACCTCAGCTCGTCAGCCACGTAGCGCCTGAGCAGCGCTTGCGATCTCGGCCGGCGCAGGTGGGGACAACGGCCGAAGTGGCAGATCGGGATCGTCGGCGCGGCCTGGAATCACGTGCAGGTGAAAGTGCATGATCACCTGCCCCGCAGCTTCGCCGCAGGAGTTCCAGAGATGAACACGCTCGCAGCCAAGGTGCTCACGCATTCGCTCAGCCAGGCGCTGCGCTGCCGTGTAGACGCGTGCAAGATCCTGCGCATCGATCGCGACGAGATCCTTGGCGTGGTGGCGTGGAACCACGAGCGTGTGGCCTACGCGCCACGGGTTGATGTCCATGAACGCGACGGTGTAGTCGTCCTCGGCAACGATGGACGCCGGCTGCTCGTGCGCCACGATTGCGCAGAAGACACAGTCGCCGCTCATGATCGCCACCGTAGCGCGGGGAGCGCGCCGCCAGCACCTCGGCCGGTCAGGCGCGCGTCGCGGCACGATCGTCGAAGCTCCCCGTCGAGCTCGCGCGTAGCGTCCCACTCTGGGTCATGGACCCGAATTCGCACGACGGGAAGCGTCGGCCTGGGTCACGCCGTCGTCACCTGGAGCGCGACGGCGAGGTCGCGGCAGCGGCCTTCCACTACCGCCAGGTTACGCAGAAGGTGCTCGGTCGGCTGGCGCTGCTTCGCGTGGGCTTGCTCCGCGCGCTCGACAGCCGCGCGGATTGCCGCGCACGCGGCGGTCACGGCGGCGTCGAGCTCGTGGTCGTACTGGCGTGTTGCCTCGCGCGCGCCTTTCACCAGCGCGGCGCGCAGTCGGCCGGCGTGGCGGTCGGTCATGGCGAGCAGCCGTTCGTCCGCGGCGCGGACGACGAGCCGCCTGCCGAGCGCTCCGGGCAGCAGCGCGCGCCCAGAGGCCACGAGGCGCTCGAGCGTGTCCTCGGGGTCCTCGAGCTTGAAGGTGAACGCTGGTGGCCGGCGCGGGCCCGCTGCGACGGGGACGCTCGTCAGATCGGTGTCGAGGCCAGATTGCGCCGCCGTGCGTACAGCCTCGAGGATCTCCGTGACGCGGGCGGTGTGGCGGCTTTGCAGCATGCGCAGCTCGTCGCCGACCGCCTGCTCGAAGCGGGGGACGAGTGCGCCGAACTCCTCGCGCGTGTACTCATCGATCCACTTGTCGAGTGCCACGGCGAGCGCGCGCGCCCCGCCGTCGTAGGCGGCGGCGACGCTTGCGATCTGCTTCTCAAGCGCGGCGCGGCGGTCGTTCGCTAGCCGGGTGAGCGGCTCTTCGACCTGCGTTTGCAGTGTGCGTTCGATCCCGTGCGCGAGCAGATCGCGCGCGTCCTGGTTGGCTTGCTCGAGCTCGGTGAGCCGCTGCTCCAGCTCTCGCGCGCGCTGTCGAAGCTCGTCGAGTGGCAGGCGCAACGCTGCGCCCTGCAATCGGGCCGCCATCGCGGCGTCGCTTGCCATCCGGGCGCCTCGCCCAGCGCTGGAGCGCGAGATGACGGTCCCGAGATCGGCGTCGGCGATGGTGATGAGGCGCTGCCGAAGCCCGGCCACGCCGTCGCCGGTGTGAGCGCTGACGGCGAGGACCTCGGGGTTGATGCCGGTGAGCTCGCGCAAGCCCTGGGTGACGAACCGCAGCGTCCGGTTGCGGTCGTCGGGGTCGATCAGGTCGATCTTGTTGATCGCAAACAGCGCTCGGGTCCCGCCGCGGGCGACGGTGGCGATCAGCTCGCGCTCGGGTTGATTGAGGGGTTGGTCGGCAGCCAGTACGCACAGCGCGATGTCGACCCGGCCGAGAAAGCGCTCGGTCGTCGTCGTGTTGTGTGTGTGGATCGAGCCGATGCCCGGCGTGTCGACGATCTCGATGCCGCGGGCCAGCAGCGGGTCCGGGATCTCGACGGCGACCGAGGTCACGTCGGCGCGACCCGCGGGATCCCCCGAGTCGGTGACCAATCGGGCGAGGTCGGCGAACGGGCACTCCTGCTGCTCACCGTCCGTGTACCCGACGACAAGCCGAGGTCGTGGCCCGTGGCGTACGACGGTGATCGCGGACGTCAAGGGGAGGACATCCGTTGGCAGGACAGCGTGCTCGATGAGCGCGTTGACGAGCGTGCTCTTGCCGCGCTTGAACTCGCCGAGCACAACCACGTTGCAGCGGACGTCGTCGATGCGGGCGATGGCGTCGTCGAGGTCCGCCAACGCGTCGGGGGGCAGCAGTTCACCGGCGAGCGCGCGCAGCTCGACAAGGCACTCGCGAACGCCCGTGATGGGCGTGACGGCGGCGGTGGTGTCGGCCATGTGAACCTCCACGTCGGACGGTGCCGGGACGTAGAGGCCATCAGCGGCGGGCGCCGCGGTCTATGGAGCGAGCCTCATCGCTCAGGACGAAACTCTAGCGAGCAGGCGATCCTTATTCTCGCGCTGTTGCCCGGAGCTCTCGGCGCCACCCGCCTCGCTCGCGCAGGCGATCGCTGTGCTCGGGCCGTGACGTACTTCTCCGGAACAACGTGCGGATGGCTCCGGACGCGGGCGCCGGGCTCGGTGACTACGGTGCCGGGCCATGAGCGCTATCACGCAGGTCCACGCCCGGCAGATCCTCGACAGTCGTGGCAACCCGACCATCGAGGTCGACGCTCGCCTCGAGTCTGGTGCCTTCGGTCGTGCAGCGATCCCGTCGGGCGCTTCGACCGGCGAGCACGAGGCGGTCGAGCTGCGCGACGGCGGTGAGCCGTTCGGCGGCAAGGGCGTGCTGCGCGCGGTGCAGCACGTCGATGGCGAGATCGCCGGCGCCGTCCGTGGTCGAGAGGCCGGTGATCAGGAGGGTCTCGATCGGGTGCTCATAGCGCTCGACGGGACGGACACGAAGTCGCGGCTCGGGGCAAACGCGATCCTCGGTGTGTCGCTGGCCGTCGCCCGAGCACAGGCGACGGAGTTCGGCCAGCCGCTGTGGCGTTACCTGGGCGGCGAGGGCGCGGATCTCCTTCCGGTCCCGATGATGAACGTGCTCAACGGGGGCGTTCACGCGGACAATCCCGTCGACTTCCAGGAGTTCATGATCGCGCCGCTGGGTGCCGGGTCGTTTGCGCAGGCGGTGCGGATGGGCGCCGAGACCTACCAGCAGCTCAAGGCCACACTGCGCTCGCGCGGGCTGGCGACCGGCGTGGGCGATGAGGGCGGCTTCGCTCCGGCGCTCCACAGCAACGATGCGCCGCTCGAGTTGCTCGTGGCGGCAATCGAAGCCGCCGGGTACACGCCCGGGGAGGAGATCGCGATCGCCCTCGACCCGGCCGCCAGTGAGTTCTTCGACGATGGCGCCTACAGGCTGGCCGGCGAGAACCGGTCGCTCTCCCCGAGCGAGATGGTCGCGTACTGGGAGCGGCTCGTCGACGGCTACCCGATCGTGCTGCTGGAAGACGGGATGGCCGAGGGCGACTGGGACGGCTGGGCGCGGCTCACCGAGCGCCTCGGCGACCGCGTGCAGCTGGTCGGCGATGACATCTTTGTGACCAACCAGGCGATCCTGCGTCGGGGGATCGATGCCGGTATCGCCAACTCGGTCCTCATCAAGCTCAACCAGATCGGGACGCTGACCGAGACCCTGCAGACGATCGCGATGGCGCGCGAGGCGGGATATCGGGCCGTCGTCTCGCACCGTTCGGGCGAGACGGATGACGCGTTCATCGCTGACCTCGTGGTCGCGACAGGCACCGGTCAGATCAAGACCGGGGCGCCCGCCCGCGGCGAGCGCGTGGCCAAGTACAACCAACTGCTGCGCATCGAGGAGGAGCTGGGTGACCGCGCGCGGTTCGCGGGCCGTGCGGCCGTCGCCGTCTGAGCGCTAGGCTTGCCACGCCAGATGAGGCTCCTGGGTGGAGGCCGTCCGGCCTCCTGAACCGCCGGCTCGACGGCTGATGGCCTCTGTTCGCCGCACGCGAAAGGAGCCAGCGAGATCGCGCATTTCTTCTCGATCTGTAAGCAGCCCGAGGGGCCCTACCGCGCGCAGGTCGAGGCCGCGCCGTGATCGACGACTGTCTGAAGCTGACGACCTATTTCGGCGAGCGCGACCGAACCGACGACGCGTTCCTCGCCGATGCGCTGGTCGACCTCTACGAGCGGCGCGCATTTCAGACGAGCATCGTGATGCGCGGCGTCGAAGGATTCGGGATCAAGCACCACCTGCAGACCGCGCGCCTGCTGACGCTGTCGGAGGACCTGCCGATCGTGTCGGTCGCGGTCGACACGCGCGAGCGCATCCAGGCCGCACTCGACGACGTCGCCGCCATCACCAGCCACGGCCTGGTCACCCTTGAGCGCGCGCGCATGCTGACCGGACGCATCGGTCCGGTCGAGCTGCCCGAGGACCTCCACGAGGCGACCAAACTCACCGTCTATGTCGGCCGCCAGGAACGCGTCGCCGGACGGCCGGCGCACCTCGCCGTCGTGGAGTGTCTGCGCGCGCACGGTGTCGCCGGCGCCACCGTGCTCCTTGGCGTCGACGGCACCGCGCACGGCGTGCGGCAACGCGCGCGCTTCTTCTCGCGCAATCCCGAGGTGCCGCTCATGATCATTGCCGTCGGCGAGGGCGCCGCGGTGGCCCGCGCGCTGCCGGACCTCGGCGCGATGCTCCACCGTCCGCTGCTGACGCTCGAGCGCGTGCGGGTGTGCAAGCGCGACGGTGTCAGCCTCGCCGAGCCACAGCAGCTTCCAGCGGCCGACGCGACCGGCTTGGGTATCTGGCAGAAGCTCATGGTTTACGCCGGCGAGCAGGCGCGACACGAGCGCCAGCCCCTGTACATCGAGCTGGTGCAGCGGCTGCGCAAGGCGGGCGCCGCCGGCGCGACTGCGCTGCGCGGCGTCTGGGGCTACCACGGCGATCACGAGCCGCACGGCGATCGCTTCTGGTCACTGCGCCGCGAGGTGCCGGTGCTGACCGTGATCGTCGACGCCCCGGAGCGGATCCGCCAGTGGTTTGCCATCGTCGACGAGCTCACCGACGAGGCGGGCCTTGTGACCAGCGAGATGGTCCCGGCGTTCCGGGCGAGCGGTCCCGAGATCACGCGAGGTGGCTTCACGCTCGCCCGGCCGCACTGATCGCAACGCGCGGTGACGGGGTAGGATCTCGGATAGGCGATGAGGCCCGCCTGAACTGCCGCAACGGCTGATGGCTTCTACCGATCGCAGAGCGGTGGAGGCCGATGGCGAGTTCTCAATTCCACAGCGTCCTGTTCGAGCAGCCCGCGGACCGGGAGGGCATCGACGAGCCGGCGGAGCCCGACTTCTTCGCCGACCTGAATCTCGACCAGGTCCTTCGGTCGCTGACCGCCGGCCGGGAGCAGTACGAACTCGAACCGTTCTTCTACGCGCCCCTGCACGATGTCGCGGCCGTGCGCTACCGGCACGAGGTGCTGCGCGACCTCGAAAAGCCCGACGTGAACGCATCGATCACCGCCTTTGCTGAGGCGATGGAGCTGATGCGCCGGCACCTCGCCCAGGTCGAGAAGCTCCACTATTCCCTGCAGAAGCAGGCCTGGTTCCGCGACGCCGTCGAGATCTACTGCAACGCCGTGCGTTCGCTTGCCGAAGCGCTCGCGCAGCGCGACGTGACGTCACGCGGCCTACGCGGGCTGCGCGACTACCTGGCCGACTACGCCGCCGCCGAGCCGTTTACCTCGCTCGCGACGCGCACGCGCGAAGTCAAAGACGCGCTGGCGCAGGTGCGCTACGGGCTTCGCATCAACGGGGCGAAGGTGACGGTCACCGGCTACGAGGGGGAGGCCGACTACGGCGCCGAGGTCGAGGACACCTTCGCGAAGTTCAAGCAGGGAGCGGTCAAGAGCTACCTGGTCAAGCTGCCCGACTACGCGGAGATGAACCACGTCGAGGCGCAAATCCTCGACGGCGTCGCCCAACTGCATCCCGCGGTGTTTGGGCTGCTGGCCGACTACTGCGCCCGCCACGGCCGGTACCTCGACCCGACGATCGGCAGATTCGACCGCGAGGTGCAGTTCTACCTCGCCTACCTCGAGCTGGTCGAGCGATTTCGGACGGCCGGCCTGCCGTTCTGCTACCCGCACGTCTCGGCGCGCTCGAAGCAGGTCGTCGCCGAGCAGACGTTCGACATCGCGCTGGCCAACAAGCTCGTGCCCGAGGGCCGCACGGTCGTGTGCAACGAGTTTCAGCTCGAGGGACCGGAGCGGATCTTCGTCGTCAGCGGCCCGAACAACGGCGGCAAGACGACCTTTGCTCGCACCTTCGGCCAGGTGCACCACCTCGCGAGCCTCGGCCTGCTCGTCCCCGGCAGCCAGGCGCGCCTCTTCCTGCCCGATCGGATCTACACGCACTTTGAGAGAGAAGAGAACATCGAGACGCTGCGCGGCAAGTTCGAGGACGAGCTCGTCCGCGTCCACGCGATCCTCGAGCGGGCAACGCCGAACAGCATCATCGTGATGAACGAGAGCTTCAACTCGACCACCCTGAACGACGCGCTCATCGTCGGCACGCAGGTAATGGAGCGAATCCTCGAGCTCGGGCTGCTCGGCGTGTACGTGACCTTCGTAGACGAGATCGCCTCCCTCAGCGATGCGACGGTGAGCATGGTCAGCCAGATCGTGCCCGAGAACCCGGCCGAGCGGACGTTCAAGGTCCTGCGCAAGCCCGCCGACGGGCTCGCGTATGCGTGGGCGATCGCCCAGAAGTACGGCCTGACCTACGACCGCCTCGTGGAGCGGATCGCGGCATGAAGGTCTTCCTGCTTCATCGAGACCGAGACTTCGAGGTCAAGCCGGCGCTGCGCGACGAGATCTTCGACGCGATGCTCAGCGGTCACCTTTACGCGATCTCGAGCACGAGGCGCAACCTCGAGCGCGCCGGAAAGAGCCGCTCGGCGGCCCCGACGACCAGCGAGGACGTCCTTGCCCAGGACCTCGAGCTCGACACGCTGTGGAGCGCGATGGCGGCGGGGGACGAATTCCTGTTCGAGACCGCCAAGCGGGTCCTCCTGTCGAGCCTCAGCGATCCCGACGCGATCGTCTATCGCCAGCGCGTGCTCGCGGACTGCCTCGAGCAACCCGCGATCGTGCGACAGCTCTACGAGCTCGCGATCGAGGCATTGGGCAACGAACGCACGGCCGGCGGCGGACTCTGGCACGGCGACCGGCCCAACACGATCCTCTACCGATCGGTGCGGGTGCTCAATCTGCACGTGGACGTCCTCAAGCGACTGCGCCGAATCGCGGACGAGCACGCGGCCAGCTTCCACTCGGAAGGGTTCACGCGCTTGTTCGCGATGGTCCGCGAAGAGCTCGCCGACGACTACCTCCGGACCGTCGAGCAGCACCTACGCCAGCTCGAGTTCAAGCGCGGCGTGCTTCAGAGCGCCCAGCTCGGAAACGGCAACAAGGGGAGCCGATACGTCGTCCGGCGGCCGCGTGAGGAGCGGTGGACCGAGCGGCTTCCGTTCGGCAACCGGTCACCGAGCTACAGCTTTACGATCGCGCCACGCGACCAGAGTGGCTTCCAGGCCCTGGACGAGATCCGGGGGAAGGGGATCAACCTCGTGGCCAACGCGGTCGCGCAGTCCGCCGAGCACGTCAAGAGCTTCTTCACCATGCTGCGGCTCGAGCTCGCCTTCTATCTCGGCTGCCTGAACCTGCGCGAGATCCTCGACCGCAAAGGCGAGCCGACATGCTTCCCCGAGCCGCTTCCCCAGGGCGAGCTCGCGCTGTCCGGGCAAGGCATCTACGACGTCTGCCTGACGCTCCACCTCGAGGATTGCGTGGTCGGCAACGATCTCGATGCCGACAGCAGGCAGCTCGTGATGATCACCGGCGCCAACCAGGGCGGCAAGTCGACCCTGCTACGCGGCCTCGGCCTCGCCCAGCTGATGATGCAGAGCGGCATGTTCGTCGGCTCGCGGTCGTTGCGCGCGAGCATTAGCGCAGGGGTCTTCACGCACTACAAGCGCGAAGAGGACACCACGATGCGAGGCGGAAAGCTCGACGAGGAGCTCAGCCGGATGAGCGGCATCGCCGACCAGATCTCGCCCCATTCGATCCTGCTGTGCAACGAGTCGTTCGCCTCGACCAACGAGCGCGAAGGCTCCGAGATCGCACGCCAGGTCGTTCGCGCCATGCTCGACCGACAGGTCCAGGTCTTCTTCGTCACGCACATGTATGACCTCGCGCACAGCTTCCACGCGCAGCAGCTCGACAGCGCCCTGTTCCTGCGCGCAGAGCGCGAGGCCGGCGGCCGGCGCACGTTCAAGCTCCGCGAGGGCGAGCCGCTGCCGACGAGCTACGGCGAAGACTCCTACCGGCGCATCTTCGGCACCGCCCGGACCCGACCTGCCGCCGTCGCAGACACCGGACCGTGACGCTCGCAGGCGCGCGCCGACCGCGATGGCTCACCAGCGAGCGACGAGATTGTCCTCCAGCACGTCGTGCAGCAGCCCGGCGACGACGACCGGCGGACGCTGACCGTCGGCGGCGAGCAGCCGCGCCACCGCCACGGGGTGCTCGACCGTCCTGCCAGGACGTCGCAGCCGGGTTGCATAAGCGTCTGAGAGGAAGGCCAACGCGTGCTCGACCCCGGGGATTGCGGCGAGCTGTGGGCCGGCCCTCACGACCGCGGAGTGCTGCTCGTCAAGCGCCAAGCGAGCGTTGCCGGGACCACGGCGAGCAGGGCGCCGGCCACCACGCCGGCGATCGAGCTGCCCAGGCTCGTGCCGGCGGCGAGCAGCACGGTCGCCGCGGCGGCAAGTCCGGCGCCGGCGATCGCCCCGAGCCCGGCGACCCAGCCGGAGAGCGCGGCGACGTCGATCCGGCCCGCCGGCGGGAGGGTGCCGGCGCGCTCGGCGAGCGATCCGGCGACGAGCAGCGCTACGCCCCACAGCGGCGCCGCAGCCGGCGCGGCTCCCTGATCCAGGGCGATGCCGGCCGCGCACGCGAGGGCCACGAGCGCGACTCCCATCGTGGCGGGCCACCGCGACGCCGGCAGGACGAGGCCGATGGCGGCGAGCGCCGCCACGAGCGCGCTTGGCGCTGCAAGCCATGCGGTCAGCGCCACCACGAGCGCGAGGCCGAAGGCGCCAAGCCCGGCGATCAGGCGCGCGCGGGCAGCCGCGACGCTCGGCGGGATGCGATCACCTCCCGGAGCACGGACTCCAGTGGGGCGGCGCCGTCCCAGACGCCGACGACCGCGCCCAGCTCGGCCAGCCGGGCGCGGATCGCGGCCCGGCGAAGCGCCCAGAGGCGCACGGCTGGATCACCGCTCGCGCCCAGCAATGCGGGCGCGTCGATCTCGACCACGGCAAGGTCGTGGCCGCGCGCGAGCAGGTCCAGTAGTGCCCGCGCACCGCGCTCGTCGAGCAGCGCGGTGATCGCGAGCACGAGCGCGCGCGCCGGGAGGATCGCCGGCGGCACGACGGTCACGTCGCGGGCGACGTAGGTCATGACGATCTCGCTGCGCGCCAGCGCGTCGGCGATCCGCATCGCATGCAGGACGCCGGACCCCGGTCGCAGCCACTCCAGCGTTCCGCCGAACCGGACCACCCCGACGCGATCGCGCGTGCGCAGGTACTCCTGCGCGAGCGTGGCGGCGGCGCGGACGGCGAGGGTGAGGGTCTGCTCGCGGGCGCCGTCGGGGAGCTCGGCGAAGGCGTCGAGGAAGAGCACGACGTCAGCGCTGCGCTCGGGATGGCGGTCGGCGACGTAGGGCGTCGCGGTGCGGGCGGTGGCGCGCCAGTGCATCCGACGCAGCGGGTCGCCGGGAGCGTAGGGACGCACCTCGGCGAGCTCGAGCCCGTCGCCTCGCGTGGGCGCGCGGCGGGTGCCGACTGCGGCCTGGGTCCGCGCGGGCGCGACGAGCGCGCGCAGCCGCTGCGCGTCCGGCAGGACGCGGACGGACGCGTGCGGCGCGACCGCGCCTCTCCACCACACGCCGCCGAGCGGCCCGGTCACCCAGACGCGCGCGCCGCCTGCCCGGTAGCCGCCCCAGCGCTCGGCGCGCATCGGCATCTCGACGCGCCGGTCCTCGCCGGGCGCGAGACGCAGGATCCGCGCGGTGTCGTCGGGCGCGGTGCGCAGACCTTCGATCGGTTGGACGCGCAGCTCGAGCCACGCCGCGCCCCGGCCTTCGCGCAGCTCGTAGATGGTGCTCACGCGATCGCCCTCGAGGACACGCTCCTCCCGAGTCGACGCGTTCAGCTCCACCTGCGGCCGGCGCGCTGCGGCGAGGGCCGCGATCGCGGCGACCGCGAACGGCGCGGCGAGGGCGATCAGGGCCGGCTCCCCGAAGATCACGCCGGCCAGCGCGCCCGCCGTGCCGATGAGGACCCAGCTAGCGAGTGTCGGCGACGCGCCGGCGCTCATCGTCCTTGGGTTCCATGGCGGGCGGGGCGGGGACAGCGTCGAGCACGCGCCGCACGACCGATTCGGCGTCGATGCGCCTGACCCACAGCTCGGGGCGCAGCACGAGCCGGTGCGCCAGGGCAGGCACGGCGACCTGCTTGACGTCGTCGGGGACCACGAAGTCGCGGCCCCCCAGCGCCGCGCGCGCCCGGGCCAGGCGCAGCAGCGCCAGCGTCCCGCGGGGGCTGGCGCCGACCTCGACCTCCGAGCTTTCGCGGGTCGCGGTGGTCAGGTCGACCATGTAGCGCCCGACGGCGTCGCCGACGTGGACCGCCTCGACGGCGGCCTGCAACTCGAGCAGGCCCTCGCGCGCCATCACGGCTTTCAGCGTGACCACGTCGGTGCCGCGCTGCGCGCGGGCATGGAGCATCCGCCACTCGTCCTCGGCGCCGGGGTAGCCGACCCGCAGGCGCACGAGGAAGCGGTCCAGCTGGGCCTCGGGCAACGGGTAGGTGCCCTCGTACTCGATCGGGTTCTGCGTTGCCAGCACCAGGAACGGCGGCTCGAGCACGTGCGTGCCGTCGTCGACGGTGACCTGGCGCTCCTCCATCGCCTCCAACAAGGCGGCCTGCGTCTTCGGCGGGGCGCGGTTGATCTCGTCGCCCAGCAGCAGGTTGCAGAACGCCGGGCCCGGGCGGAAGACGAACTCCGCGCGGCGCTGATCGAACACCGACGACCCGGTCACGTCGGAAGGCAGCAGGTCCGGGGTGAACTGCACCCGCGCGAAGCGAAGGCCCGTGGTCGCGGCGAACGACCGCGCGATGAGCGTCTTGGCCACCCCGGGCACGTCCTCCAGCAGTACGTGGCCGTCGGCGAGCAGGGCGAGCAGGACAAGCTCGAGCACGTCGCGCTTGCCCACCACCGCGCGCTCGACCTCGTCGAGGATCGCCTCGGCGGGGGCGGCGACGTGACGCGGATCGGGCGATCTCACGCGAGCAGCCGCTCCAAGTCGTCGAGGACAGTCCGCAGCTCGACGCGACCGAGTCCCGGGGCGAACGGATCGTCGGGGCGCCGGCGATCCGGTCGCACCAGCTCCCACGTCTCGGGCGCCAGCAGCGCCCGCGCGGCCGCCGGGTCCGCATCGAGGTCGATCCGCCGGCGCGCCAGGCCGGCCGCGGCCACCTCTCGCAGCACCGGGCGCAGGCGCCAGTGCATCTCGCCGGCGCTGGATGCCGCGGCGACCGCGCGGCGGACCCACTCGAGGTCGCCGACCACACCACCGCCGGGCGCAGCCGCAGCCGGCGCCCTCGGCCATGCAGCGGGGAGCCGACGCCGCAGCGACCGGATCGCCCAGACCGCGACGAGCACCGCGACGATGGTGAGCACGACGTTCACCCCGGCCCCTCCAGCTCTGCCCGCAGATCGTCGAGCGCACCGAACGCGTCGCGGCGCACGTCCTCGCCGATGGGATGCGTGCTGAAGCGCGCCCGCTCGAACAAACCGGTCAATCGCTCGGCGGGCCCGCGGCCGCCGCCGAGCGACGCGGCGAGCCGCGACAGGTACTCACGTGGGGCCTCGCTGGGACGTTTGGACAGCCCGGCCTCGGCGAGGGCGGCCTGCATCCGCGCGTAGGCGACGAGCACCCCCTCGCGCGGATCCGACGGCATCGCGAGCTCAGCCAGCGCGTCGCGCGTCGCGTCGGCCACGACGGCGCGGGCGTCGTCGCCCGGCCCGTCCTGACGACCGCGCCGACCGGCAAGGACCACCACGGCGACGCCGAGCAAACCCACCGCGATGCCGGCGGCCAGCGCGGCGGCGCCTGCGGTGCCGCGGTCGCGCGTCGCATCGGTCGTGGTGGTGTGAGGGCGAATCTGCGGGACGCCGGGCAGCGACGGCGCTTGGCGCGCGCCGTGATGCCCGGCCGGGGCGACAAGCAGGGCGACGATCGCGATCGGTACGAGCAAGGCCAGTGCGACCGTCAGCGGGCCCGCGCGCGCCTGGAGCAGAGGCTCGCGCTCGAGGCCGCGGTAACGCCGGGGTGGCGGCCACAGCGCGCTTGCGACGATCGCACCGGCGGCCACGAGCCCGACGCCGACGAGTACGAGCAGTGGCCAGGCCGGAAGCGGCGGCGCGGCACCACCCCCGTCGAGCGGTCGCCGCGCGGCGGCACCGGCCACCGCCAGCAGCACGACCGCGCCGGCCGGGGCGACGATCACGCGCGAAGGTGGACGACGAAGCTCGATGACGGTCTTCCGATCCGATCGGTGGTAGAAGCCATCAGCGCCGCGGCGCGGTCGAAGGCGAGCTTCATCGCCTGCTCGCGCAGAGCATACCCGTCGCTCGATGCCCCGTGAGCGCCTCGCTCTCGCGGGACCACGGCTATGCTCAGCGGTGAGCGATGAGGCTCGCTCGGACCGCGGCTCGCGCCGCTGATGGCCTCTACGAACCGTGTCGATCGATCTCCGTGGAGGCCTGGTGGCCATGACCGTCAACGTTCGTGCCGTGATCTGGGTCGAGGGGCGTGTCCTCGTGCACAGGGTTCGCCATCAGGGTGAGGAGCGCGTCACGCTGCCGGGCGGGCGGGTCAAGGAACGCGAGACCACGGAGGCCGCGCTCGTGCGCGAAGTCCTCGAGGAGACGGGCCTTCACGTCGACGTGGGGGCGCTGCTCTACATCGCCGAGGTCGTGAGCCCGTACAGCACGCAGAAGCTCGAGCTGGTGTTTCGCGCCGACCTCGACGCCGCCCAGTCCCTGGATGGCGTCGAGCTCGTCGACCCGCGCGGACACGACCGCGATTTCGTGCTTCCGCCGATCCTCGAGGTCGTCGCGAAGGATGTCGACGACGGATGTGGCGAGGCGCCGCGGTGGCTGGGCAACATCTACAGCGCCGGCGTCGGGGCCTGAGCGCCGGACCAGCGCGCCGGCCTGAGCGTTGTCGGCACCGGTGTGCCGTGGGCCATCGCTGCGGCGACGAGAAGCCCGTGCGGGACGAGGTCGATGCCGAGCTCGCCCGCCGCGATCGCCAGTTCGAGGCGCTTGCGCCCGCGGGTGACAGGAAGCGCGAGCGCCACGATGCGCGCACACTGCCCGCGCATGCCTGTCGCGTGGACCTCGATCGCGCCCCAGAGCGCGACCGCGCCCGCGACGAGCTCCCTGGTCGCCGACGCTCCCAGTGGGACCTGCCGGTGCCACGCGTGCACGCCGCACGTGCAATCGGGATGAGGTGCCGCACCCGTGTCTTCCACGGGCTCGCGCCCCGCGCCACGACAGCACGCGCGCAGCTCGCCGCGCTCCCAGCGGTCATCGGCCCACATCGAGTGCAGCCCACCGTCGTGCAGGCGCCACTGGCGGAAGCCGATCACCGGCCTGACCAGGTCGGGGACCGCGCTCGGCCCGGTGATCACGGTGTGGGGATCGGGTCGCGGACCGGCTCCGGGCGCTCGTCGGGCTCGATCTGCGGGGGCGACACGGGCGGCGCCGGCTGGGGCGGCGCCGGCACCGTGAGCGGCTCTACGGTGATGCGCCGGGACGGGCCGGGCATCGACGCGCGCGAGCGAGCGCGGACGGACACAGCGATGGGCTCCATGAATGGCCTCCAGGTCTTTGACTCCGGACTAGAGGCCATCAGCGGCATGCACCGCGGTCAGAGCGAGCCTCATCGCTCCTCCAGAACGATAGGCGATGCGGCGCGCAGGCTCCACTCGGAACGTCCGATCGCTCTGCTATAAATGATGACGAGCGATGAGGCTCGCTCTAATTGCGGCACTGTGCCGCTGATGGCCTCTATTCCCAAACCCATTATTTGTGGAGGTTCGGAATGGAGGCTTATCTGTCGTCCCCTGAGCGTGCCCAGTCGCCGCCCCCGATGGAGGGGGACTTCGCAGCTGGGATGAGGACGCGCCCGAGCGCGCCCGACGTTCGCGGAGACTTCGCCGGCGGCCTGCGCGGGACCCGCGTCCCGCTCTCGCCGCACACCGGCGACTTTGCGGCGGGCGTGCGTGCGCGCCTGCAGGATGCGCTGGTGCTCGGCGATTTCGCGTGCGGGCTCCGCGGCACGGCGGGCGGTTGAGGCATTCGCCCGTGGTACTCGCCCACCCCAAGCTCGCGGGAGGCCACTCAAAGCGAATATGTGACACACGCGCCGGCGCGGTTTTCCGTCAGGGTCACCGCGTCTTTGTGCGCGAGTGAGGTGAGGGCGATGAGGCTCGCGCGGAGCGCGGCTCAGCCGCCGACCCGTAACGTTGCGCGCTGCCGGGCGGGCCGGGCATGAGGCCCTGGGAGATCCAGGCCTGCCAGGTCGTGAGCATGCTCGTGTTCGCGCCGCTGATCGGCGGTGTGATCGCCAAGGTCGAGGCCCGGATCCAGTTCCGCACGGGCCCGTCGCCCCTGCAGCCGTACTACGACATCGCCAAGTTTTTTCGCAAGGAGTCGTTGCGGCCGCAGACCGCGTCGCCGTTCTTCGAGGTCGCGCCTGTGATCGCCGTCGCTGCGTACTGCTCGATCGCGCTGCTCATCCCGATCCTGACAAGCTTCCCGCTGCCGCTGGGCACGGCGGGTGACATCCTCGGCGGCGCGCTGCTGTTCGGGTTGGCGGGCTTCGTGACGGCGCTGGCCGGTGTCGATTCGGGCTCGGTCTACGCCGGGATCGGTTCGAGCCGCACGCAGTCGGTCGCCACCCTGGTCGAGCCGACGCTGATCTTCGTCTTCTTCACGGTGGCCCTGGTGTCCGGTACCGACCTGCCGTACGCGCTGAACGCCACGCTGCAGGACTCGGCGTCGCAGTACTTCCGCCCCAGCCACCTGCTCGCCGCCGCGGCGTTCTTCCTCATGCTGCTGGTCGACACCGGCCGCGTACCGATCGAGAGCCAGACCTCGACGCTCGAGTTCGGGATGATCGACGACGCCCGGCTCTTCGAGCACTCCGGCCCGGCGATGGCGCTCTTCAAATGGGCCTCGTCGATGAAGCAGTTCCTGCTCTACGTCGTCTTTCTCAACGTGCTCGTCGTGCCGTGGGGACTGGCGGACGCGCGTGGCGCCGGCGGTGTGCTGGTCGCGCTGTTGTTGCTGCTGGCCAAGATGGTCGGGCTCGGGCTCGTCATCGTGGTCATCGAATCCAGCATGGCCAAGCTCCGGCTGTTCCGCATCCCGGACTTCATGGGCGCGGGCTTCGTGCTGTCGGTCCTGGCCATCCTCGTCTTCTACCTGGCCAACGGGTGACCCGGTGAATCCCGCGCCGCACTACGACTTCGTCCACGCCGCCGCGGCGCTCATCGCGATCGCGACGCTGCTCACCGAGCTCGCGCTGCTCGGCGCGAAGCTCGTGCACGAGCAGGTGCGCAGCTACGCGGTGCAGTCGCTGCTCGCGGCCGCGTTCGCGCTGCTCGTCGGCGTGCAGCGCGGACAGGCAGACCTCATCGTCCTCGCCGCGCTGACCGTGGCGATCAAGGTGCTGCTCATTCCATGGGGGATCAACCGCCAGCTCACGTTCCACGCCGCCGAACACGAGGTGCCGCTGCTCATCAAGGTGCCGATGTCGCTGCTCATCGGCGTGGTGCTGGCGGGCTTCGCGTACTGGTCGGCCAGCGCGATCGGCGCCGTCGGGGTCGTGCTGCCCGAGCCGGTGCTCGGGATGCCGATCGCGCTCGTCCTCGTCGGCCTCTACTTCATGATCAGCCGCCAGAACGTCATCAGCCAGATCATCGGGTTGCTGTCGCTGGAAAATGGCATCTTCTTCGCGACCGTCACGCTGGCGCCCGGGATGCCGTTCGTGGTCGGCTTCCTGATCCTGTTCGACGTCGCCACCGCCGTGCTGTTCTACGGTGTGCTGGCACGGCTGATCGTCGCGCGCATGCGGCAGACGAGCGTGCTCGACATGAGCACGCTGAGGGGGTGAGCGGATGGGCGTCGCCGCCGTCGTGATCGTCGCCCTGCCGCTCGCCGCCGCGCTGGTGTCGTGGGCGGTTGGCGACCGGCCGATCGCCGCGTGGGCGTCGCTTGGCGCCGGGATCGGCTCGCTCGCGGCGGCGCTCGTCGCGGTGTTCGCGGAGGACGCCGCCGGTGGCGTGCGCGCGCTCGGCGGGATCGTGTACCTCGATGGCCTCGGCGGCGTGTTCTTACTCGCGGTCGCGTTCGTCTACGCAGTCGTCGCCGTCTACTCGGTCGGCTACCTGCACCCCGGGATCGGGCACGTGCGCCTGCGCCGCCTGTACTGGCCGCTGCTGAACCTGTTCGGCTTCGCGCTGGTGGCCACGCCGCTGGTCGACAACCTGGCGGCGCTGTGGGTGGTCATCGAGCTGACCACGATCGTCAGCGCGGTGCTGGTCACCGCCGAGGGGAACGACGCCTCGCTGGAGGCGGCGTGGAAGTACATCGTCATCGGCTCCGCGGGCCTCGCCGTCGGGCTGCTGGGCATCGTCGTGCTCTACGCGGCGGGCACGCCGGCGCTGGGCGGCAGCTACGACCCGACATACACGAACCTCGCCGGCGCGGCCGGCGCGCTGACCCCGACGCTGACCCGCGTCGCGTTCGCGCTGGTCGTCGTGGGCTTCGGCACCAAGGTCGGGCTCGTGCCGATGCACGCGTGGCTGCCCGACGCGCACTCCGAGAGCCCCAGCCCGGTGAGCGCCATGCTCTCCGGCGGTCTGTTGGCCGCCGCGTTGTACGCGGTGTTGCGTCTCGGCGCGATCACCGCCGCGGCCGTCGGCCCGACCTACGTCCGCGCGCTGCTGCTCGCGTTCGGCGCGCTGTCGCTGCTGCTCGCCGGCTTGTTCGCGCTGCGTCAGTCCAACTACAAGCGGCTGCTCGCGTACTCCTCGATCGAGCACATGGGCATCGTGTCGCTCGGCGTCGGCATCGGCGGCCCGATCGCCGCGTACGGCGCGTTCCTGCACGTGCTCGTCCACGCCGCCGGCAAGACGCTGGCGTTCTTCGGCGCCGGTGAGCTGTTGTCGCGTTACGAGTCGCGCTCCGTCGACGACGTCCGCGGCGTCATGCGGGCGGCGCCGTTCACGGGCGTGATGGTCCTCGTGGCCGCGATCGCGGTCGCCGGCATGCCCCCGTTCGGGATCTTTCGCAGCGAGCTGACGATCGTCACGGGCGGCTTCGCTTCGGCGCGCTACGTCTTCGCGGGCCTGCTGATCATCGTGGCCAACGTCGCGTTCGTCGGGATCTACCGGACCTTTCATCGCATGGTCCTCTCTGACAGCCGCGAGGACGACGACACCGCGCGCATGGTGCGCGCGCAGCAACCGCTCATGGCCGCCGCGATGCTGACCAGCCTGGCCGTGCTGCTCGTGCTCGGGCTGTGGATCCCCGGCCCGCTCAACGAGCTGCTGCACAGCGCGGCCGACGTGATCGGAGCGCGAACATGACCGCGGCGGTCGCCCGCGAGGTCTCGAGCGCAGACTTCACTCGGCGCGTGGCCGGCGAGGTGGCGCGCGGGGCGCGGCTGATGATGCTGTTCGTCGAGCCCGACGGCGACGATCGGCACCTGGTCGCCCAGCTCGCACGCCGCGGCGAGCTGCTGCGCCTCGAGGTGCCGGTGGGCGAACACGACGCGTCCTATCCGGCCCTCACCCCGCAGGTGCCCGCGGCGCACTGGCACGAGCGCGAGATCCATGATCTCCACGACATCGAGCCGCTCGGCCATCCCCGCCTCGAGCCCCTCTTGCACCATCGCAACGGGTGGGACGAGCACCGTGGTTACAAGCGCCTCAGGGGCTCGGGTGTCTTCCTCATTCCCTACGGGCCGGTCCGCTCGGGGGTCTTCGAGTCGGTCCAGTACCTCGTCCAGACCAACGGCGAGGACGTCGCCTACTGCGCGCAGCGGCTGTTCTTCAAGCGTCGCGGCGCCGAGCGGCAGATCGTCGAGGCGCCGCTTGATCTCGCGGTGCTCGTGGCCGAGCGCGTCTCGGGCACGTCCTCAGTGGCGCACGCGCTGGCCTTCTCGCAGGCGCTCGAGAGCCTGGCCGACACGTCGGCGCCCCCGCGGGCCGCCGCGATCCGCAGTGTCCTGGCGGAGATCGAGCGGCTCTACAACCACGTCGAGGTGATCGTCCGCGAGTGCGAGGACGCGTCGCTGAGCGTCGCGCAGGCGAGCTTCGCGGCGCTCAAAGAGCAGCTTCATCGCCTGATGTGGGCGCTCACCGGCAACCGCTTCGGCCGCGGAGCAATCGTGCCGGGCGGCACGGCGATCGACCTCGACACGACAGCGCTCGCCGCCATCGGGGAGCGCCTGGCACCGTGGCGCTCGGCCTTCCGAGCCGACCTCAGCGCGCTGCGCAAGACCGATTCGTTCGTGGACCGGATCGTCACCGCAGGCCCCCTGTCGCACGACGACGCCCGCGACTTCGGGTGCGTCGGGCCGATCGCACGCGGCTCGGGCGTCGACCTCGACGCCCGGCGCGACGCGCCCTACGCCGCCTACGGCAGCGCAGACTTCGAGGTCCCCGTGGAGCGTGACGGCGATGCGATGGCGCGCATGGAGGTGCGCTTCGCCGAAATCGAGAATTCACTTGCGCTGACCGGCGAGCTCGTGCGGAGCCTCCCCAGCGGCGAGACGCGGGTGATGCTCGGACCGCTTCGCCGTGAGCACGCCCTCGGCTGGGCCGAGTCGGCGCGTGGCGAGACCGTCTACCACCTACGCGCCGCCGACGAGCGTCGGCTGGCCTTCTGCAAGCTGCGGGCGGCGTCGTTTGCCAACTTCGGGATCTTCAACCGGGTGTTCGACGGCCAGGTGCTGACGGACTTCGGGTTCATCGAGCACAGCCTGGGACTCTCGCCCGCGGGGTGTGACGCATGATCGGCTGGTTTCTCAAGGGCCTGCGTGGCCGGCGCCTCACCACGCGCTATCCGCGGTCTCCGGAGGCGCCACCGGTGGCCCACCGTGGGCGCGCGCTGTTGGATCCGGTGCGCTGCAGCCCGCAGGACGGGGCGCCGTGCGTGAGCGTCTGCCTGCCGCGAGCGCTGCGCCTCGACGCGGAGGGGGAGATCGAGCTCGACGCGGGACGCTGCGTTGCGTGCGGCCTGTGCGTCGCGGCGTGCCGCGAGGGCGCGCTGGCGATGGACCGGGGCGCCGAGACGGCGGTCGGCGATCGCGCCGTGCTGCTGGTAGGCACGGAGGCGCAGCGATGACCGCGCTGCCGCGGTCGTTTCGCCGCTCGATCCACATCCGCCACATCGACGCCGGCTCCGATGGCGCGATCGAGCAGGAGATCGCCGCGTTGCTGAGCCCGTATTACGACATGCAGCGGCTCGGGTTCTTCTTCACCGCGTCGCCGCGGCACGCCGACGTGCTGCTGGCCACCGGCGTGGTGACGCGGCCGATGGTCGAGCCCTTGCAACTCACCTACGAGGCGATGCCCGAGCCGCGCATCGTCGTGGCCGCCGGCACCGATGCGTGCAGCGGCGGCATCTGGAGCGGCGACGAGGTCCTCGGCGGCGTCGACCGGGTGCTGCCCGTCGACGTCTACATCCCCGGCGACCCGCCGCCGCCGATTGCGCTGCTGCACGGGCTGTTGCTGGCAGCGGGCCGCATCGAGCCGGCCGCGCCACCGCGCATGAGGGACGAGGCGCGATGAAGACCGCGGCGGGCGTGCTGCTCGGAGCCGGGAGTGCCGGCCTGGTCGCGAGCGCGATCCTCGCGGTCACCGTCCCCGGGGTCCTCGCAGCCAAGCGCGCGGCCGCCATTGTGGCGGCGATGGCGTCGGCCGCGCTGGGCGTCGCCGGCGGCGCGGGCGTGTTCGGTGTCGCCGCGCGCTGGGACTTCTTCTCCGCCTACGCCCTTGGCCACGGCGGCTTTCAGCTCGACCGTCTCGGCGGTCTGTTCCTGTTGCTGCTGGGCGCCGCCGGCGCGCCGCTGCTCGCCGCCACGACCGGGGGCAGCGCCGAGCGCGCAGCCCGCCTGCCGGCCGCGCTGCGGCCGCTGCTCGTGCTGGCGGTCGTCTCGGTGTTCCTCTTCGACAACGTGTTCCTGTTCCTCGTCGCCTGGGAGGTCTCGGTCCTGCTCATCTTCGCGCTCGTCGGGGTGCGGTTCCGCGCTCCGTCGGCGTCGCGCGCGGCGGCCCTGACGCTGACCCTCGGCAAGCTCGGCGGCGCCGCCGTCTTCACCGGGCTGCTGCTGCTGGGCGCCCGAGCGGGGACGTTCTCCTTCGCCGGGCTCGCGATCGAGGGCCCGGGGCTGAGCAGCACCGTGCGTGGCGTGTGCTTCGTGCTGCTCTTCGTGGGATTCGGCGTCAAGGCGGCCATCGTGCCGGTCCAGACGTGGCTTCCCGGCGCCTACGGCGAGACCAACTCCGAGAGCGCAGGCGTGCTTGCCGCCGTCGCCCTGAACCTCGCCTTCTACGGGATGCTGCGCACGTGGTTCGGGTTTCTCGGCGTGCCGGCGGTGTGGTGGGCGGTCGTCGCGCTGGTCGTCGGCGCCATCACCGCGCTGCTGGGAATCCTCGGCGGCATCCTGCAACGCCGGCTACGCACCTTCGTGGCCTACTCCTCGATCGAGAACAGCGGCCTGATCGTCGCCGCAATGGGCATCGCGCTCATGGGCGCGGCCCACCACGAGACCGGCCTGGTCGGCCTCGGCCTCGTCGCCGCCACCTTCCAGATCGCCGCGCACACCATCGCCAAGGCCGGCTTGTTCACCGCGGTCGCGGCGGTGGAGCGCTCGGCGGACACCAGCGACATGGACCGGCTCGGCGGCCTTTACCGGGCGCTCCCCTGGGCCGCCTTCGGCGCGCTGTTCGGAGCTGCCGCGCTCGCCGCGCTGCCGCCGTTCAGCGGCTTCGCCAGCGAGTGGCTGATCTTCGAGGGGCTCATGCAGGGCTTCCGCGTCCCCGGCACCGGAGCCCACGTGGCGATGGCGCTGACCGGAGCGAGCCTGGCGCTCACCGCGGGCCTTGCCGCCCTCGCGTTCGTCCGCGCGCTGGGCATGACCTTCCTGGGCATGCCGCGCGCCGACATCGTCCCGCAGCCCGAGCCGCGGGTGCGCAAGGCCGCGCTCGCCGCCCTCGGGCTGGGCTCGCTGGCTCTCGGCGTGGCCGCGCCGTGGGTCGTGGAGATCCTTGAACAGGGCACGGCCGACATCGGCGGCACAGCGGCGTTCGGGCGCATCGCGCAGCCGGACTGGCTCGTGGAGCCCGGCTACCCGGGCTTCGCGAGCATCTCGCCGACCGTGCTCGCGATCACGCTGCTCGGGTTCGCGGCCGGCTTCTGGGTCCTGCGGGCGCTGCTGCGCGCCCGCGTCGACACGCGGGTCGTGCCGGTGTGGGCGTCGGGCGTGATCGCGCACGGGAGCCGCGAGCAGTACACGGCCGGCGGCTACGCCAACATGGCGCGGGTCATCTTCAATGTCGTCTACCGGGTCCACCCGCAGCTGCAGGCCCACGGCGACGAGCGGTTCCCCGAGCGTCTCACCGTCGTCCGCGACGAGCCGCGCATCTTCGATCCGGGCTGGCTCTACCGGCCGATCACGCGGCCGCTGCTGTGGGTCGCGGACCGCCTGCGCTACGTGCAGGCCGGGTATCTCGCGCTGTACTTGCTGTACCTGCTCGGCGCGGTACTCGTCGTGCTCGTCATCGCCCCGCGGGTGTGAGCGCTCGTGTCAGCGGTACTCGGCGTACTCCTCGGGATCGCACGCGGCGACGTCGACCAGGTGCCCGTCTCGGTCGATGACCGTGATCACGTACAGCGGCAATCTGTCCCCGCTGCGGTCCAGGGTGTGCAGCCGTTCCACGCTGCCCGACGCCTCGGTCCGCGGCTGAGCGCGCCGTCGCGGCCACGCCGCCAGCCGCATCCATCGCCACGCGATCCGGCGCCACGCGCTCCTGCTCGGCCAGTCCATCGCACCTCCACGTCGGGCCCTAGCGGTGGGGACGTAGAAGCCATCAGCGGCCGGGGCGGCCGCGGTTCGAGCGGGCCTCATCGCTCACCTCGAGCATACGCCTCTCGATCCTGGCCGGAGGCGCGCGCGTGAGCTGGCCCTATCTCCCCCACCAGTGCCCGTCCTGCCGGTACTTCGTGGCCTTCGAACCGGCCGCACACGACGACCGCGGCTACGAGCTTCCCGGAGCTTGCGCCCACCCGCTGATCGGCATGGAGCTCTTCGTTGCGCGTGGCGACCTTGCCCGCCGCCTGGGCGACTGCGACCTGTTCGTTCGCGATCGCCGGGCTGGGGTATCCTCACATGACAGGCGATGAGGCTCGCCTTCAAGCGCGCTCTCCGGCGCTGATGGCCTCTGCGAAACGCGGAGGCCAGCCTTGAGGCAAACAGTCAGCATCGTCGTCGATCCCCGCGCCCCGCTCGAGGACCTGGTGCGCTCGCACGAGGACGTCTTCCTTGACGCCTCAGGATGCCCGATCTGCGAGTACTGCGCCGACGCCGAGGACCAGTTCTTCCGCTGGTTCGACATTGAGGCGTTCGCCGAGCCGTCGATGCACGCGCGCCTGCGACGATCGGTCGGCTTCTGCCCGCGACACGAGCGGCGCGCCCTGGGCATCCGGCAGCTGGCGCCCGTGCCCGCGATCGTTCGCGGCGCGCTGGATCAGCTGGGCGCCGACCCGCCGGCGCGCGGCGAATGCCCAGCCTGCGAAAGCGTCCGTCAGGCGCGCGAGCACGCCGAGGGGATGCTCGCCACGGTCATGGGCTCGCGCCCTCTGAGCGCCCAATACGCCGAGCGGGACCTCGGAGCGTGCCTTGCGCACCTGAGCGACCCGAACGCCTTCGGGGAAGGCGGACTCGCGCGGCCGCTCGCAGAGCGGCTGCGGCGTGATCTGGCCACCTCCGGCGTGCTCGAGCTCGCCGCCGGACGCGATGGCGATGCCGCCCTGCGGGTCGCGCTGCGCGCGATGCTGCCCGCTGCGCTCGCCGCGGATCCGCCCTCCAGCGCCGAAGCCGAACGGGCGACCTGGCAGCTCGATGCCTGCCCGGTATGCCACGCCGCCGGCCGTGCGGAGCGCCGGTACCTCGACTGGCGCCGCCATGAGGAGCGCGCCGACGCCATCGACCTGGACCAGGACCCCGGGACCCTGTGCGCGGCACACCTGCACGATCTCGCGGCCGCGGACCCACGAGCCGGCGCGCGCGCGGCGACCCGGGTGCGCGAGCGCTGGTGCCACGAGCTCGATGGCCTGTTGAAGCGATGGCCGCCGGGGCCCTCCGCGCGGCGGCGACTGCTGACCAACGGCCGCCGCCGCGCGCCGGCGCCTCGCCTCAGGCCCACCGTGTGCCCGGCGTGCCGCGCGCGAGACGGCGCCGAGGACCGGCACCTGGACCTGATCGTGCGCCTGCTCGCCCAACGACCCTATGCCGAGGCCTACGAGAGCGCGCACGGCCTGTGCCTGCGCCACGCGCTGCGCGCCGGCGACGGGCCCGCCGCCCCCCGCATCCGCCACGCCGTCCATGCCCGGCTCCTGGCGCTCGAGTGGGAGATCGCGGAGGCGGCACGCAAGCAGGGCTGGGAAGCGCGCCACGAGCGCCCAGGTCCCGAGCAAACGGCGCGCCTGCGGCTCGCAGCGCTACTCGACGGCGCGACGTTCCTCGGCGGCCCCGCGAGGCCGCTGCCATGACCCGGCTGCTCCCTCGCAGGCCGACCACCGCGAGCGAACGGCTCCAGCGCCTGGACCGGCGAGCCGGCGCCGCAGCGCTGCTCGAGGCCGCGCACGACCCAAGCATCGGCGTCGCCCGCCGCGCGCTCGGCTGGCTCGCCCACGACGGCAGCCTCGCTGAGCGTGAGGCGCTTCGCGACTTCGTGTGGACGTGCGACCCGATGCTGGCCACCGACGTCGCGCAGACCCTGCGGACGCTCGGCGACCGCGACACGGTCGACGCTGCGATCCAAAGGCTGGGCGCCGGGCCGACAGCACAGCGCTGCCGGGCGGCCCGCGTGCTCCAGCGGCTCGCCGACCGGCGCGCGCTGCCCGCACTCTGCCGAGCGCTGACCGACGAGGACGCAAGCGTTCGCGCTGCCGCCCTGGACGCCTTGGTGCCGCTCGGACCCGATGCCGGCGCGGCGCGGGCGACGGCGTTGCTGCTCACCGACCACGACGGCGAGGTGCGGCGCCGCGCGGTGCGCGCCGTCGGCCGGATGAGCCGCAACCCCGCCGCCGCGCTGCGCCCGGCGCTCCACGATCCGCTGCCCGCGGTCCGGCGCGAAGCCGCCGTGTTCGCAAGCCGGCTGACGGCAGACGACCTCGCCGTCCTGTTCGTCGATCACGATCCCCAGGTTCGTGCCGCCGCGGCCGCGGGCGCCGGGCACCAGTCGAGGGCGGCCGTCGTGTCGCGGCTGGCGTCCGACCCACACCCGGCGGTCAGACTGGCCGCGGCGCAGACGCTGGCGCTATGCGGCGGCCAGGAGGCGTTCGCCGCGCTCGTCGCCGCCGGCCTCGACGACGCCGAGGCCACCGTCCGCGCCCGCGCGCTGCGGCTGGCGGCCACGTGGTCGCGCGCGAGGCTGTGCGCCGCGCTGCGTGCCGAGCTCACCAGCGAGAACCAACACCGGCGGGAGATGGCGCTCCGCGCGCTCGCGCGTGCCGCGGCGCAGATCTCCGAAGCCCAGGCCGCCGAGCTCGCGCTCGACCCCGTGCCGGCGGTGCGACTGGCGCTTGCGCAGGTCGCCGCTAAGCTCGTCGCTTCGCCCGAGCGCGTGTTCTCGCCGCTCGCCCACGACGCCGACCCCACCGTCCGCCACGCCGCGGCCACCCATCGGCGGAGGCTCGCGCGATGAGCCGCATCGAGCGCGTCCACGCCCGCCAGATCCTCGACAGCCGCGGCCACCCGACGGTCGAGGTCGACGTTGCGCTCGTGTCGGGAGCGTTCGGCCGCGCCGCCGTGCCGGTAGGAGCCTCGACCGGACGCTACGAAGCCCTCGAGCTGCGTGACGGCGGCGAGGCCTGGGACGGCCGCGGCGTCCGGCAGGCGATCGCCAACGTCCGCGACGAGATCGCTCCCCATCTCGAGGGGCTCGACGCTGATGCGCAGGATGTCGTCGACGACACCCTTGTGAGCCTCGACGGAACCTCGGGCCTCGTGCGCCTCGGCGCCAACGCCGTGCTGGGCATCTCGCTCGCTGTCGCGCGAGCCGCCGCCGACGACCGCGGCCGGCCGCTGTGGCGCCATCTCGGTCGTGGCGAGCCGACGCTGCCAATCCCGATGCTCAACGCGCTCGAGGGCGGCGTCCACGCCGACAACCGGCTGCTCGTTCAGGAGTTCATGCTCGTCCCGATCGGCGCGCCGAGCTTCTCGGAGGCGATGCGGATGGGCAGCGAGGCCTACCATCATCTCGGTCATCTGCTGCTCGCACGAGGACTGTCGCGCACCGTCGGCGACGAGGGCGGTTTCGCACCGGCGCTCGACTCCTCGGAGGTCGCGCTCGAACTGCTCGTCGCGGCCATCGAGTCGGCCGGTTATCGCCCAGGGCTCGACATCGCAGTCGCGCTCGACGCCGCAGCCAGCGAGCTCGGCGACGTCGATCGCGACGGATACCGGATCGACGGCGAAGCCGAGCCGCTGGCCTCCGACGAGCTCGTCGCGTACTGGGCCGCCCTCTGCGAGCGCTACCCGATCATCTCGCTCGAGGACGCGCTCGGCGAGGAGGATTGGAGCGGCTGGCGCTCGCTGACCCGGCGCCTGGGATCGCGCGTCCAGCTCGTCGGCGACGACCTCTTCGTGACACACGCGAGCCTCCTGCAGCTGGCCATCGATCAACGGATCGCCAACGCTGTGCTCATCAAGCCAAACCAGGTCGGCACGCTCACCCGCGCCCTGGAAACGATCACCCTCGCCCACGACGCCGGCTACGCGACCGTCATGGCCCATCGCGCCGGCGACACCGAGGACACCACCATCGCCGACCTCGCCGTCGCTCTGGGCTGCCGCTTCATCAAGGCCGGCGGCCCGGCCCGCTCCGAACGCGTTGCCAAATACAACCGGCTGCTGCGCATCGAGGAAGAGCTCGGCGCGCACGCGCGGTTCGCCGGCGCCGCTTAGTGCGAGCGCCGCCACCGGCGCGAAGGCAGCCAGGGCCATGACCTGTACGACGACGATGAAGGTAGTCGCGCTGCCGGTCGAGTGGCTGTAGAGCACGCCGATCGCCGTGCTCCCGGCGAGCCACGCGAGCCCGTAGATCGCGGTGAACGTCCCGTAACCGGCGCCGCGGCGGCCGAGGGGAACAAGATCGGCGACCGCCGCGCGCATGGTGCTCTCGTGCACCCGACGGCCACGCCCCACAGCGCAGCGCCCGACCACACGAGCGCCGGCTGCGTCGAGAACGACAGGAACGGGACGACGGCGGTGAGGAGCGGGACGATGACGAGCCCGCGCAACCCGACCCGGTCGTAGACCCATCCGGAGGCGAGCGCGGCGAGCGTGGCCAGCCCGTAGATGAAGTCGGCCAGTAGGTTGACGACGCCGAAGGCCACGACGAAGCGCATCGCGCTCAGCCGGTTCGGTGAGCGGGTGGTAGCGCTGGCTCCGGTCATTTGCGCAGCGTGGCGATCAGGGCCTCGACGTCGAGCAGAAGGTCCAGCGCGTCGGTGATCGAGGCACAGAACACGTCCGCGCTGCGCAGGGCCAGAACGCTGAGCCCTTCGCGCCCGAGCACCGCGATACCGAGCGCGGCGGCCTGCAGCGCAAGCATGTCGTTGGCCCCGTTACCGATCACCGCGCAGCGATCGGCTCCCAGACGTGCGACGAGCTCGCGCTTCTTGCCGCCGTCGCTGACGCGGCGCGCGCCGACCCCGAGCGATCGCGCGATGTCGTCGAGGGTCCCGAACGTGTCCGCTGAGACGAGCTGAACATGCACGAGGCCGCGCAGACGGTCCAGTCGCTCCGCAACACCTTCGTGGAGCCTCCCGCGATCCGACAGTGTCCCGTTGACATCGAGCAGCAGGTGCTCCAGCCTCAACGTCAGGCCTTCAGGCAATGCAACGGCGATGCTCACTGGTCACGGCTCGCTTCCATGGTGGCCTCCGCGTTGGGCACGAAGTAGAGGCCATCAGCGGCACCGAGCCGCAATCGGAGCGAGCCTCATCGCTCGCACTGGATCCTATCGCCACGCCGCCGGGGCCGAGGGCCATGAACCGCGGCCTCCGCGAGAGCCAGGTTCGCGACCACGCCGCATCCACGTGCCCATCGACGATGCGTGGGGAACTCGCCAGAAAGTCGGCCAGAATCGCCCACAGGCCTCCCGAGCGATGGCCTCGCGTGAAGCGGGCCAGGAGCGAAGTCCCTGCAAATGCACGCGATCTGCCGAGTCGAGTAACGCGCCCGAGAGGATTCGAACCTCTGACCTTCGGTTCCGTAGCCCGCGAATGGTCCGCTGTCTGATCGGCTTTTGCCTGCAAAACAAGCC
>DATBKW010000339.1:0-2551 GCA_036555665.1 Solirubrobacteraceae bacterium | reverse complement strand
GTGCCGAGCATCGAGTAGTCGACGTTGTAGCGGTTGGCCGGCGTGAGGTTGCGATAGCCGGCGTCCCACGCCTGCTCGTAGCTGTCGTTGAAGACCATGAACTCGAGCTCGGTGCCCGCGTGGGCCTCCCAGCCGCGGCCGGCGAGGCGCTCGAGCTGGGCGCGCAGGATCTGGCGCGGCGAGGCGACGACCGGCGAGCCGTCCTCCCACTGCAGGTCGGCCAGGAGCATCGCGGTGCCGTCCAGCCACGCGGTCCGGCACAGCGTCGAGAGGTCGGGCGCCATGACGAAGTCGCCGTAGCCGGTCTCCCAGCTCGACATCTTGTAGCCGGCGACGGTGTTCATGTCGACGTCGACGGCGAGCAGGTAGTTGCACGCCTCGGCGCCGTGGTCGGCGACCGATTGCAGGAACCACGGGGCCGTCAGGCGCTTGCCCTGCAGGCGCCCCTGCATGTCGGTCAGGGCGAGGAGGACGGTGTCGACGTCGCCGGATGCGATCTGGTCCTTCAGCTCGTCGAGGGTCATGGCAGCGCAACGTACCTTGCCGCGACGCGCCCGTGGCAATTATGGTCGGCCCATTACACCAATGCCCGAGCTCGCCGCCATCGTCGCCCGCCTGGAGCCCGAGCTCGGCCCGCTCGACGGCGAGCCGCAGCTGCTCGATGGCGGCATCACCAACCGCAACTACCGCCTGCGCATGGGCGGCGAGGATCTCGTGCTGCGCCTCTGCGATCCGGGCGCCGGCGTGCTCGGCATCGACCGCAGCACCGAGGAGATCGCCTCGCGCCGCGCCGCGGCCGAGCACATCGCCCCGGCCGTCATGGCGTTTCTCAGCGACGTGCCCGCGCTCGTCACCCGCTGGCTGCCCGGCGGCGATCTGACCCCGGAGGAGGTCCGCACGCCGGCCGTCCTGGCGCAGATCGCCGGGCTGCTGCGGCGGCTGCACGCGACGCCCGCCCTGCCGAGCGCCTTCGCGGTCTTCCGGATCGTCGAGGAGCAGCGCGCGGCGGCGGCGGCCCTGCCGGCAAGCTACGACCGGCTGCTGGACCTCGCGCACCGCATCGAGGGCGCGCTCACCGGGCCCGAGCACGTGCCGGTCTCGTGCCACAACGACCTGCTGACAGCGAACTTCGTGCGCGACGGCGGCCGCGTGTGCATCGTCGACTGGGAGTACGCGGGCATGAACGACCGCTACTTCGACCTCGGCAACCTCGCGGTCAACAACGGCTTCGACGAGGAGCAGGACCGCGCGCTGCTGCAGCTGTACTTCGAGGAGCCGGTGACCGAGCGGCGGTTCGCGACGCTGCAGCTCATGCGCCTGATCTCCGACTTCCGCGAGGCCATGTGGGGCGCCGTGCAGCAGGGCCGCTCGGACCTCGACTTCGACTACGCCGGCTACGCCGCCGAGCACTTCGAGCGCCTCGAGCGGGCGGCCGCGGACCCGCGCGTGGAGGAGTGGCTGGCGGTTGCCGCGGGCCCGTGAGCTTCCCGGCCGCGCGCGCGTCGTCATCGTCGGTGGCGGGGTCTCCGGAACGTCGATCGCCTACCACCTCGCGCAGCTCGGCGAACGCGACGTCGTCCTCGTCGATCGCGCGGAGCTGACCAGCGGCTCGACGTTCCATTCGGCCGGCCTCGTCGGCCAGCTGCGCGGCAGCGTCTCGCTGACGCGGATGATGATGGACTCGGTCGCGCTCTACCGGCGCCTCGGCGACGCGTGCGGTTGGGTCGAATGCGGCGGACTGCGGCTGGCGTGCACGCCCGAGCGCGAGCAGGAGCTGCACCGCCAGGTCGGCTGGTCGCGGACGTTCGCGCTGCCGCTCGAGCTGCTCTCGGCCGCGGAGGCCGCGGAGCTCTTCCCGCTGATGGCGACCGACGGCGTGCGCGCCGCGTCGTTCCTGCCGACCGACGGCTACCTCGACCCGTCGCAGCTGACCTACGCGCTGGCCGACGGCGCGCGCGAAGGGTGCTGCCGGATCTTCACGCACACGCGGGTGACCGGGATCGACGTCGCGGCCGGCGCCGTGCGCGGCGTCCAGACCGAGTGGGGGCCGATCGAGGCCGAGGTCGTTGTCAATGCGGGCGGCATGTACGCCGCCGAGATCGGCCGGATGGCGGGCGTGCGCGTGCCGGTGGTCCCGTTCGCCCACGAGTACCTCGTCACCCAGCCGTTCCGGGACCGCGACGGGACCCATCTGCCGACGCTGCGCGATCCCGACCTGCTCGTCTACTACCGCGAGGAGGGCGGCGGCCTGGTGATGGGCGGCTACGAGCGCCACTCGGCGCCATGGGCGCTGCGGCCCGACGGCCTCGACGCGATCGCGCCCGACTTCAACGGCCGCCTGCTCGAGGAGGACTGGGAGCGCTTCGAGGAGATCGCGGTCAACTCGCGCCGGCGCGTGCCGGCAATGGAAGAGGTGACGGTCACGCGGCTGATCAACGGGCCCGAGGCCTTCACCCCCGACAACGAGTTCTGCCTGGGGGAGACCGAGGTGCGCGGGCTGTTCGTGGCCGCCGGCTTCTGCGCCCACGGGCTGGCCGGCGCCGGCGGCATG
>DATBKW010000338.1:0-6753 GCA_036555665.1 Solirubrobacteraceae bacterium | reverse complement strand
CAGTCCTCCGTGCCGGACGTCGCCACGACGCCCGCCGACACAGCGGCCCCGACCGCCACCGCGACGAGCACCAACTCGAGCGAGCAGCAGGGCCGCACCGCGGACGCCGGCGCGGGCCGCGCGGACGACAGCCCGCCGTCGGACACCGACGACTCCACCACCGGCGACACGCCCGCCAGCCCGGTCGACGGCGACCAGCCCGCGGGCCCGCCCATGGGCACGCCGAAGCCGCCGACCTCCGAGCCGACCCCGGCGCCGTCGAGCCCGGCCAACCCGAACCCGCCGGCCGAGACGGCAGGCGAGCCCTCGGCGCCGCCGGTCGACGCCACGCCGCAGCCCACCGATCCGGGCAGCGGCCAGACGCCGCCGAGCGACACCACGCCCGAGCCGCCGGCCGACAACCCGCCGACGAAGCCCGAGCCGCCCGCGGACAACCCGCCGACGAAGCCCGAGCCGCCTGCGAACGATCCGCCGTCGAAGCCCGAGCCGCCTGCGGACAATCCGCCGGCCGACAACCCGCCGCCGAAGCCCGAGCCGCCGGCCGCCACGCCGCCCGCCGAGAGCACCCCGCCGGCGGCCGGCAGCGGCCAGCAGTCCGGCAGCGGCGAGCAGTCCGGCAGTGGCCAGCAGCCCGGCAGCGACGCCGGCCAGCAGTCCGACGCCGGCAGCCAGCAGGCCGGCCCGACCGCCGCCACCGCCAGCGGCTCCTGAATCAGGTCGCCGCGAGTGCGGCGCTCTCGCTGCGCGCCGGGGCCTCGGGCAGCAACAGCCCGCCCTTGCGGCGCACCACCCACGCCAGCCACGCGGCGCCGACCGCGAACACGGCGAGGCTCTCGAGCTGCGCGGCGGTCAGCCCGAGCAGGACGTCCTCGTTGCGGCGCAGGAACTCGATGAGGAAGCGTTCGAGCCCCGCGATCACCAGGTAGAGCGCGAACAGGACCCCCGGCCGCACGCGATCGCGCAGCTGCCAAAGGAAGAACGCCACGAGCCCCATGACGAGCGTCTCGTAGACCGGCGTGGGGTGGACCGTCTCGCCGGGCGCCGTCGGCACCGTCCCGTCCGGGTAGCCCATGGCCCACGGCCCGCTCCACGCCTTGCCGTAATCCCCGTCGCCCGAGACCTGGCAGCCGATGCGCCCGATCGCGTACCCGAGCGCGAGCGCGGGGCCGGCCATGTCGACGAGCGCAAGGGTCAAAAAGCCGCGCCACTTGGCCCACAGCAGCACGGCGACGATGCCGCCGGCGAGCCCGCCGTACCAGATCAGCCCGGTGCCGCCGAAGATGTTGCCCAGGCTGAAGGACCCGTGGTTCTGCACGAGCCAGTACGCGCGCGCGCCGACGAGGCCGCCGATGAGGGCGGCCGCCACCATCTCGTAGGCCCAGTCGACGGGCTTGCCCAGCTCGCGCAGCCGGCGGCTGACGAGCGCGCCCCAGGCCACGAAGTTGAGGGCGAAGAAGAGGCCGAAGGTCTTGATCGAGAGGCCGAAGACCTCGATCTCGGGCTGCATGCCTCCATCCTACGAGCAGGCCCCGGCCGCCCTCGCCGGTTGCGCGGCCGGCCTCAGCGCTTGCGCGCGGACTCGATCGCCGCCTCCAGCTCGCGGCCGACCGCGTCCAGCGGCTCCGTGTCCCCGCGCGCGCGTGACATGACGACCGCGCCCTCGATCGCCGCCACGGACAGCAGCGCCAGGCGCGCGGCCTTCTTGCGCTTGACGCCGTCGGCCTGCAGCGTGGCCGCGAACGCATCGGCCCATCGCTCGAAGGCCGCGGCGGCGGCGTCGCGCGCGCCGGTCTGGTCGTCGGGCTCGAGCGCGATCGCGAGGATCGGGCTGCCGGTCCGGTAGTCGCTGCGCTCGAGCGCGTCGCGCCAGCCGTCGAGGAACGCCCGCAACGCCGCGATCGGATCCCCGTCGCCGGGCGCGAACGCGGCGCTGACGTCGGCGGCCGCGCGCTCGAGCACCGCGCGCGCCAGCTCGGCCTTGCCGCCGGGCAGGTGGTGGTAGATCGAGCCGCGTGGGGTCGAGCTGTGCGCGACGACGTCGCGCAGCCCGGTCGCCGCGTATCCCCGCTCGCCGAACAGCGCCCCCGCGCTGACGATCATGCGCTCCCGAACGTCGGGCCCGTCGCTGTCAACCGACATGAAATGACGATAGCTGCCGCTATGACGCGCGTCAGTGGGTGCGGAACAGCGCGCGCAGGCGAGCGAGGAGCGGCGGGCGCTCGCGGCGCGCCGGCGCCGGCGGCGCAGGCCGACGCGGCGGTGGGGCCGCGCCCGGAGGGACGGGCTCCCAGCGCTGCCCGCGCGCCTCCGCGCGCGCGGCCGCGTCCCGCCAGCGCTCGATCAGGCGCAGCGTGTGGTCGCCGTCGGCGACGTCGCTCGTCGATGCCCAGGGCACGCCCCGCGCCCACCACAACGTCCACTCGTCGGCGCGGCCGCGCAGCGTGCCCGACCAGCTGCCGAGCCGGACGACTGTCCGCTCGCCCCGCAGGGCGCGCTCGGCCACCTCGCGCTCGACCGTGCACAGGTCGCCGCCCGACACGCGCCAGAAGATCGCGTAGGCCCCGTTGCGCGGGATCAGGTAGGCGTCGCTGAGCGCGGTGACGAAGCCTGGGCGGGTGGTTGCATCGTCGATCTTCATCGGCGTGCCCGACGGCGGGGCGCGCAGCACCCTAGGGCATCTGTCCAGTGCTTCGTCGGCACGCGGCTCTGCCATGCCGTCCGGCGCACGATCAGGCCCCACCGGTAACCGGCGAATTGCGATGGGCGGCCAGGACGACCAACTTTGGACCGGCATCTGCGTCTTGTCATGTGGGGGCAACCGATCAAGCGCTGCGCCGGCCAGGGAACGGCTGGCGCTGGGGGGACAGGGCCCCGGGCACGCAGCCCGGGGTCGCTGTCTGTGGCGACAAGATTCGGCGCAGTTAACACCGGCCCGTCCGAGGCGTCGTAACGTCCATGGTGCACGGATGCATCGCGTTCGCCGGTCGTTGCCCCAACAAAGACCGCGAGCGCCGCCTCGGGCCCCCGGCCGGTTGCCCCCAATGCCGCGCCGGGGGTGCCGGGGCACCGCCCCGGCGCACGCCAAGCCACTCGCCCGGCGCCTAGGTCACCACTCGCCCGGGGCCTACCTCACCACCCCCTGGCGCACGCCTTGACTCCGTAGCGGATACTTGGTCGATGGCCGCGACCGCGGTCCCACTCCGTTCCCGTCGCGGCGCCCGGCGCCGGGCGCTGCTGCGCGTCGGCGACGAGCGGCTCGTCGCGCGTGTCCGCGCCGGCGACGACGACGCCTTCGAGGCGATCTACGACCGCTACTACCTGGGCCTGCTGGCCTTCTGCCGGCACATGCTCGGCAGCCGCCACGAGGCCGAGGACGCTTTGCAGCACAGCTTCGCCTCCGCCTACAGCGCGCTGCGCGGGGGCGATGGCGTCGAGGACCTGCGGCCGTGGCTGTACGCGATCGCCCGCAACCGCTGCCTGTCGGCCCTGCGCGCGCAGCGCGAGGAGCTCTGTGCCGACGAGCTCGAGCTGCGGCCCAAGGCGTTCGACGGATTGGCCGGCGAGATCCAGCTGCGCGCCGATCTGCGCGACCTCGTCGACGACCTCCAGCGCCTCCCCGAGGACCAGCGCGCCGCGCTCGTCCTCTTCGAGCTGGGCGACCAGTCCCACGAGCAGATCGCCGCGGTGCTCGGCGTGCGCCGCGAGAAGGTCAAGGCGCTCGTCTTCCAGGCCCGCGAGGCGCTGCTGCGCGCGCGCCGCGCCCGCGACGAGCCGTGCGCCGACGTCCGCGAGCGGGTGGCGATGGGCGACGTCCCGCGCCGCAGCGTGCTGCGCGGCCACATCGACCGCTGCCCGAACTGCGCCGCGTTCGAGCAGGAGGTGCGCGGCCAGCGCGCGGCGTTCGCGGCGATCATGCCGGTCGCCCCGACGGTCGGCTTGAAGGCGTCGATCCTCGCCGCCATGGGCTGCGGCGGCGCGGCGGCGGTCGGCGGCGGCACCGGCGCGACGGTCGCCGGCAGTGTCGCCGCCGGAGGGACCACGGTGGGGCTTGCGAGCCTCGGGGCCAAGGGCGTCGTGACCAAGGTGCTCGCGGTCGTCGCGCTGGCGGGCGGCACGACCGACACGCACGTCAGGGCCGAACGCGCGCCGGTCCACAAGACGCCCGTTGTCAAGCACCACGCCGCGCATCGGGCCGGAGCGGCCATAGCGGGCACGCCCGCCGTCCGGGGCCACGCGCCCGCCGCCAAGTCCAGTTCGTCGCCGGTCCTGCGCCACCGGTCCAAGCCCAAGCACCACGCGACCGCGCCCAAGCCCGCCGCCACCTCGCCGGGCACCCCGCCGGTGGTCCCGGACGCGACGCACGCCGGGCCCGCACCGCTGCAGACGCCGGCCGCAGCGCCGCCGCCCGACCACCAGGCGGCTGCCCCTCCGACGGGCCAGACGCCGCCGGCGAGCACCCAGCAGCAGCAGGCGCCCGCGCCGGCCGCCGCCCCCGCGACGTCGAGCGCGCCCGCCGCCCAGCCGGCCGCCCCGACGAGCGCACCGGCGGCCACGCCGCAGCCAGCCCCGGCCCCGAGCACGCCGCAGCCGAGCGCCGCGCCGGAGGCGTCCGCGCCGACGACGGCCGCCCCCGAGGCCGCGCCTGCCGATACGACCGCGACCGCGGCGGCGGTCGCGGCCGACGCCGCGGCCTGACGGACGCGCCGCGTTGACCCTCCCGCCGCCATGCTCGATGCTGGCCGGCGGTTGTAAGGGCACCTGAGAGGAGAGAGACGTGACCGATCGCGCCGCGCAGGTCCTCGGCGACATCTTCGGCGTCCGCGACCTGCGCGTCGTCGTGACCGGCGCGGCCAGCGGGCTCGGCTTCGCGATGGCCGAGGTACTGGCGGACTGCGGGGCGCGCGTGACGCTGGCCGACGTCGACGCCGAGCTGCTCGAGCAGTCGACCGGCGCGCTCGCCGATCGCGGCGGCAGCGTCCGTGCGGCGGTCTGCGACGTCTCCGACGCCGATCGCGTGCAGGCGCTCTTCGACGAGGTCGTGGCGGCCGACGGCGGGGTCGACGTCGTCTTCGCCAACGCGGGCATCGGCTCCACGCCGGGATGGGCGATCGAGGGCGGCCAGCAGCTCGACACGATCCACCGCAGCGACTGGGACAAGGTGCTGGGCGTCAACCTCAACGGCATCCTGTTCACCATGAAGAGCGCGGCCGCGGCGATGAAGCGCCAGGGCGCCGGCCGCATCGTGGTGACCTCCTCCGTGGCGGGCCTGCGCCCCGAGCCGGTGGTCTGCTACGGCTACATCGCGAGCAAGGCGGCGGTGCTCAACATCGTGCGCCAGGCCGCGCTCGAGCTCGCCCGCCACGGCATCCGCGTCAACGCGATCTGCCCCGGCCCGTTCAAGGGCACCCGCATCGGCGGGGGCGGCACCCTCGACCCCGATCCCGACACCGAGCAGCAGTGGGCCGACACCGTCCCGCTCGGGCGCATGGCCGAGCCCGAGGAGCTCAAGGGCCTCGTGCTGCTGCTCGCCTCGCCGGCCGGCGGCTTCATCACCGGCGCCGCGCACGTCATCGACGGCGGCGCGCTGATCCACGCCCCCGGCGCCTGAAGCTCGTCACAACGTCCGCCGCGCGCGGTACTAAAGGCACACCGCGATGCGCGACTTCGACCTGGCGATCGAGATCGAGGCCTACCAGGCGCTCCTGGAGGGCCACCGCGCCGCTCCCGACGACCGCGAGCTCCACCAGGACATGCTCAAGGCCAGGGCGACGATGGAGATCGCCTGGCTGGAGCGGCTCGTCACACTCAGCGCGCCGGTCGACTGACGCACCGTCGCAGTGACCGCACTTTCGCTCCGCACGCTCGCCGGCGAGCTGGCGGTCTGCCGGCTGCCGACGGACGCGCCGGCTCCGGCGCCCGGCGCGGGCGCGCTGTGGTCGGTCACGCGGACAGCCGACGAGCTGTCGATCGTCTGCCCGGTCGCCGACGCGCCGGCGGGCGCCGAGGTCGAGGGCGGCTGGCGCGCGCTGAAGGTCGCGGGTCCGCTGGACTTCGCGCTGACCGGCATCCTGGCCGCCATCGCCGCGCCGCTCGCCGAGGCAGGCGTCTCGATCTTCGCCGTCTCGACCTACGACACGGACTACGTGCTCGTCCGCGACGCCGCCCTACCCGCCGCCGCGGCGGCGCTGCGGCGGGCGGGCCACGACGTCAGCTGACGGTCGTCTGCCCGCGGCGGGCGACGACCACCGCGCCCGCGCCGAGGGCCAGCGCGGAGAGCATGCCGACGGCACCGAGGCCGGCGTCTCCCCAGTCAAAGCCGCTCGAGTCGACCTTCACGGTGCGTGTCACGACGTCGGGGGCCGGCGTCTGCTCGTTGCCCGACGGCAGGACCTGATCGATCGGTTGCGCCGCGGCGCTCGGCGCTGCGATCGCGGCCGCCGCGAGCGCGGCGAGGGCTGTTCTGGTGGCGGTCATCATGCGAGCACCGTACGAGCGACCGACCGGTGCTCGCATCGGGAGCGATCCCTAGATTTCGCGGCCGCGCTCCCGATCTTGAGCCTTACGAGTCGAGCGCAGCGAGCGCGTCGCCGAGGGCGCGGATCGAACGCTCGGTGATCGGGCTGACGACGAGGATCGCCTCGTCGGCGCCGGCTTGGGCGAGCTCGCGCAGGCCGGCCGCGATCCGCTCGGGCGAGCCCTCGAGCGGTGCGACGCCCTCGGGCACCGGCCGCGGGGGGGGGGGGGGGGGGGGGG
>DATBKW010000337.1:0-16717 GCA_036555665.1 Solirubrobacteraceae bacterium | reverse complement strand
ACCTTCGCCGTCCACGGCGGCAACCTCACTGAGCTGCCGTCCTCGCCGACCGCGCTCCCCGCCGGCGCAGGGCACGATGCCCTGGCGCCGAACTCAACGACGATGCCCGTGCTGCCAGGCTCGCGGCCCGAGCGGTGGATGGAAAAGCGCGTCGAGCGCAAGGGCTTGCGCCCGCGCGATGCCGCGTACCTCATCGGGGCGTTCTGGGCGCTCGCCGTGGTCGTCTTCGGTGTGCTCGAGCGCGTCGTGGACCCGAAGACGTTTCCCACCGTGTGGCTGGGGATGTGGTGGGCGATCGAAACCGTGACGACGGTCGGCTACGGCGACGTCGTCCCGCAGCAAACCTCCGGCAAGGTGATCGCAGGCTTCCTGATGCTCGGCGGCCTGTCGCTGCTCGCGGTGGTGACGGCCGCTGTCACGAGCGGCTTTGTCGCGCGTGCGCAGGCGAACGCGCGAGCCGGCGCAGACGATCCGGTCATGCAGAGGCTCGACGAGGTGGGCGCGCAGCTCCAGGCCCTCAACGCCGAGGTGCAGCGGCTGAGAGCTGAGCCGAAAGATCGCCGAAAAAGCCCTTGAGCTCACCGGTGTCACAGCTCAGCGCCGCACGTTGTCAACGGTGGTGTGACAACGGGTAGATGGCAGGAGGAACGGATGAGCGCGGGCGACAGGGACCTCGAGGCGCTGCGGCGCCACGGCTTCGGCGTGGCTTACCGGATGCTCGGCAGCGTGTCGGAGGCCGAGGACGTGGCCCAGGAGGCGCTCCTGCGCCTGACGCGTCAGGAAGACTTCATCGAAGAGCCGGCCGCCTGGATGACGACGGTGGCGACGCGGCTGTCGATCAATGTCCTCAAGTCGGCGCGGGCACGTCGCGAGTCATACGTCGGGCCGTGGCTGCCGGAGCCGCTGCTCGAGGACCCGGCGCCCGGCCCGGCCTCGCGCGCCGAGCTCGCGGACTCGCTGTCGCTGGCCCTGCTGGCGCTCCTGGAGCGCCTGACGCCGGTCGAGCGGGCCGCCTACCTGCTGCGCGAGGTGTTCGGCTACGGGTATGCGGAGGTCGCCAAGATCATCGAGCAGTCCGAGGTCAACTCGCGGCAACTCGTGACGCGGGCGCGCAAGCGCCTCGAGGCCAGCCGCCCGCGCTTCGACGCCGACGAAGCGGCCCGCGACGCCCTGCTCGAGCGGTTCCTCGCGGCCGCCGAGGAGGGCAACCTCGAGGCCCTCGAGGAGCTGCTCGCCAAGGACGCCGTCCTCTACGCCGATGGCGGCGGCAAGGCGCTCGCGTCGCCCGAGCCGCTCTTCGGTGCCGCGCTGATCGCCCGCTTCATGGCTCACGTGGCGCGGGTCCGCCGTGCGGTCGGCGGGTACGAGGCCCGGATGGTCAGGGTCAACGGCCAGCCCGGCCGCCTGATACGAGGCCCGCGCGAACCGGAGCCTGGGGAGGCTGCGCGGCACGCGGCCCAGGAGGGGCTGGCGGTCCTGAAGGCTCGCGACTTCGATGCGGACGAGCTCGCCGCGCTTTCGATGAGCCTGCGAGACCCGGCCCACCAGACCGAGGTCCGCGTCTCCGAGGTCCTGACGGTCGATGTCGTCGATGGCCGCATCCAGACCGTACGCATCGTGAGGAACCCCGACAAGCTCAGCCACCTCTGAGTTGTCACAGGGCGGCCGGCTGGATTGTCAGACCTGCAATCAGCCGAACCCGACCCAAGAGGATTCTCATGTCGACCATCGCAGTCCAGCCCTTCACCGGCGCCTACCGCGCTCAGCCGGAGCCGTCGACCTTCGCGTTCGCGGTGCGCCACTCCGGCGTCTTCTCATACCGCGGCGCGTTCTCGGACGTCACGGCAACGCTGCGTGCCGACGGCGACGCTCTGGCGCTCGAGGGGTCTGCGCGCGTCGAGTCCATTTCCGTGGTCGAGCCGGCCGCGATGCGGGCTCACCTCCTCGCGCCCGACTTCTTCGACGCCGAGCACCATCCCGAGATCGTGTTCCGGTCCACGGCGATTCGCCTCGCCGACGACGGCCGGGCAGAGGTCGAGGGCGAGCTCACCATCCGGGGCGTCACGCGCCCGATCACCGCCAGTGGCCATTACGCCTCACCGCGACAGAGCGGCTTCGGCGAGATCGCGGGCCTGCACCTTCAGACGAGCTTCGACCGCCGTGAGTTCGGCTTCGATTGGCAGATGGCGCTGCCGGGCGGCGGCGACGCGGTCGGCTGGGATGTCGAGGTGGAGATCGATCTGATGCTCATGCGGGAGGACGCAGATGCGCAGCGGTGACGTGCTGTTGATCTCGGGCTCGCTCCGGCGCGCGTCGTACAACGCCGCCCTGTTGCGTGCGGCGGCGAACGTGCTCCCGCTCGGCGTCGCCCACACCTGGCTCGACGGGCTCGCCGAGGTGCCGCCCTACAGCGAGGATGACGATGGCGAGCGGGCGCCGGCGGCCGTCGAGCGGCTCCGCCGCACCATCGCCGCGGCCGACGCGGTCCTGATCGCGTCGCCCGAGTACAACGGCTCGCTCCCGGGCGCCCTGAAGAACGCGGTCGATTGGGCGTCGCGCCCGTTTCCCCTCAACGCCTGGCGCGACAAGCCGACCGCGGTGATCGGCGCCAGCACGGGGATCTTCGGCGCCGTCTGGGCACAGGCACAGCTGCGCAACGCGCTCGGCCTCGCCGGTGCGCGGGTGATCGAGGCCGAGCTCGCCGTCGGCAGCGCACACGACGCGTTCCTGCCGTCCGGCGCGCTGCGCGATCCGCGCCTCGCCGCCGACCTGCGTGACGTGGTGGCCGCGCTTGTCAACGCGCGCGAACGCGAGCCGGCCAGTCGCGCGGCGGCGTAGGCTCTGCGGATGCCGCAGACGGTTCATCGCCAGTGCACGCTGTGCGAGGCGCACTGCGGCATCGACGTGGAGGTCGACGGCGACCGCGTGCTGCGGATCACCGGCGACGCGGAGGACCCGATGTCGCGCGGCTACATCTGTCCGAAAGCGGCGGCGCTCGCGGACCTCTACGCGGATCCCGACCGACTCCGGCGGCCCGTGCGCCGGGTCGGCTCCGCGAGGGACGAGATCGGCTGGGACGAGGCGCTTGACCTGGCCGCGGGCGGGCTGCGCGCGGTTCAGCGGCGCCACGGCAACGACGCGGTCGCCACCTACTTCGGCAACCCGAGCGCGCACACGATGGCGGTGCTGTCCGGGTTGACGCTGCGCCACGTGCTCGACACGCGCAACCACTACTCGGCGACGTCGGCCGACCAGCTGCCCCAGCACCTGACGTCGGCCGAGATGTTCGGCAACCTCGCGCTGTTGCCGGTTCCTGACATCGATCGCACCGACTTCATGCTGGTGCTCGGCGCGAACCCGTCGGTGTCGAACGGCTCGCTCATGACGGCGCCCGGCGCGCGCCACCGGCTGCGCGCGATCGTCGCGCGCGGCGGCACGGTCGTGGTCGTCGACCCGCGCCGCACCGAGACCGCGGCGCACGCCTCCGAGCACGTCGCGATCGCCCCCGGCGGCGATCCCTACCTGCTGCTCGGGATGCTGCACGTGCTGTTCGCGGAGGGCCGAACGCGGCTGGGCCACCTCGACGGCCACGCCGACGGGATCGCCACCATCGAGGCGCTTGCCGCCGACTGGCCGGTCGCGCGCGCCGCGCCGATCGCGGGCGTCGACGAGGCGACAGTGCAGCGGCTGGCGCGCGGGTTCGCGGACGCCGAGCGGGCGGTCGCGTACGGGCGCGTCGGCGTGTGTCAGCAGCGAACCGGCTCGCTCACGCACTGGCTCATCAACGTGCTCAACGCCGTCACCGGCAACCTCGACGTCCCCGGCGGCGCGATGTTCCCCAACCCGGCGTTCGACGTCGGCGCGGTGCTGAAGCATGCCCGGCTGCTCGGCTTCGGCGACCACGGCCGCCACACGCAGCGCGTCAGCGGGCTGCCCGAGATGAACGGCGAGCTGCCGGTCGCGGGCCTGGCGAACGAGATCACGACCCCCGGCGAGGGCCAGGTCCGCGGCATGCTGATCTTCGCCGGCAATCCGGTGCTCTCGACGCCGGGCGGCGCGCGCCTGGAGGAGGCGCTCGCGACGCTCGAGTGGTGCGTGGCCGTCGACATGTACGTCACCGAGACGACGCGCCACGCAGACGTGATCCTGCCGCCGGTCTCCACGCTCGAGCGCTCCGACATCGACGTCGTCATGCCGCTCGTGGCCGTGCGCAACCACATCCGCTACAGCCCGGCCGCGGTGCGCAAGCCGAAGGACGGCCGTGAGGATTGGCAGATCCTGACGGCGCTGACGAGCCGGCTCGGGCGCGGGGTCGGGCGCCGCGCCGAGGCGGCGGTCGCGAGCCTCCCCTCTGCGTTCACGACACCCGAGCGGATCATCGACCTCGGGCTCGCGCTCGGGCCGCACGGCATTCTGCGCCGCGGCCCGCTCAGGGGCCTGACCGTCGCGAGGATCAAGCGCGCCAAGCACGGCATCGACCTGGGCGCGCTCGAGCCGCGGCTGCCGGGCGCGCTCGACACGGCGGACAAGCGCGTGCAGCTCGCGCCGCCGGTGCTCGTCGATGAGGCGGCGAAGCTCGCCGACCACGCGCGCGAGCGCGAGGAGGCGGTGTGCGACGGCTACGACCTGACGCTCATCGGCCGGCGCCAGCTGCGCGGCAACAACTCGTGGATGCACAACAGCGCGCGGTTGATGAAGGGCGCCGACCGCTGCACCGCGCTGCTGCATCCCGACGACGCGGCCGCGCGCGGCCTCGGCGACGGCGACCGGGTGCGCGTCGTCTCGCGCATCGGCGCGATCGAGCTGCCGCTCGAGGTCAGCGACGAGATCCGGCCGGGCGTGGTCTCGGTCCCGCACGGCTTCGGGCACGCGCGCCCGGGCGTCGGGTGGCGACTGGCCGCGGAGAAGGCCGGCGCGAGCATGAACGACATCACCGACCCTTCGGTCGTCGACGCGATCACCGGCAACGCCGCGTTCAACGCGGTGGCGGTCAGGGTCGAGGCAGCCTCAGGCCCGGTCGGGGACTCTCAGGCGGCTGCCGCCTGGTCACCCCAGGCGTTGTCGATCACATAGAGCCAGGTGCCGTCGGACTGCCGGCGGGCCACCTCGGCCGTGGTGGCCCCGAGCTCGGCGGGGCTCCCGTCGGGCATCGTCCCGCCGGCGAGCGACCAGCGGTTCGCGAGGAAGGCCAGGTCGCCGGTGCGAACGACGAGCTTCGTGTCGAGCGTGATCTTGCCCTGCCGGTCCAGGAACCAGCGCAGCGCATCGCGGATGGATGCTGTCCCTTCCACGATCGTGCCGGGCTGCGGGATGAGAGCCGCGTCCGGCTCGTAGAGCTCCATCAGGGCGTCGAGGTCGCCGGCGTTGAAGGCTTGCTCGAACATGCCGTGCAACTGCTCGGGTTCGGTGGCGGGCATCGGTCGTTCCCCTCTGTAGGTGCGTGCCGCTGCATGCGACGATCAGGCTCGTTTACACCAGTCGCGGGGAAGGGACAAGATGTCCGAGCAGACAGGAGCCCGCGCCGGCGATCCGTACGGCGGCCGGCAACCCACCAGCCACGAGCGGCGGGCGGGCCAGCCCTGGGACGCGTCGTACGCCGATGGCCCGGCGCCGTGGGACACCGGAGAACCACAGCCGGCGGTGGTGCGACTGGCGGGCGAAGGCGCATTCGCCGGCGCAGTCCTCGATGCCGGATGCGGGACGGGCGAGAACGCCCTTCACCTCGCCTCCTTGGGCCTGCACGTTCTCGGGGTCGATGTGGCCGAGACCGCACTTTCGCGCGCACGGGAGAAGGCCGCGGCTCGCGGCATACACGCCGGCTTCGAGGTTGCCGATGCTCTCCACCTCGACCGTCTGGGACGAACGTTCGAAACGGTCCTCGATTGCGGGTTGTTCCACACGTTCGACAGCGATGAGCGGCGCGACTACGTTGCGAGCCTGGCGTCCGTGGCCGCTCGCGCCGGGATCCTGTACCTGCTCTGTTTCAGCGACGTCGGACCCGGCACCCCGGGCCCGCATCCGATCAGCCGGCAGGAGCTGATCGCAGCGTTCACACCCACCAGCGGCTGGAACATCGCCTCGATCAGCCCGGATCGAGTCCAGACAAGATTCGCCGCGCAGGGGGCACCGGCCTGGTTGGCGAAGATCGAACGGATCTAGTGGGCCGACAGTGGCCGAGATTCCAGCCGCCGGTCGTCCCGACCGGCATGCGGACATGACGGCAGTGCGATGCCGGACCGCCGGAGGGGAGCGCATGAGCCGTGAGCGCCTGCTGATCAACTTCTTCTACGCGCCACCGGTGGGCCACGCGGTCGAGGCCCTGCATTACTGCCACGGCCATCACGCCGCCGATCCCGAGCGCGAGATCGCGCTCGCGCTGAACGCCGACAGCGCCGTCCGCCTCGCCGGCTATTGCCCGTTCGTCTCGGCCTGCTACGCGATCGATCATCCGTTTCTCGAGGCCGCGACGGACAGCGCAACGCGACTGGCGAGCGTCCCGCGCCGCTGGGACTGGGTCCTCGATGACTTCCGGCGCCGGCAGGCCTTCCAGCTGGCGCTGTTCCCCGGGATGCGCGACTACTACCTGGCCAGCGACGAGCACCTGATCGCCACCCGCGGGCGCTCGATCGTCGGCGCCGCCCCGCCCGGCTACATCCCGCATCAACAGCTGCGCCTCCAGTTGCCCGACGCCGCCCGAGCGGCCGCCGCGCGCCGCATGGCCGCAAACGACGGCGCCCCCGCCTGGATCGCCGTCATGCCCGCCGGATCGGGCGAACGCGCGCTCTACCCCTCCGTCGCGTCGTGGCGCTCGATCCTCGACACCCTCCAAGACGCACTGCCCGGCGCCCGCTTCGCGCTCGTCGGCAAGCTGGCGCACGATCGGCGAACCTCCACCTCGCTGGGCCGCCACGAGCTCACACAGCTCCTCGCGCACGACACCCGACCGCTTGACTGCTTCGACATCGACCTCGCCGAGCAGCTGGCGATCATCGAGGCATGCAGGGTGTTCGTCGCCCCCCACACCGGCTTCGGGCTCGCCGCGCTCGCGGTGGGCACGCCCTGGCTGAGCATCTCAGGCGGCCGCTGGTTCGAGTACTACTTCAACCACGTCCCCTTTCGCTCGATCATCCCGGACACCGAGCGCTACCCATGCTTCAGCCAGTTCGATGCCCTCGCCATGGTCGAAGACGGCTCAGACGGCCCGCGCACGCCCAGCATGTCGCGCTCGCGCATCCGCGAAGAACTCGACGCCATCGCCGGTGCCGCCGTCGAACTCGTCCACGGCACGCTGAGCTACGAGCAGGCCCTGAGCGACTACTTCACCGCGCTGGTCCGTGCACATCACGGCGACGCTTCAACGATCTGGTCGATCGACAACATCCACGCCAGGTACGTGATGCCGCCCGCGTGACCGGCGCAGCCGCCAGACTCATCCGACACACTGGAGGCCTGCGACAGGGCGCGGTCCTTCTGGAGGCGGTTGGCCCCCGGAAGGAGCTTCGGGAGGCCCACTCAGGGGGACGTCATTGGATGCCAAGATCTGGAGTCTCGATCTCGACGACGGACTCGCGGTCCATGTCACGGTGTACCGGTCCGGTGCACTCGACGAGCTCGACGAGGTCGACGAGGATCTGCCGCTGACCCTGCAGATCGAGATCGAGACGCTGCACGGCACGCTCTTCGCCGCGCTCACCCCACGGCAGGCGTGGAGCCTCGCCGAGCACCTGCGCGATGCGGCGATTGCCAAGGAGGCGGCGTAGGCTCGATCCAGTCGAAGAAAGGACGAACGATGGTCAAGGCAGTCGTGCTCTACGGGCCACCACAGGATCCGGACGCATTCGAGCGCTACTACGCAGACACGCACACCGCGCTCGCGCTGAAGATCCCCGGCCTGCAGCGCTTCGAAGCCGCTCGTGGCTTTGCGACGCCGGACGGCAGCGCGGTCCCGTACCAGCGCATCGCCGAGCTCACCTTCGAGGACATGGACGCGCTTCAGGCAGGCTTCGCATCCGAGGACGGCCAGGCGGCCGTCAACGACATCCCCAACTTCGCCACCGGCGGCGTCACGGTCTTCTACGCCGAGATCGACTGACGCTCTATCCGGCGGCAGTCGACGCAATCGGGACCAGCGCGGCGACTTCGTCGGCGGCCTCGAGATACGGCAGGTGCGCGCGGCCGGGGAGCGTGCGGTAGGTGGCGTTGGGAAGCGAGTCGACCAGCTCAGAGCAGCGCCGGAGCTTGGTGGGCACGTCGAGCTCGCCGCACGCCACGATCGTCGGAACGGTGATCTCGTTCAGGCGACCCGCCGCGTCGATGCCGCTTGCGCCGTCGGCATGGTCTTCGCCATTGGCGAGCACGATCCGGTTCATGTCGAACGCGAGCTCCCGTGCCGGTCCACCTACCCGCCCCTCTGGTTCGGCCGGCCCGTCAAGCCACAGCCTGACCTCCAGCCGGTTGCACACCTCCAGGTCACCTGCCGTCCAGGCCTCATCGATCGCGGCAGCCAGCCCGTTCGTCGCGGCGACGTAGGCCGCCTCATCGAGCTCGGGGTCGCCGCCGACCGCGGGTGCCAGCAGCACGAGCCCCGCGACGCGCTCGGGTGCTTCGAGCGCGGCGTCGAGCGCCACCATGCCCCCCATTGAGCTCCCGACCAGCCAGGCAGGGTCGTTCGGCGACACGGCGTCGATCACGGCAAGGAGGTCGTCGACGTGCCTGAAGGGCCGGTCGGACGGAGCTACCTCTCCGAACCCGCGCCGGTCATACGCGACGACGTTGCACCCGGCGCCCTGAAGCCGCTCGCCCACCTCGCGCCAGCAGCGCCGGTCACACACGCCCGCGTGAAGCATGACGACCGCCGCCCCATCACTCCTGAACTGATCCGCGACCAGCGCCGCGCCGGCGACCGGGATCTCCAAACGCTCGAACGGCACAGACGCGAGCCTACTTCGGTGCGTGGCACGCGGCGGCGGGAGCGGATAGCGTCATGCGGTGCGCGCCCGAACCGTGCTGCTCGGAATCTGTGCCAGCGTGCTGCTCGCCTCGCCGGCGGGCGCCGCGTTCACCCCGCCCGAGCTGTTCGTGCGCCTGCAACCCGCGGACACGCACGAGCCCGCGAGCGACTGGATCCCGCTCGCGACGGCTCCGCAGCTGAACTACATGGGCGGCTTTCAGATCGGCTACCGGCTGCAGCCGACCGGTGTGAACGGCAACTTCCAAACGGCCGCGCTGTCGATCACCGGGGTTCCCGACGGGCAGCCCACCCAGCCCGTCAACACCCCGCCCTATTGCGTGGGCAAGAACGGCGCCGTGGGGACGATCACGGCGGTCGGGGGCGAGATCCAGTTCGAGGGCGACGGGACCTACTCGTTGGCGGTGTCGCTCGGCGACACGATCGGCACCGGCTGCGTGGGCGCACCGGCGACCACCGCCGCATCGTTCGGCGTCGACGTCCACGTGGCGCCGCAGCTGACAGGCGCGCCGTTCGCATTCCGCGCCAAGCCGCTGCCCGGCGACCCGTTCGTCGGCATCCGCGCGGCCGACCCTCCCGGCGGCTTCGGCGACAACAGCTGCGCGCTGGACCCGACGGTCAGTCCCGACGGGTCGGTCACCGGGCGCCGCGTGGTGCCCGATGACCCGCAGCCGCCGCGCCAGACGGTCACCACCTTCCCCGAGCCCGGCAATTGGGCGTGCGTGGGCCGCGGCGTGGTCGAGGGCGTCAACGACAGCTTCGAGCGCAGCTTCTTCGCGACGCCATGGTCGGCTCCGCTGCGCTTCGAGGTGCACAGCGACTTCCGCCGCGTGCAGACCACGATCATCGGGCCCCGCAAGACGCGCCCGACCTTCGACGTCAAGGCCGAGTTCCCCACCGCCTCAGCGGGCGGGAAGGCCACGCTGAAGTTCGTGCGCTTCCTCCGCTGCCGCCGGTCGGGCTACGTGTTCAAGAAGATCGCGAGCTACAAGAAGACGTTCGACGCCAGGGGCCACGCGAAGTTCCGCGTCAAGCGCCCACGCAAGACGCAGGGCTACTACGCGGCGACCGTCTCGTTCCGCGGCACGCACTTCGTGCGGGCGGGCACCGACCCGAACCTGATCCTCCTGGCCGCCACCAAGCGCGCGATCACGTTCGTCAAGCCGCTCGCCTACCCACGCTGCTGAGGCGCGGCGCCACGGCGGCTCGCGCTAGGTTGCGGCCATGACCGCCAATCGCCCGTTGCTTGTCGGAGCGGCGTTCGGCGCCGGCGCGCTGGTGGGCCGTGCCTCCGCTTCCCCCCAGGTCCGGTTCGCGCGGATGAGCGGCTCGTCCATCGCCGGGAGCGACGCCGCCGCCTGGATCACCGACTTCCTGAACGCCGCGTATTACCGGCGCGATCCCGCCCGCCGAGACGTCGACGATCTGCGCCTGGCCGCGGCGATCATCACGACGCGCTGGGATCGCCTCGGCCATCGCCGGCTGCGCATCGGCGATGTCGTTCCGTTCCACGCCGCATTCGGGCGCGATCGGTTCGTCGACGGAGCGCGCTCGCCCAGGGGAACGCTCGATCGCGAACAGCTGCTGGAGGGCGCCGAGCGCCTGCACGGGCCGTGGTTCGCGGACGCGTACCCGGATCCCGCGCGCAGAGGGTGGGGAATCGTGTTCGAGACCCCGGAAGCCCGCGCGGGCTATGACCCGGAGGAGCGCCTGCGGCTCGCGCGGGTCGGCCCGTCCACGCCGCCCGAGGCGGCCGGGCGCGAGCAGGTGTGGCACACCTATCCGGCCGTGGAGGTCCCCTCGAGCGAGGGCGTCATCGCCGCCCTGTCCGAGCCCGAGACATGGCCCGATTACGCCGGCGCGCTGGGACGGTTCACGCCGCTGCGGCGCGGCGGCCTGCTCGGGCAGACGTTCGAGATCGAGGTGGTTGCCGGCGCCGCACGGGGCCGCCCGGTCTTCACGCGCGGCTACGTGACGATCACGACCCTCGTCAGCCGCGAGGATGCCGAGGCGCTGGGGCGCTACATCGATGACCTGAACGATGGCCTCGCCCGCTTCGGACGCGATGAGCCGCCGGCGGTCGCCGAGGGCGCCGACCCGGTGCTCGCCTTCGACCTCACGACGCACGAAGGACACTTCATGGGCCGCAGCAAGAACCGGCTCGTGCTCTTCGAGCAAGCGGGTCGCGCGTTCGTTCGCGCGGCCGGGACGTGGGATCCGATGCCGTGGCATCTCGACCAGGCGTACCGCCGCGCCGGGCGCGACGCCCAGCACGCGTTCTGGGGGCAGACCGCGGATCCCGACGAGAGCATGCTGCATCAGATCGCCCTCGCCGTCGGCAAGGCAGGCGCGTGACGACCGAGGCGGTCGTCGTCGGCAGCGGGCCCAACGGGCTTGCCGCCGCGATCACGCTCGCCGAGGCGGGGCACACGGTGACGGTGCTGGAGCGCGCCGGGCACCTCGGCGGCGCCGTCGCGACCGAGGAGCTTACGCTCCCCGGCTTCCGGCATGACACGTTCTCGTCGGTGTACCCGGCGGCAGCCGCCTCGCCGGTGTTCGGACGCTGGCCGCTGGAGCGCCACGGCCTGCGCTGGGTTCACCCGCGCTATTGCTACGCGCACCCGCTGCCCGACGGGCGTGCGGCGGTGCTGGCCCGCGACGTCGAGGAGACCGCGGCATCGCTGGATGCGCTGCACCCGGGCGACGGCGAGGCCTGGCGGCGGTTCGTCCTCCCCTACGTCGAGCACTTCGACGCATGGCAGCAGACGATGCTGTCGGGCTTCCCGCCCGTCGCGGGGCCGCTGAGGCTCTTCGCGACCCTGCGGCTGGCCGGCACGCTCGAGTGGGCACGGCTGCTGCTGATGCCGGCGCAGGCGCTGGCGCGCGAGCTCTTCGGCGCGGACGGCGCGCGGGCGTGGCTCTACGGCGCGGCGATCCACGGCGACGTCCCACCGACCGGCGCCGGCAGCGCGATCGCGGCCGCCCATCTCAACGTGATGGGCCATGCGGTCGGCTGGCCGAGCCCGGAGGGCGGCGCCGCCGGGTTGGCCGATGCGCTCGTCGGCCACCTGACCGCGCTCGGGGGGCGGACGCGCATGCAGGCGCCGGTGAGGAGCATCGCCGTAGCGCGCCGGCAGGTCGTCGGGGTGGAGCTCGAGAACGGCGAGCGCGTGCCGGGACGGATCGTGATCGCCGACGTCACGCCGCACGCGCTGCTCGCCCTCGCGGGCGACGCGCTCGACGGACGGTATGCCGACGCGCTGAGCCGCTTCCGCTACGGGCCCGCAACGCTCAAGGTCGACTGGGCCCTTTCGGGTCCCGTGCCGTGGACGGCGCCCGAAGCGCGCGAAGCGGGGACCGTCCACGTCGGCGGCACCGAGCAGGAGATGCTCGACGCCCCGGCGCCCGGCGCCACCGGGCTCCCCGAGCGTCCGCTCCTGCTCTTCGGCCAGCAATCGATCGCCGATCCGACGCGCGCCCCCGCCGGCAAGCACACCGCCTGGGCCTACACCCACGGCCACCAGGACGCCGACTGGGCGCATGAGACAGACCGGCAGGTCGAGCGCGTCGAGGCCCAGATCGAGCGCTTCGCCCCCGGGTTTCGCGACCTCATCCTGGCTCGCCACGTGCAATCGCCCGCCGACCTGCAGCACCGCAACCCCAACCTGGTGAGCGGCGACGTCGGCACCGGCTCCTATGCGCTCGATCAGGTCATCTTCCGGCCGCTGCCGAGCCTGACGCCGTACCGCACGCCTGTGCGCGGCCTCTTCCTCGGCAGCGCGGCGGCATTTCCGGGGGGCGCCGCGCACGGCGTGCCCGGGCGGGCGGCCGCTCGCGCCGCGCTGCTTGACGCTCGCGTCCGGCGCCCGTACCTACCGCTGCGGCGCGGAGTCCGAGTTTGACTCGATGTGCAGAACGGCCGCCCAGCGGGCAGACCGCCAGCGTGAAGAGACAGCTCGACGAGCGCCTGGCCGCGCTGTTCGGCGGCGACCTGCTGGCGATCTACCTGCAGGACCACCTGGCCGGGGCGACCTTCGGCCTCGAGCTCGCCCGCCGCGCGCACGGGTCGAACACCGACACCGAGTTCGGCGAGTTCCTCGCCCGGCTCGCCACCGAGATCGAGGAGGACCGGGCCGCGCTCACCGCGTTGGCGGAACGGCTGGGCGTGTCCGCCGACCGGCTCAAGGTCGCGCTGGCGTGGGCGGGCGAGAAGGCGGGCCGGCTCAAGCCCAACGGACGCTTCATGACCTACTCGCCGCTCAGCCGCGTGGTCGAGCTCGAGGGCCTGATCGCCGGCGTCAGCGGCAAGCACGCCCTCTGGAGCGCCCTGCGCGATCACGCCGAGCACGACGAGCGCCTGGATCGCGTGGAGCTCGAGCGGCTCATCGGCCGCGCCGAGGACCAGCTCGCGGAGCTGCGGCGCCGCCAGCGCGACGCGGCCGCGCTGGCCTTCTCCCCGTAGTGCTCGGACCCGGCCTGCAGCTGCTGCTTGCCCCGGCGCTGGTGGCGGCGTCGACGCTCGCCGCGCGTGCATGGGGCGAGCGGCTCGGCGGAGTCGTGAGCGCGTTCCCGGTCATCGTCGGGCCCGTCCTGTTGATCGAGGCCCAAACGCACGGAGCCGCGTTTGCTGCACATGCCGCGGCCGGAACGCTGCTCGGTCTCGCCGCTCTGAGCGGCTTCGCGGTCGCCTATGCGCGCGCGGCCCAGCGGGTCGGGTGGCGCGCCAGCCTCGCGGCCGGGTGGGCGGCCGCGGCCGCGATCGGCGCGGTCGTGGCGGCTTCGGGAGCGGGCGCGCTCGCCGGCCCGCCCGTGGCCGCAGCGTCGCTGGCGCTGGCCTATCGCGCGCTGCCGCGCGGCCGCGGCGCCGTCCACGCGCAGCGGCTCGCGCCGCCTTGGGACCTGCCACTGCGCATGGCCGTCACCTCGGTGCTCGTCGTGGCGCTGGTCGCGGCCGCCGACCGCCTCGGGCCGAGCATCGGAGGAATCCTCGCCGCGCTGCCCACGCTCGCCGGCGTGCTCGCGGTCTTCACTCACCGCCAGCGCGGGGCGGCGGCGGTCGCCGAGCTGCTGCGCGGGATGCTCCACGGGATGGCGGGCTTCCTCGTCTTCTGCGTCCTGGTGGCGGCGCTCGTCGGCCGGGCCGGCGTCCCCGGCGCCTTCGCCGGAGCGGCGTTTGCGGCGGCCGTCGTGCAGACGGTCTGCACGCTACGCGCAGGCCGCCGCCGTGAAGGCCCCGACGTTCTGGCCGACGCCCACCGACTCCACGTCGCGGAACATCCGGCCCTGTGACGGTCGCAGCTGGTGGAGGAGGTGGCCGCCGGTAGTGACGCCGAGGATGTGCAGGCCCTCGGTCGTGGCGGCGCCCGCGACGCGCTGGAAGGTGCCGACGTCCACGATTTGCGTGGTGTGGATCTCCACGCCGCCGCCCGAGATGACGACGTTGACCTCCTCGAGGTCTTGCCAGGGTTGGATGCCCGCGCCGTTGCGCGCGGCGAGCCACACGCGGCCGTCTCCGGTGACCGCGAGGTAATCGGTCTCCGCGCCCATCGAGGTGACCGCGGCGTCGACGACGTCGCCGGGGCGCCCGGTGACGTCGGCGAACAGCGACCACGCGTTGGGGGCGCCGGTGGTGGTGAAGATGCGCCCGTCGGCGTTGGCGGTCACGAGCTCGACGGACGTGAATGGGGCGTCGATCGCCCCCATGCCGAGCATCGCGACCGAGCGGTAGTCACCGCGCTCGCCCGCGAACCACTCCACGTCGGCGGGGACGTCCGGCGAGGCGGTGCCGTGCTCGTGGATCGCGGTGAGCAGGAAGCCGTTGTCGGTCACGACGGCCATGTGCAACTCGGAGCGCGAGGGCCCGGCGCCCTGCGAGACGAGGAAGCTCACGGCGGCCGCGACCCGGCGGGCGTTGTGCGGGAAGAACGCTGTCGCCTCCTGGGTCCAGGCGCCGGTGTCGGCGTTGCGGAACAGGAGCACCGCGCGGGCGTCGTTGAGGGCGAGCAGCACGTAGAGGCCCTCCGGGTGGCCGTTGAGGGCCGGCCCGACGCACCGCGCTGCCGCGACGTCGACGACCTCGCCCAGGCCTTCCAGATCGAGTCGCCCGGCCGCGCCCAGCACATTGCCGAAGGGCGTCCAGCCGGTAGGGGTCCGGATCGTGTGCCAGACCTTGCCGTCGGCCGTCCGGCCGACCACGTGAAGCGCCGCGGGATTCTCGGGCACCGTGCCTCCTAGATCGCGTAGGGGTTGCCCTTGACGGAGGCGCAAGCGCTCGCGCGTGATACGTCAGCGCGACTTCATCGCGCCGACCTCAGGAGTGATCCGAGGTCGCCGACCGGCCCGAGGTGCGTGAGCTTGTCGGGGTTGACGATCGCGCTGATGCCCGCGATCTGGTCGCCGGCGACATCGAGTGCCAACACGCCGATCAGCCGCTGCTGTCCGTCGAAGAAGAGCGCTCCCGGGCCGCCGTTGACGTCGACGGGGCGCCACGTCACGGCCGGACGGCCCGTGACCTGGCGGGCCCAGTAGTTGAGGAGCGTGCGCGCGACCCGGGTGCGCCCGCGCAGCGCCCGCCCGAGCGCCGGAGCCTTGCCGCCGCCGTCGCCGGTCAGCTGCACGTCGTGAGCCAGCAGCGCCTCGAGCCCGGCAAGGTCGCCGTGCTCGGCGGCCGCGAAGAACCGTCCTGCCAGCTCGTCGCGGTGCTCGCGCGTCGTTTGAAAGCGCGGCCGGCGCTCCTTGACGTGGCGTCTGGCCCGGGTGGCGAGCTGGCGCACGTTGTCCTCGCTCTTGCCGACGATCCCCGCGATCTCGCGATACCCGTAGTCGAACACGTCGTGCAGCAGCAGCACGGCTCGCTGCTCGGGCGAGAGGCTCTCCAGCAACACCAGCATCGCCAGCGACAGTGAGTCGGCGGTCTCGGCGTGGTGGGCCGGGTCGTCGCGGCCGTCGGTGATGATCGGCTCCGGCAGCCAGTCGCCGACGTAGCGCTCGCGCCGGGCGCGCGCGGAGCGCAGCTCGTTGATCGCCAGGCGGGTGGTCACGGTGGCGACGAACGCGCGCGGCGATGCGATCTGCTCGCCGGCCCCGAGCGCCTGATCGAACCGCAGCAGCGCCTCTTGCGTCACATCCTCGGCCTCGGACACGCTGCCGAGCATCCGGTAGGCGATCGCGAACGCGAGCGGACGCAGCTCGTCGAGCACTCGCTCGCGATCGGTCATGCCGCTGCGAACCCCTGCCGCCAGCTCGGGTGCGCCGGGCGCCACGCCAGCTCGCGCTTGGCCTTCGCATTCGACGCGCCGCGCGCGTCGGTCATCAGCATCACGGCGAACTCTCCCGCCAGCAGCCGCGCGATGAATCGCGGCACGCGCATCGGCTTCTTGGCGCCGAGCTGCTCGGCCAGCGCCGGGAGCCACTCGGCGACGGCGGCGGGGTCGTCGTCGACGACGTTGTAGACGCCGCGGCTGCCGTGCTCGACGGCCGCCGCCGTCGCCTCCGCGGCGTCGGCGATGTGGATGAACGACCACACGCCGCCACCGTCGCCGACGACCGGGAACTTTCGCTTGCGAACCAGTTCGTAGGTCGCCTTGCCCGGCTCCATCGAAGTGCCCGGGCCGTAGAACCAGCCGTAGCGCAGCGCTATTCCCTCCGTCCAGGTCGCGCCGAGAACCGCCTCCTCGAGGTGACGGATCGCCGCAGCGTTCGCGCTCATGGCGCCGTCGGACGAGGCGTCAACAGGATCCTCCTCGCTCT
>DATBKW010000336.1:0-3023 GCA_036555665.1 Solirubrobacteraceae bacterium | reverse complement strand
GGCTGCGGTTCTTCATCTGGCTCGCGGTCGGCCTGGTCATCTACGTCGCCTACGGGCGCACGCACTCGCGGCTGCGCAATCGGCCCCCGGAAGAGCCGGCGCCGCCCGAGGTCAGGCTCGACAACCCGTCGTAGGGCAGCCTCGAGCGTCGGGGACGCCGCGTGGCGAGGCATCGAGGAACGAACGGGGCGGGGCGGCGGGCGTGGCGGTGCACCTTGGGAGCGGGCGCGCCTCCCGCGGGCACGGAGAGCCAATCGCATCGAGTGGGAAGCATTCCGCCCCACGCGAGCCCCGCGCTCGCCGCCAGCACCGCGCCACCGGGAGCGCTGCGTGGCACGCCGCGACGCTGGTGTTCGATAATCGTCAAACTCATATGAGCCAGCGTATCAAGAGTTCGACATCTGTCGAACAGGCGCTACAATGTCGGTATGGGTTCAAACATCCACCACCCAGCGGTCGACGAGATCGAGCTGACGGCGGTGATGCACGCGCTCAGCGACCCCGCGCGGCTGAAGGTCGTGCGCACGCTGGCCGTCGAGGAGGAGCGCGCCTGCGGCACGTTCGACCTCGGCGTCAGCAAGGCCACGGCCTCGCACCATTACAAGGTCCTGCGCGAGGCGGGCATCACGCGCAAGCGCATCGAGGGCTCGCACCACTACCTCACGCTGCGCCGCGAGGATCTCGACGCGCGCTTCCCCGGCCTGCTCGACGCGGTCCTGGCCGCCGACCTGGCGGGCGCGGCCCGCTGAGGCCGCCTCAGAAGCCGAGCTGCCGACCGTAGGCGCGCCGGTACTCGCGGCGCGCGCTCTCGACGCGGTCGACGTAGGCGCGGGTCTCGGCGTAGGGGATCGCCGCCGTCGTCAGCGCGCTGTCGCGCGCTCGCGCGCCGGCGATCCAGCGGTCGACGTTGCCCTCGCCGGCGTTGTACGCCGCGAGCGCGAGCGTCTCGTTGCCGTCGTAGCGGCTGAGCAGATAGCGCAGGTAGTACGCGCCGTAGGCGATGTTGACCTGCGGCGTGGCGAGGTCGTCGACGACGAACGCCGTGCCGCCGGACTTGCGGGCGATGTAGCGCGCCGTGGCCGGGGTGAGCTGCATCAGCCCCTGCGCGCCCGCGGCCGATGTCTGCCCGTCGCGAAAGCGCGACTCGGCGTAGATGACGGCGGCGATGAGCGCGGGGTCGAGGCCCTTGTCGCGCGCCTGCTGGCGGATGATGTCCTCATGGCGGAGGGGAAGCGTGATCTCGCGCACGGCGTGGTGGAACTGGGGCCACAGCGCGAGGATCGCCGCGGCCGTCAGCACGGCGGCGCCCACGATCGCGCCGAGCCGCCGGCGCATGATCGTGCGACGGCGCGCCGCGGCGCGCCGCGTGGACGCGGCGGGGCGGCGACGGGTTGCGGTGTGGGTACTCACGGCTGCTGCGGGTCCAGCTTCTCAAGGACGGCGGCCAGCTCAAGCTCGAGCTCGTCGACCGTCCCGCTATTTGCGACCACGTACGTCGCGCGGGCCGCCTTCTCCTCCTGGCTGAGTTGCCTGGCGGACCGCTCGTCGACCGCGTGGTGGCCACGGGCGGCGGCGCGAGCTGCGCGCACCTCCTCGTCGGCCACGATTGCGATCGTCGCATCGTAGCCGCCCTCGAGGCCGGCCTCGAAGAGCAGGGGCGTCTCGACGACCGCCGCCCGCGGCGGCGGATCGCGGTGTGCGAGCTCCGCGCGCCACTGCGCCACACGCCGGCCGACGAGGGGCCACAGGAGCTCCTCCAGCCACGCCCGCTCCTCGGGCGCGGCGAAGGCCGAACGCGCGATGGCGGCGCGGTCGACGACGCCGCCCGGGGCGACGTCGGAGCCCCAGCGGGCGACGACCGCATCGCGCACGGAGTCGGTGGCGTAGAGCTCGTGCACGACGGCGTCGGTGGAGATCGTCGCCGCGCCGAGGCGCTCGAGCGCGGCCAGCGCGGTCGACTTGCCCGCGCCCAGGCCGCCGGTCAGGCCGACGAACGGGACGCGGGCTGCAGCCTGCGGGGTCAGGCCTCCTCGTCGGCCTCGGGCGCCGCGGCGGCGTCGGCCTCGGGCGCGGCCGTCTCAGGCTCGGGCGCAGCGGCGGCCTCGGGCTCGGGCGCAGCGGCGGCTTCGGGCGCGGCAGCGACTTCGGGCTCGGCGGCGACTTCGGACTCGACAGCCGCCTCAGGCTCGACGGCCTCAGGCTCAGCGGCCGGAGCGGGCGCCTCCGGCTCGAGGACCGCCGCGGAAGCCTCCGGCTCGGACGCCTCCGGCTCCGCCGCCGGAGCGCCGGCGAAGACGTCTTCGCTCAGCCCCAGCTCGGGCAGGTCGTCGAGGTCGCCGGGGCCCTCGGACACCGCCTGCGGGCCCTGCGGCACGCGCGAGGGCAGGATCTGGCCCTCGACACGCTTGACCGACAGCGACAGGCGCCGGCGCTCGGTGTCGATCTCGAGGATCTTGACCTTGACGTCGTCGCCCGGCTGGACGACCTCGCGCGGGTTCTCCACGTGGTGGTTGGCCAGCTCGGAGATGTGCACGAGGCCCTCGACGCCGTCGAGGATCTCGACGAAGGCGCCGAAGGTGACGACCTTGGTGACGGTCCCCTCGAGCTCGTCGCCGACGTTGTAGGTGTCGACCACGCGCTGCCATGGGTCCTCCTGGGTCTGCTTGAGGCCCAGGGAGATGCGCTGGCGGTCGCGATCGATGTCGAGCACCTTGACCTGAACGGTGTCCCCGATGTTGAGGACCTCGCTCGGGTGGTTGACGTGCGACCACGAGAGCTCGGAGATGTGGATGAGGCCGTCGATGCCGTTGAGGTCCACGAACGCGCCGAAGTCGACGATGTTCGAGATCTGGCCCTCGACGATCATTCCGGGCTGCAGCTGATCGAGGATCTCCTGGCGCTGCTCCTTGCGCTCCTCCTCGAGGACCGCGCGGCGGCTCAGGACGACGTTGTTGCGCGAGCGGTTGAGCTCGATGACCTTCGTCTCGATCTTCGTGCCCATGTACTCGTCGAGGTTGGGCACG
>DATBKW010000335.1:0-7647 GCA_036555665.1 Solirubrobacteraceae bacterium | reverse complement strand
GTCGTCTCCGGCGTCGAGGCCGGCGGGATCATCGCGCTGATGACGTCGCCGAGCACGGCGCTGGCCGTCTGCGGGCCGCCCGCGCCGGGCCCGCTCAACGTGATCTCGGTGATCGCCTGCGACTCGATCGTCACCGCGTTGAAGGGCCCGTTGACGCTGGCCAGCGGGTGGCCGCGGTAGAGGAAGGCCGGGTGCACGCGCACGCTCAGACCGCCGTCGACACGCTCGGCCGTGCCGATCAGCTTGAGGCCCAGCCCGAGATCGCGGGCGTACTCCATGTCGTCGCCGGTGATGTGCTCGATGCCCTCGTAAAGGACCTGGTCGAGGTGCACCGGCGTGTTGAAGGCCAGCCGGGCGAGGATGGCCATCTTGGCCGCCGCGTCCTTGCCGTTGACGTCCTCGGTCGGGTCGGCCTCGGCGTAGCCCAGGCGCTGGGCCTCGGCCAGCGCGTCCTCGTAGGAGGCCCCGGTCTCGGCCATGCGCGTGAGGATGAAGTTCGTCGTCCCGTTGACGATGCCGTGCAGGCGATCGACATGCGCGGCCGCCAGCGACTCCTGCAGCACGCGGATGACGGGCACGACGCCCGCCACCGCGGCCTCGAAGCGCAGCTGCACGCCGTTTTCGCGCGCGGCCGCCCACAGCTCCTCGCCGTGCTGGGAGAGCAGCTGCTTGTTGGCGGTGACGACGTGCTTGCCCGCCGCCATCGCGCGCAGCACGTAGTCGCGCGCCGGATCCAGGCCGCCCATCACCTCGACGACGAGGTCGCAGCCGGCGACGATCTCCTCGAAGTCGCCGCGCGAGCGGGTCAGCACGCCGCGCAGCTCGGGCCGCAGCCCGGTGATCGCCTCGACCTCGGACGCGCGCGCCTGCAGCAGCTCCGCGAACGCCGAGCCGACGGTGCCGTGGCCGAGCAGGCCGATGCCGAAGGGCTCAGACATCGCGGGCGGTCAGTTCCTCGTAGGTCTCGCGGCGCACGACCAGCCGCGCGTCGCCGTCCTTGACCATCACCACCGGCGCGCGCGGCACGCCGTTGTAGGTGTTGGCCATCGCGTACCCGTAGGCGCCGGTCGCGGGCGTCACGACGACGTCGCCGGGCTGCGGGTCGGCCAGCTCGGCGTCGCGGACGATGAGGTCGCCCGACTCGCAGTGCTTGCCGACCAGGTGGCAGTACGTCCCGCCGCCGAAGCGCGACGCGACCTGCGCCTCGTAGCGCGCGCCGTAGAGCATCGGGCGCAGGTTGTCGGACATGCCGCCGTCGACGGCGACGTAGAGGTCGACGTTGCGCTTGATCGACTGCACCGTGTAGAGCGTGACGGTCGAGTTGGCCACCAGCGCGCGGCCGGGCTCGTCGAGGATGCGCACGCCCGCGCCCATGACGTCGCGCACGGCGTCGACCTTGGCGGCGACGTACTCGTCGATGGTCGGCGGGTGCTCGGCGCTGACGTAGGCGACGCCGAGGCCGCCGCCGAGGTTGACCATCCCGTGGGTGGCCAGGCCGGCCATCGCCTCCAGGGCGGTGCGAAAGCTGCCGACGTCGTAGATCTGCGAGCCGATGTGCAGGTGCAGGCCCTCGAGCTCGAGCCGGTCGCTGGCGTCGAGGCGCTCGATCGCGGCTGGAGCCGACTGCAGCCCGAAGCCGAACTTCGTGTTCGGGCCGCCGGTCGAGATCGACGGGTGGGTGTCGGGGCTCACGCCGGGCGCGACGCGCAGCTGCACGCGCTGGACCGCGCCGCCGGGGACGACGCGCTCGAGCATGTCGATGTCGGTGTGGTTGTCGACCACGATGTGCCCGACGCCCGCGGCCACGGCCTCGGCGAGCTCGCGCTCGGACTTCGCGTTGCCGTGCAGGTGGATGCGCGCGGGGTCGAAGCCGGCCTTCAAGGCGATCGCCAGCTCGCCGCCGGAGGCGACGTCGCAGGCCAGGCCCTCCTCGCAGAGGATCCGCAGCACCGCCGTGCACGGGAAGGCCTTGGACGCGAAGTGCACCTCGAAGTCGTCGCAGCGCGCGGCGTAGGCGCCGATGAACCCCCGCGCGCGGGTGCGGATGTCGTGCTCGACGACGACGTAGACCGGGGTCCCGAACTCGCGCGCGACCTCGACGGCGTCGCAGCCGCCGAGCTCGAGATGCCCTGCCTCGGTGACCCGGCTGCCGAGCGGATAGACGTGGCTGAGCTGGGTGCCCACCATTGCGGGGCGGCATGATCCCATGCATGCGCGCCGTCCAGGTCGAACCGCCCGCCGAGCTCGGAACCCGTGACGGGCTCGCCTACGCCCTCTTCCTGCCCGACGGCGAGAGCGCCGGCGGCGTCGTGATGGTGCACGGCGCCGGCTCGCAGAAGGAGAACCAGTTCGACGTTGCCCGCGCGCTGCGCGCCGTCGGCGTCGCATCGGTCTGCTACGACCAGCGCGGCCACGGCGAGAGCGAGGGCGCCCTGGGCGCGGGCGCGCTCGACGACGTCGCGACGATCGCCGAGCTGCTGCCGCCGGGACGCGTGGCCCTGCGCGGCTCGAGCATGGGCGGCTTCATCGCGCTGATGGCGAGCACGCGGATGGACGTCGCCGCGGTCGTGGCGATCTGCCCGGCCACGAGCGCCCTGCTGGAGCGCGGGCTGCGCGAGGGGCGCTTCTCGTTTCGCGCCGACCACGACGGGCTGACCGCGCTGCTCGAGTCCTCCGACGAGGCCGCTGCGGCCGCGGCCCTCGGCGAGCGGCTGCTCATCCTCCACGCCGAGGGCGACGAGCAGGTGCCGGTCGCGAGCTCACGCGAGCTGCACGCGGCGGCGCCCGGCAGCCGCCTGGTGGCGGTGCCGGGCGGCCATCACCAGTCGATCCAGCACGACGGCGAAATGGTCGCCCTCGTCGTGCGCTTCCTCACGCGGGCACTGCGCCCGCACGCCGCCCCGGAGTGAGCGACGTGCCGGCGAGGTCGGCGGCCGCCTGACGGTCAAGCGGCCGGCGGCCCCAGCGGGCGGCGCGGGCGAAGTCGATCAGCCGCTCGTAGTAGTCGCGCAGCGGCGGCGGCGCGATGCCCATCGGTTCGAGCAGCGCCCGCGTGCGGGCGTCGTCGAAGCGCAGGCGCATCGCGAAGTACGGGAAGTAGACCTCGCTGCGCTCGAGCAGGCGCCGCGTCGATGCGGCCACCCGCCGCATGACCAGCGGGTGCACCAGGCGGCGGTAGGCGCGCGGCGGGATGACGCGCGGGTTCGGATGGTCGAAGTGCCCGCTCGTCAGCGCCATGATCTCGCCGACGCTCGACGCCTGCGCGCCCGCGGTGACGTGGAAGGTCTCGCCCACCGCCTCGGGGTGGCGCGCGAGCGCGGCGACCGCGTCGGCCACGTAGTCGACGGGGACGACGTCCACCGGCGCGCGCCGGCGCGCGGGGATCACGCGATAGGCGCCGACCGAGAACGCGCGCAGGGGCGCGTAGAGGACGTTGAACGCCGCGGTCCAGCCCGTCGTGCTCTCGCCGACGACGATGCTGGGGCGCACGATCGTCCACGGCAGCGAGCTGCCGCGCACGACGGCCTCGGCCTCGTGCTTGGAGCGCTCGTAGGAGTTGCGGAAGCGCCCCGGGCGGTGCTCGTCCTCGTAGACGGTGCCGCGGCGATCGCCGGCCACGTAGGCGGTCGAGATGTAGGCCACGCGCTGCAGGCCGGGCACCGAGGCGGCGAAGTCCAGCACGCGCTTGGTGCCCTCGACGTTGATCGCGCGCGCCTCGCCGATCGGCAGGTCGAAGGAGACCGATGCGGCGCTGTGGATGACGGTGCCGACGTGCGCGGCAAGCTCGTCGTGGCGCCGTCCGAGGCCCAGGCGCGGCGCCGTGAGGTCTCCGGCGATGGCCACGACGCGGCCCGTCGACGGGGCCTGGACGCGGCGCAGGACGGCGCGCAGCCGCGCGTCGGCGTCGGCATCGTCGGCGGCGCGCACGAGGCAGTGGACCTCGTGGCCGGCGGCGAGGAGCCGTGCGAGCACGGCCATGCCGACGAAGCCGGTGGCACCGGTGAGCAGGATGGGGCGGTCGGTGGCGGACACGGGTTCGGTACTCCTCGTCTCGTGTTCGGGCGTCCCACGGTGCCGTGCACGGTGGCCGAGGGCCATATGCGTCGTGCACGGACTCGTGGCGCGAGCGCTGGACCGTAGGTCGAGCGCGCCGCACGGGCGTCACCCAGGGTAGCGACGCCTACTACAGATAGTTCAGCGGGTTGGTGACCGCGCCGTTGATGCGGACCTCGAAATGCAGGTGAGGGCCGAAGCACAGGCCGGTGCAGTCGCTGTAGCCGATGACCTGGCCCTGGCTGACGCTCTGCCCCAGCGAGACCGCGAAGCTCTGCTGGTGGGCGTAGCAGGTCGACAGCGCGCCGGTGTGCTGGATGCAGGTGAAGTTGCCGTAGCCGCCCGAGGCGCCCGCGGACTGCAGCAGAGCGACGCGGCCGGCCGCCGCCGCGCGGATCGGCGTGCCCGAGGGGACGCCGATGTCGATGCCCGGGTGGCAGGACTCCCAGGCGCGGCGCTCGCAGAAGGGCGAGGTGATCGGGCCGTTGACGGGCCAGATCAGGCTGCCGTTGCCGTGCCGGATGGGGCCGGCGGGCAGGCTGCCCTGCGCCCGCTGCAGCGTGGCCTGGATCTTGGCCTGCTCGGCCTTCAGGCCCGAGAGGTTGCCTTCGAGCTGGCGGCGCTCGGTGCGCACGCCGGCCAACGCGTGGGCCTTGTCGGCGCGCGTGCCGTCGAGGCCGACCCTGGTGTTGATGAGCCCCTGCTTGGCGCCGGCGATCTCGTCGCGGCGGCGCTGGACGATCTTCGTGATCTGCGCCTGGCGGCGCTCGAGGGCGTCGAGGCGCTTGGCGGTCGCCGTCGCGTCGGCCTTGGCGTCGCGCACGATCTTGATGATCTGCTGGTCCTGGTCGGAGACGCGCTGCATGAACTCGCCGCGCTCGAGCAGGTCTGCGAAGCCCTTGGAGGACAGGATCACGGTGACGATGTCGGGCTTGTCGGCCTGGTAGAGCTCGACCAGGCGCTGGGCCAGCGCGGCGCGCGCCTGCGCCAGGCGCGCGCGTAGGCGCACGAGCCGCCGGCGCTCGGCCCGCAGCTCGCGCTGGATGTGAAACAGCTCGGCGCGCTTGGCGTCAAGGTCAGCCTGAGCCTCGGCCTGCTGACCCTCCAGCCGGCCGATGCGGGCCTGCAGGTGGCCGATCCGCCTGGTGTAGGCGCTGATCTGCGTCGTCAGCAGGCGCTCGGTGCCCTTGCGGCGGCCGATCTTCCCCCGGGTGATGTCGATCTTGCGTTGCAGCTCGTGCAGGCGGTTGTCCGGCGACGATCCCTGCGAGAGCACGGGCAGGAGCGCCCAGAGCACGAGCGGGAGAACCGCGCCCGCGAGCAGAAGGCGAAGGCGCATGCGACGCCGCATCCTACGAGCGCGATCCGACAAGGGTCAACCTGAGGTCCACAGTTATGTTCCCGATGCCTGCGGGGTTAGCTGTCGGGCTCGCGCAGTGCGCTACCGGGCGCCATGGCCCGGATTCGCCCCGGTGGGTCACTTGGGTCCCCCGCTCCTCTGCACCGGTGTGCAGGGGATTCGGCGCGCGCGAGCCTATCAACCCGCGCGGCGGCCGTGGGCCGGCCGGGCCTAACTCCCACACAACGTAGGTATGGGTCGGCGTGCGGCTAACATCTATGCCATGGCACGCCCCACCTCATTCGGCCGCGACACCGGGCTCCAGGTCCGGATGCTCATCACGATGTTCCTGCTCGGCGCGGTCTACGTGCTGCTGGTCGGCGTGCTGTTCGCCGCCGGCGCCAACGGCATCACGATCCTCGTCGTGGCCGTCGGTCTGCTCGGGCTGCAGTTCTTCACGTCGGACAAGCTCGCGCTGCGGGCGATGGGCGCGCACGAGGTCTCGCCGCAGGAGGCACCGCAGCTGCACGCGCTGATCGAGCGCCTGTGCGTGCAGGCCGACCTGGCCAAGCCCCGCATCTACGTGATGAACACCTCGATGCCCAACGCGTTCGCGATGGGGCGCTCGCGCAAGGCGGCGGCGGTCTGCGCGACGACGGGAATCCTCGAGCTGCTGTCACCGTCCGAGCTCGAGGGCGTGATGGCCCACGAGCTCACGCACATCATCAACCGCGACGTGATGGTGATGACGCTGGCGAGCTTCTTCGCGTCGCTGGCGTCGATGATCGTGCAGTTCGGCTTCTTCTTCGGCGGCGGCGACGATGACGACGACGGCCCGAGCGTCGCCGTGATCATCCTCGTGTCGCTGGCCGTCTACATCGTCTCGTTCTTCCTGATGCAGGCGCTGTCGCGCTACCGCGAGTTCGCGGCCGACCGCGGGGCGGCGGTCATCACCGGCCGGCCGAGCGCGCTGTCCTCGGCGCTGCTGAAGATCAGCGGCACGATGGAGCGCATCCCGCAGACCGACCTGCGCGCGCATGCCGAGATGAACGCGTTCTACATTTTCCCCGCCGGGGCGAAGAACTCGATCTACAACCTGTTCTCGACGCACCCGCCGATCGAGAAGCGCATCGCCGCACTGTCGCGCCTCGAGGCGCAACTGCAGGGCGCGCCCGCCTAAGCTTCGCGCATGGGATTCCTCGACGCGCTCCTTGGCCGCAGCAAGGTCAAGGGGCCGGCTCCCGATCGCCTTTTCGCGATCTCGACCGCCTACGTCGGCCTCGAGGCCCAGCAGGGCATCAAGACGCGCGGCGTCGCCGGGATCGTCTTCCAGCCTTTGGCGACGGGCGACTTCCGCCAGATCGTCGACGACATGAAGGAGGTCCTCTCCGGGACGGGCTCGGAGATGGGCTCCTCGGTCGAGACCAAGGACGACGAGTTCGGCTACCGCTGGATGATCGTCCGCGACCCCGAGATCGAGGACCTCGCGGTCGGCATCAACGCGGTCAGCGACGCGCTTGCCGTCGGCGGCTACCAGGACCGCGTGCTCGCGGCGGTGTTCTCCTTCGAGGACCCCGACGGCAAGCCGGTCTACTTCATCTACAACTACAAGCGCGGGTCCTGGTACCCGTTCGTGCCGGCGCCCGGCGACAAGCAGCGCAACAACGAGCGCGAGCTGCAGATCAAGGCGGCCACGGGCCCGGAGCTGCCGTTCGAGCCCGAGCTCGAGCGCTGGTTTCCCCTTTGGGGGATCCCCATCTGAGAGCGCTCGTCCTCGCAGACGAGCCGCCGTACGTGCCGCTCGAGCGTCTGCTCGCGCGCGACGTCGACCTCGTGCTATGCCTCGGCGACCTCACCCGCCACGACCTCGAGCCGCTCTGTGACGTTCAACTTCCAAAGCTCGGGGTCCACGGCAACCACGACGACGGCGGCGAGTTCACCGGACTGGGCATCGAAGACGTCCACCTGCGGTGCGTCGAGGTCGGCGGGCTGACGTTCGGCGGCTTCTCCGGCAGCCACGAGTACCGGCCGGCGAAGGGGCAGCGGCTGATGTGGAGCCAGAAGCAGGCCAGCAAGCTGCTGCGCAAGCTCGAGCACGTCGACGTCCTGCTCAGCCACAGCCCGCCGTTCGGGATCAACGACGAGCCCGACGATCCAGCGCACGTCGGGCTCGTCGGCCTACGGGAGTACATCGAGCGCGAGCATCCCGCGATGCTGCTGCACGGGCACACCTACCCGCCGCTGCCGGTCGAGCG
>DATBKW010000334.1:0-13971 GCA_036555665.1 Solirubrobacteraceae bacterium | reverse complement strand
ATGACCTCGCCGGTCGCGGGGTTCTCGATCGCGATGTCTGCCGCCGCCGTCGCGGCCCCGTTGGTCGCCGTCTGCTCCTCGACGCTCGCCACTGTCCTGCTCCCTGGATCGTGTTTGACGGTGTGTCGAACGTTACCGTGGCGGGCATGTCGCTCGCCGCGCCCGACCTCGTCGTACCGGTCGTGGCCTTTCGCGCCTGGCGCATTGTCGACGGACGGCTGCTGTCGCCCTACATCCCTGCCGATGGGATCTCGCCGACTATCGAGGACGACCGCCCGCACCAGGCGGCGCCGCCCACCTCACTCCCTCACTGCCCTGGCCACACAGCGCCGCCAAGACAGCGCGGACGACAAACCGTCAATCGAACGTCAGCGACTCGATGCTGATGTCCTCGACGGGGCGGTCGCGCGCGTCGGTGTCCGTCGTTCCGATCCGCTCGACGACGCCGTGCCCGTCGGTGACGCGGCCGAAGACGGTGTGCTTGCCGTCGAGCCACGGGCACTCCTCGGCGGTGACGATGAAGAACTGCGAACCATTGGTGTCGGGGCCCGCGTTGGCCATCGCGAGGGCGCCGCGGACGACCTTGTGGTCGTTGATCTCGTCCTCGAACGTGTAGCCCGGACCACCGGTGCCGGTGCCCTGCGGGCAGCCGCCCTGGATCATGAAGTCGGGGATGATCCGGTGGAAGATGAGGCCGTCGTAGAAGCCCTGGCCACCGAGCTGCTTGAAGTTGCTGACGGTCTTGGGGGCGTCCTCGTCGAACAGCTCGAGGGTGATCTCGCCTTCCGAGGTCTTCATCACTGCTTCTGACATGGGGCCTCCTAGCCGAGGAGCTGCAGCTCGACGAGGCGCAGGCGCGCGCCGTCGGTGGGCGGCGTGGTGAACCACAGCAGCAGGTTGCGGTACTTCGTGGAGCCCGCGCCGAGCACGACGTTCTCCTTGCCGTCCTCCTTGACGCCGACCTTGGAGACGTTGGTGATGTGGCTCCAGCGCGTGTCGAGGATGTCGGGCGGCAGCTCGGGCTCGTCGGTCGCGTAGACCTCCATCGTGAAGCCCGGCGTCGTGGTCTGAAGCTTGATCTCGCGAATGCCCTGCAGCTTGCCGAGGTCGACGGCGTAACCGACGCCGATCGACTGCGGATCGATGGGATCGACGTACCACGAGGTGCTGGTGTCGCCGTCGAGCGCGCGCTCGGGCTTGCCGGTGGCCTTGGCCCGGCCGTACGGGTCGTACGCGGTGCCGGCGTCGGTCTTCAGCTCGATGGGCTGCGGGCCGGTGTCCTGCGGCTCCGTGTTCGTCGGGGTCGATGTCGTCGGAGTCGAGGTGCTGCCGGTCGGAGTCGAGGTCGTGGGCGTCGAGGTCGTCGGCGCCGGGTTGACCGGCGTGACCGCCGAGCCCGGCGTCGTCGAGGGCTTCGTGCTGTGGATCTTGGGCAGCGTGCTCGACTTCGGCGTGCTCGAGGTCGTCGGCGTGGATGCCGTCGGCGTCTGCGTGGTCGGCGCCTGCGTCGCCGGCGGCGTGACCTGCGCGGCCGGCGGCGCCGCGGCGGGGGCCGAGGCCGTCGTCTTGGCGTTCGAGTCGCTCTTCAGCGCGGCGTAGCCGGCGCCGACGGCGCCGAGCACGAGCAGCAGCGCGAGGGCGATGACCGTCGTCGCGGCGCGCCAGCCCGGGCGCTCGCCGAGACTTCCGGGCGCCGCGGTGCCGCACGACAGGCACCAGTCCTGGCCGTCCTCCATCGCCGCGCCGCACGTCTTGCAGGTGTGTCCGGACGCCGGCGGTGCGAGCGCCTCCTCGGGCGGGGTCTCGCGCGGCGGCTCCGGCGCAACCTCTGGCGCGGCAACGGGCTCTGCCTCGAGCAGCTTCACACGCTCAGGGTTGCACACCCGGCGGGCACCGCGCAAAGCAGGTGTGGCGCGGGCGTCAGGTGCGCGCGATCTCGAGCCGCAGCGTGGTGCCGTTCACCGGGGCGCCGCTGGCGGCCTCCACGATCCGCTCGGCCTCGCTGCGCGGGACGCTGAGGAACGAGAAGTGCTCGAGTACCCGCACGTCGCGCACGGCCTCGCCGTCGATACCGGCCGCGGCGGTGACCGCGTGCACGAGATCGGCGACCTCCACGCCTTCGATCCGCCCGACGCCGGCGATGAGCTTGGCCTGCGGCTCGTCGCCGTCGCGCGAGAGCCGTGGCTTGGAGTGCCGGCGCGGGCGCTCGGCCACCGGCGCGGGCTTGGTGTGGGCTCCCTCCGCCCAGGGCGTGATCTCGGTGCCGATGTGGCGCTCGATCGCCGCCAGCTCGCGCTTCTGGCGCGGCTCGATGAAGGTGATCGCGCGGCCCGAGCGCCCGACGCGCCCGGTGCGGCCGATGCGGTGGACGTAGACGTCGGGGCTCGTGGGGACGTCGAAGTTGACGACGTGGGTGACGGTCGAGATGTCCAGGCCGCGGGCGGCGACGTCGGTGGCGACGAGGATCGGCACGCGCCCGCCCTTGAAGGCGAGCATGACGCCGTCGCGCTGGCCCTGGGTCATGTCGCCGTGGAGCGCCCTGACGTTCATGCCGCGGTCGCGCAGCTTGCGGTACAGCTGATCGCAGCGGATCTTCGTGCGCGTGAAGACGAGTGCCTGCTCGGGACGCTCGGCGCGCAGGACGTCGACGAGCTTGTCGGCCTTGTCGCCCGGCTTGACCTCGACCGAGAACTGCTCGACGGTGTCGACGGTCAATGTGGCGGTCTTGACCTTGACCGTCACCGGGTCGTAGAGGTAGCGATCGGCGAGCGCGCGGATCGGCGGGGGCATCGTGGCGCTGAAGAGTGCGGTCTGGCGGCTGTTGGGCGTGATGTTGAGGATGCGCTCGACGTCCTCCAAAAAGCCGAGGTCGAGCATCTCGTCGGCCTCGTCGAGGACGACGAAGCGGCAGCTGTGCAGGATCAGCGAGGCGCGCTGGATGAGGTCGAGGACCCGGCCGACCGTGCCGACCACGATGTGCCCGCCCGCCCGCAGCTGGGCCTGCTGCGAGCGGATGGGGGCGCCGCCGAAGACCGCGACGACGTCGACGCCCTTGCGATGGGCGTACGCGCGCAGCGCCTGGGTGACCTGGATGCACAGCTCGCGCGTCGGCGTGAGCACGAGCGCCTGGACGTCATGGGACTCGGGATCGACGTGCTCGATGATCGGCAGTCCGAAGGCGGCGGTCTTGCCCGAGCCGGTCTGTGCCTGGCCGATCATGTCGCGGCCTTCCATGAGCACCGGGATCGCCTGCTCCTGGATCGGGCTCGGCTGCTCGTAGCCCACGTCCTGCAGCGAGTGCAGGGTGGTTTCGGACAGACCCAGGTCGGCGAACGCTGCCATGCGCGTTGCAGCTTACGAGGTGGATTGCCATACCGTTCACGCGGCGATGCGCGAGGTGCTCGCGGTGCGCGCGGGGACCGAGCTGGCCGACCTCATCGCGAGCGGGGCGATCCGGGTGCCCACGCGCCGGGAGCTGCGCGACTGGGATGTCGACCGCACCTGAAGCTCTGGCCGACACCACCGTCTGGATCGCACTCGGGCGCGGGCGCCCCGACGCGCGCGATGCAGTGCGCGCGCTGCTGGAGCGCCGGGCGCTTGGCGCTCGGGCAGCTCACCGGCCAGCCGATGCTGCAGCTTGCCGATTAGGCGCTGGGGTCCAGCAGGACCTTCCCCGTCGTGCGCCGCTCGGCGATGTCGATCTGCGCCTGGCGTGCCTCGGACAGCGGATAGGTGGCGCCGACGACCGCGCGCAGCTCGCCGCGCCCGGCGCGGTCGTAGAGGTCGGTGAGCGCCTCGTCGATCATGTGCGGGCGGCCGAAGCAGTGCATGAGCCAGAAGCCGACGACCGCGCGCGAGCGGCCCATCAGCTTGCGCGTATGGACCTCGTTGCCCGTCCCCGACGCGATCCCGTAGGCGACGAGGCGTCCGAAGGGCGCCAGGGCGGCCAGGCAGGCGTCGAACACCGGGCCGCCCGCCATCTCGAAGACGACGTCGACCTGGCGGCCGAGGTTGGCCTCGATGAGGCGCTCCTTCAGGCCCTCGGGGTCCGAGTCGATGGCGGCGTCGGCGCCCAGCTCGAGGGCCAGGTCGCGCTTGGCCTGAGTCGAGGCCAGGGCAATCACCCGCCCGGCGCCCATCGGCTTGCCGAGCTGGACGGCCAGCGAGCCCACGCCGCCGGCGGCGGCGACCACCGCGACCGATTCGCCCGGCGCGACGCGCCCGCACGTGCGGTACAGGTGCCACGCCGTCAGCCCCTGGATGAGGAGCGCGAGCGCCGTCCCGTCGTCGACGCCCTCGGGGATCGGGAAGGTCAGCGGCTCCTGGGCGATCGCGTACTCGGCGTAGCCGCCGGTGCCGCTCAGGGCGACGACGCGCTCGCCGGTGTCCTCGCGCACGCCGGCCACCTCGCCGCCCGGGACGAGCGGCAGCTGCTGCGGGGCCAGGTAGTCGTTGCGGCGCTGGTGGGTGTCGGCGAAGTTCATACCCGCGCGCGAGACACGGACGAGGACCTCGCCGTCGGCGGGCTCCGGCGTCGGGAGCTCGACGAGCTCGAGCACCTCGGGGCCGCCGAACTCCTTCTGCTGGATCGCGCGCATCGCGGCCGGATCCTATGGGCCGATACATTCCTGCGCCTCATGAGCCTCACCGTGGTCGGTTCCATCGCCTTCGATGCGGTCAAGACGCCCTTCGGGGAGCGCGAGCGCATGCTCGGGGGCGCCGCCACCCACTTCAGCCTCGCCGCGTCGTTCTTCGATCAGGTGCGGCCGGTCGGCCCCGTCGGCGACGACTTCGGCCCCGACGACTGGGAGGTGCTGCAGACCCGCGGCACGGTCACCGACGACGTCGAGCACGTCCCCGGGGGCAAGACCTTCTTCTGGGCCGGCGAGTACAGCGACAACCTCAACGAGCGCGTCACCCACGCGACCGACCTCAACGTCTTCGCCGACTTCCAGCCCAAGCTCTCGCCCGCCGCGCAGGCCTGCGACGTCCTCTTCTTGGCCAACATCCAGCCCGAGCTGCAGCTCGGCGTGCGCGAGCAGTGCGGCGACGCGCGCTTCGTGGCCATGGACTCCATGAACTTCTGGATCGACAGCGCGCGCGACGCGCTCGTCGAGACGATCCGCGCGGTCGACTGCCTGATCCTCAACGACGAGGAGCTCGAACAGCTGACGGGCAAGCCCACGACACCGGCGGCCGCCGAGGAGCTGCTGAGCTGGGGCCTGAACGCCGTGGTGGCCAAACAGGGCAAGTACGGCTGCGCGCTGTTCTCCAAGGAGGGCTTCTTCGCCCTACCCGCCTATCCGCTGGCCGAGGTCATCGACCCCACCGGCGCCGGCGACAGCTTCGCCGGCGGCTTCGTGGGCTACGTGGCCGCCCAGGGCGACGAGCCGCTCAGCCACGACCTGCTCGCGCGCGCCATGGCCTACGGCACCGCGCTGGCCTCGTTCAACGTCGAGGAGTTCGGCACCGAGCGCGTCGCGCGGCTGACCAGCGACGAGGTCACGGAGCGCGTTGCCGATCTGCAGCGCATGACCCACTTCGAGGTCGCCCCGCTGACCTTGCGCGGCTGACGGTCGTCAGCGTGACGCTCGCCGTGCACTGAGCGCCCCGCAGGGGTACAGTCCCCGACGTGACCTGGGGCTTCCTCTGGCTCATGTTCGCCCTGAAGATCCCGATCATCGCGCTGCTCTGGATCGTGTGGTGGGCCGTCCGCTCCGAGCCGGACACCGAGCAGGAGCCGGGCGGCGACGACGGCGGGACCAAGTACCGGCCTCCGCACCCGCGCCGGCCCTTCCCGCGCCGGCCCCGCCGGGGTCCGCACGGCGACCCGGCGCTGCCCGCGCCGCCGCGCACGCGCTCGGTCGTGGCCCGCGCCAAGCGCGTCGGCCCGGCGTAGATGACCGCCACCTCGGTTCTCTCGGACGGCACGATCCGCCGCCTCATCGCCGACGGCCGTGTCCGCATCGAGCCCTACGACGAGTCGATGGTCCAGCCCGCCAGCATCGACCTGCGCCTGGGCGCCTCGTTCCGGGTCTTTCACAACCACCGCATCGGCGCGATCGACCTCGCCGACCCGCCGAAGAACCTGACCGAGCACGTCGAGATCGACGAGGGCGAGTCGTTCGTCATCCACCCTGGTGAGTTCGTCCTCGGGCGCACGCAGGAGCACGTCGAGCTGCCCGACGACGTGGTCGCCAGAATCGAGGGAAAATCGAGTTTGGGCAGGCTCGGGCTCATCGTCCACGCCACCGCCGGCTTCGTCGATCCGGGCTTCAAGGGCACGCTCACGCTCGAGATCACCAACCTCACGCGCGTGCCGATCATCCTCTGGCCGGGCAAGCCGATCGCGCAACTGTCGTTCATGGCGCTCGACCGGCCCGCCGAGCGGCCGTACGGGCATCCGGACCTCGGGTCGCACTACCACGGCCAGGTCGAGGCGACCGAGAGCCGTTACGAGGGCGGTCCCGCCCGCAGTTGAGATAGGCTCGCGGCCATGGTCCACGCGCTGCTCGTCTTCGCCGCCGAAGAGGCCGAGCCCTCGAAGACCGCGTTCTACCTGTCGGGCGGGCTGCTGGCCGCATGGGCCGTCGTGCTGGGCCTCCTCGGCCTGCGCAGCCCCGACTTCCCGGGCGGCCTGACCGGCCAGCGCGGGGTGATCGCGCTCAGCCTGGTCCTCGTCGTGGCGACGATGGCGACCGCCGTCATCACCGCGTAAGAACCGCACGCCAAGACATGACATCCGTCACGTCCAAGTCCGGACGGGCGGCACTACCGCGCGGCGCGCGCGCGGCGCACCATGGTGCCTATGCAACACGCCATCGAAATCAACGGCCTGCGCAAGGCGTACGGCGACATGGAGGCGGTGCGCGGCATCTCCTTCACCGTCGCTCCCGGGGAGGTCTTCTGCCTCCTGGGCCCCAACGGCGCGGGCAAGACGACCACGACCGAGATCCTCGAGGGCTACCGGGCGCGCAGCGCCGGCGACGTGCGCGTTCTGGGCCACGACCCCGAGCAGGGCGAGCGGGCGCTGCGCGAGCGCGTCGGCATCGTGCTGCAGGAGGCCGCCGCCCAGGCCGAGCTGACCGTCGCCGAGGTCCTGACCATGTACGGGCGCTACTACCCGCGCCGCCGCCCGCCCGCCGAGCTGCTCGAGCTCGTCGGCCTCGAGGGCCGCGCCGACGACCGCGTCAAGCTGCTCTCCGGCGGCCAGAAGCGCCGCCTGGATCTCGCCCTCGCCCTCGTCGGCGACCCCGACCTGCTCTTCCTCGACGAGCCGACCACCGGCTTCGATCCCTCGGCCCGCCGCCACGCCTGGTCGACGATCAAGGACCTGTGCGCGCTGGGCAAGACGGTCTTTCTGACCACGCACTTCATGGACGAGGCGCAGGCGCTGGCCGATCGCGTCGCCGTCATGGTCGAGGGCCGCATCGTCGCCCTCGGCACCCCCGAGGAGATCGGCGGGCGCGACGTGGCGCCGACCGAGATCAGCTTCGTCCTCCCTGACGGCACCGCGCTTGCCGACCTGCCCGACCTCGACGGCGCGCGGGTCTCGGAGCCCGCCCCCGGCCGCGCCCTGATCGTGAGCACCGAGGCCGTGCGCAGCGCCCACGCGCTGACCGGCTGGGCCCTCGAGCGCAACCACGAGCTGCGCGGCTTCGCCGTCAGCCAGCCGTCGCTCGAGGACGTCTACCTGCGACTGACCGCCCGCGAGCCCGAGGAGGCCGTCCGATGAGCGCCATGTCCCAGACCGCCGAGCGCCCGCAGGCCGCCGCGCGCGGCGGCAGCGGCGGCGACGTCGCCCTGACCGCCTGGCAGGTCGCCTACGAGCAGCGCGCGTTCTGGCGCAACCGCACGCGGGCATTCTTCTCCTTCGGGATGCCGATCATGCTGCTGCTGCTCTTCGGCTCGCTGAACAGCGGCGGGCGGATCGCCGAACTCGGCAACATCCCCTACGTCACCTTCTTCCTGCCGGGCATCCTGGCCTACGGGATCGTCATCACCCAGTTCATCAACATGGCCGGAGGACTCGCGATCCAGCGCGACAGCGGGCTGCTCAAGCGCATGCGCGGCACGCCGCTGCCGGGCTGGGCCTACGTCGCCGGCCGCGTCGGTTCGACCACCGCAGTCTCGGTGGTCATGGGTGTCGTGATGCTGATCCTCGGCCGCGTCTTCTACGACGTGCACCTGCGCGCCGAGGCGATCCCCGCCGTCGTCGTCGCCGTGCTGCTCGGGTCCGCGACGTTCGCGGCTCTCGGGATGGCGGCCGTCTCGATCATCCCCAACGCCGAGGCGGCGCCGGTGGTCGCCAACGTGCTGATCCTGCCGCTGTCCTTCATCTCCGGGATCTGGTACCCGATGACCGGCGCGCCGCAGTGGCTGCACGACCTCGCCAACGTCTTCCCGGTGGCGCGCCTGGCCAACTGCCTGCACGTCGCGTTCGACCCGCTCAACCACGGATCGGCGTGGTCGGGCAGCGACCTGCTCGTCCTGGCGATCTGGCTGGTCGTCGGCGTGCGCCTGGCGATGCGCTTCTGGCAGAAGGAGACGGCGCGCTGAGCGAGTCCGCGCCCGATCGCTCGAGGGTGCCCGCGGCCCGCGCCGCGGGCATCTTCGCGACGGTCATCTCGCTGCCCGCGATCCTCGCGCTGCTGGGCGACGAGCCGTCGGCCGCGCGCGTGGTGATCGTGTTCGCGGCGCTCGTGGCCTTCATGGCGATCTTCCTGGTCGCGATCCGCGGCCGGACGGCGCCCAGGCCGCCGGCGTTCATCGCGCGCGCCTACGTGGCCGACCTCGCGATCGCCACGGGGCTGACGATCGGCGACCGTCCCGAGTGGAACCTCCTCTACTACTACGTCGCCGCCATCGGCGCCGTGCGCCTGCCGCGGCCGTGGAACTTCGTGGTGGTGCCGGTCACCGCCGTCATCGCCGGCGTGGCCGCGACGCTCGGCGACGCCAACCCCGGCGCGGCATGGGGCCAGGCGCTCGGCCTGCTCGGCATCGGCGCGGCGATGGTGTCGCTGGGCGAGATCATGCGCGCCAACCGCGAGCTGCACGAGGCCCGCGCCGAGCTCGCGCGGCTCGCCGTGGCCGGCGAGCGCGCGCGCTTCGCCCGCGACCTGCACGACCTCTTGGGCCACTCGCTGTCGGTCATCGCGCTCAAGGCGCAGCTCGCGCGCAAACGGCTGCCCGACGACCCGGTCACCGCCGCGGCCGACGTCGCCGACATCGAGGCCGTCACGCGGGAGGCGCTGCGCGAGGTGCGCGAGGCGGTCAGCGGCTACCGTCGGCCACAGCTCGACGCCGAGCTCGACGGCGCGCGCACCGCGCTGGACGCGGCCGGCATCGAGACGACGATCGAGCGCCCGCCAGTCGACCTCCCGGCCGAGGTCGAGGCGGCCTTGGCCTGGACGGTCCGCGAGGCCGCCACCAACGTGATCCGCCACAGCGGCGCGCGCCACAGCACGATCCGCCTGGTCCCCGCGCTCGGCCAGGCGACCGTGGAGGTCATCGACGACGGGCGCGCGGCCAACGGGACCTCGGGCGGCGGCAGCGGGCTGCTCGGCCTGGAGGAGCGCGTCCGCCAGGCGGGCGGCCGGCTGGAGGCAGGCCCCCGCGAGGACGGCCCCGGCTTCCGTGTGCGCGCGATCGTCCCGATAGGCTCGCTGGGGTGATCCGCGTCCTGCTCGCCGAGGACCAGGCGATGGTCCGCGGCGCGCTGGCGGGGCTGCTGTCGCTCGAGCCCGACATCGAGGTCGTCGCCGAGGTCGCGCGCGGCGACGAGGTCCTGTCCGCCGCGCTCGCGCAGCGCCCGGACGTCGCGCTGCTGGACATCGAGATGCCCGGCGCCGACGGGCTGCAGGCGGGCGCCGACGTCGCGCGCGAGCTGCCCGAGTGCAAGGTGCTCATGCTCACCACCTTCGGCCGTCCAGGCTACCTGCGCCGCGCCATGGAGCAGGGCGCCGCGGGCTTCCTGCTCAAGGATGCGCCCGCCGAGGAGCTCGCCCGCGCGATCCGCCGTGCGATCGCGGGCGAGCGCGTCGTCGATCCGGGGCTGGCCGCGGCTGCGCTGAGCGAGGGGGCCAGCCCGCTCACCGCGCGCGAGCACGACGTCCTGTCGGCCGCGCGCGAGCACCCGACGGTGGCCGAGATCGCGGCCGCCCTGCACCTCTCGCCCGGGACGGTGCGCAACTACCTCTCGTCTGCAATCGGGAAGGTCGGCGCCCGCAACCGGGTAGAAGCGATCCGCAGCGCCGAAGAGAAGGGGTGGCTGTGAAGGCGCTGTCTTTACCATTCGTCCCACGGACAGCGACAGCACAGGGAGAACCATGAGCACCCAGACCGATGCGAAGGCCGGCGCCGACGGCGTAGGCACCGACGGCAGCGGCACGCTGTCCGTCACCGACAACCGCACGGGTCGCACCTACGAGATCCCGATCGCCGACGGCACGGTGCGCTCGACCGACTTCCGCCAGATCAAGGTCGACGATGACGACTTCGGGCTGATGACCTACGACCCGGCCTACATGAACACGGCGTCGTGCCGGTCGGGCATCACCTTCCTCGACGGCGAGAAGGGGATCCTCGAGTACCGCGGCTACCCCATCGAGCAGCTCGCCGAGCGCTCGACCTACCTCGAGGTCGCCTACCTGCTCGTCCACGGCGAGCTGCCGAGCTCCAAGCAGCTCGACGACTGGATCGGCGAGGTCACCATCCACACCTTCGTCCACGAGAACATCAAGGACTTCATCCGCGGCTTCCGCCACGACGCTCACCCGATGGGGATGCTGCTGGGCTCCGTCGGTGCGCTGTCGACGTTCTATCCGGACGCCAACGACATCAAGGACGCCGAGAACCGCCACATCCAGACGATCCGCCTGATCGCCAAGATGCCGACGCTCGCGGCCTTCGCCTACCGCCACAACATGGGCCAGCCCTACGTCTATCCCGACAACGACCTGGCCTACAGCGGCAACTTCCTGAACATGATGTACAAGATGACCGAGCTGAAGTACCAGCCCGATCCGCGGCTGGAACGCGCTCTGGACATCCTCTTCATCCTGCACGCCGACCACGAGCAGAACTGCTCGACGAGCGCGGTGCGCTCGGTCGGCTCCTCGCAGGTCGACCCCTACTCGGCCGTCGCGGCGGGCGTCGCTGCGCTCTACGGGCCGCTGCACGGCGGCGCCAACGAGGCCGTGCTGCGCATGCTCAAGCGCATCGAGAACAAGGACAACATCCCCGACTTCATCGCCGGCGTGAAGGAGGGCAACGAGCGCCTGATGGGCTTCGGCCACCGCGTCTACAAGAACTACGATCCGCGGGCCCAGATCATCAAGAAGGCGTGCCACGACGTCTTCGAGGTCACGGGCAAGAACCCGCTGCTCGAGATCGCCACCGAGCTCGAGAAGATCGCGCTCGAGGACGACTACTTCATCTCGCGCAAGCTGTACCCCAACGTCGACTTCTACTCGGGGCTCATCTACGAGGCGATGGGCCTGCCGGTGGCGATGTTTCCGGTCATGTTCGCGATCGGCCGCACGAGCGGCTGGATCGCCCAGTGGCTGGAGATGGTCCAGGACTCCGAGCAGAAGATCGCGCGGCCGCGCCAGATCTACACGGGCGCGCGCGGACGCGAGTACGTCGGGCTCGAGCAGCGCTGAATCGCACACCGACGTTGCGTGACGCAACTCACCCACGGCGCGGACCGTTCGGCCTACGGTCTGTGCTGTGGCACTGCGACTGAACAACGGAACCGAGGTGACCATCCGGCGGATCCGGCCGGATGACAAGGCGATGCTCGCCGCTGCGGTGAAGCGGCTGTCCCCGCGGACCGCGCGCCTGCGCTTCCTCGCCCCCAGGAACCACCTGACGAGCGCCGAGCAGCGCTACCTGACCGAGATCGACTTCGTCCACCACTACGCGCTCGTCGCCGTGCAGGCCGACGATCCGCGCCCCCTGGTCGGCGTCGGGCGCTGGGTGCGCGACGCCAACGACCCCGAGGCCGCCGAGATCGCGCTGGTCGTCAGCGACCGCTTCCAGCGCCAGGGGCTGGGCATCGCGCTGGGCAAGGCGCTGAAGGAGGCCGCGCGCGCCCGCGGCATCACGCGCTTCACCGGTACCACGCTGACCGAGAACGAGGGCGCCCTGCGCCTCCTGGCCCATCTGTCGGACAGCCTGCGCACGCGCGTCGAAGGCGCAACGTACGAGGTCGTCGCCGAGCTCGCGGCGGCCTGAGCAGGCCGGCGCTCCCGGCCAGGGCGGCGGCCGCCGCGGCCGCCAGCATCGCCGCCTGCAGCCCGGCCGCGCTCGCCCCCGTACGTTCGCCGTGATCGAAGGCGGCGGCGAGGGCGCCGAGGCCGGCCACGCCGAGCACGGCGCCGAGTTGGCGCGATCCCGTGACCAGGCTCGAGGCCATCCCGCGCTCGCCCGGCGGCAGCGCCTTCACGGGCACGGTGCTGGCCGGCGTGAACACGAACGGGCGAGAGACGCCGAAGACCAGCAGGCCCGGAATCAGCAGCAGCGCCTCGTCGGCGCGCGCCGGCAGCGCGATCGCGATCAGGCCGGCGGCCGCGGCGACGAGCCCGGCGCCGACGAGCATGCGCTCGCCGTAGCGGTCGGCGAGGCGACCCGTGCGCGTCGACAGCAGCGGGCTCCAGATCATCGCCGGCAGCAGCACGGCCCCGGCTTGGAGCGCGGTGAGGCCCAGACCGTTCTCGAGGTAGAGCACGACGTAGACGGTGACGCCCAGCGCCGCGCCCTGGATGGTCAGCAGCGCGGTCATCGAGCGCGCCACCTCGGGCGCTCGCAGCAGGCGCAGCGGTATGAGCGGGTGCGCGCTGCGGCGCTCGACCGCGACAAAGGCGGCGAGGACGACCGCACCGAGGGCGAGGACGCCGACGTCCAACGGCGATTCCCATTCGCCCACGTGCAGGAGGCCCGCCACCGTTACCGCCAGACCGGCGGTGAGCAGGAGCAGGCCCGCGAGGTCGAGAGCCGGAGGTTCCGGCGCGCGCGACGGTGGCATGTGCCGCAGGCCGAGCCAGAACGCGACCACGACGATCGGCAGGTTGGCCAGGAACACGAAGCGCCATCCGAGGGTCTCCACGAGCAGCCCTCCGAGCAGCGGGCCGACCATGAGGCACGTGGTGCCCGCGCTGGCCAGCACCCCGATCGCCCAGCCGCGCCGGTCCGCGGGCATGATCGCGGTGGCATGCGCGAGCGCGAGCGGCTGCGTCAACGCGGCGCCCGCTCCCTGCACGGTCCGCGCCGCGATCAGCGCGAGCTGGGAGGGCGCCGCGGCGCAGGCGACGGAGGCGAGCCCGAGCAAGCCCAGGCCCAGAAGGAACAGCCGCCGCCGGCCGTAGAGGTCCGCGAGGCGCCCCGACCCGGCCATGAGTGAGGCCAGCGACAGCAGGTAGGCACCGATCGTCCACTGGATCGCCGCGGTGGACGCGCCGAACTCGCGCTCGATGGCGGGCAGCGCGACCGGCACCGTCGTCTGATCGAGGAACAACAGCGCGTTGGCCGCGCCCGCCGCGATCAGCACGCCGCGCTGCCGCGGGGTGAGCCCGTGCGTCGCGCCTCCTATGGGTTCGCGTACGGCGAGTCGGGCTTGCGCGGGTCGGGGTCCGACCAGATCAGCCGCACTCCATGCCCGCACGAGGGCGTGTAGGCCGACCAGTCGTTGCGGTGCGACAGCCCGTTCTGGTCCTCGTCGTCGAAGCCCATGCCCATGTTCTTGTGGACCAGGCCGGGCGAGACCGGGAAGACGTTGCGGTTGTAGTCGGGATCGGGGACCTGCGCCCCGCCGCCCGCGATCGCGCGGCCGAAGAGATACTCGGGGATGAACCCGATCGCGTTGTCCAGCGACTGGTTGTCGTAGTCGGGCGTGCCGAACAAGATGCCCGTGAGATTCTTGCTTGCCAGGTCCGGCCACCCGAAGTGGTTGCGGTTGGCGAGCATCAGCCA